>CBDBDR010000016.1:0-6112 GCA_965203965.1 Thermodesulfobacteriota bacterium | reverse complement strand
ATTGAAATAAGTCAAAATTAATTTTGGCACAGTTAGTCAGACTCCAATCTCCCCTCTGAGATGGCGAGATCCATATGGACAGCAGAGGAGAATACTGGTCTATGGCGAGAGGATCTAGCACCCCTTAAGCAAATGATTGCTGATCTCAAAAGAGAGAAGGATAAGCGGCAGCGGATCCAGCTGAGGACTGTTGAATAAGGTTTAGAGTGGCGGTCAGAAATTGATGAGGCAAGGAGTTTGTAAAATGTAGTGGCAGATTGCCCCATCCCTCCAGCTGTAGTGAAAACGAGAGGTGTGAATGATCCATGTTCAACTGTCCTGATTCTCTCATCGTACTGACGGCGTTTTACAAGCTCATTTCTCCTGTGGCAGGCCTTTAATTTTGATCTAGAATAGGTTGAAGCAAAAGGGTTAAAGACTCTGATGTCGAAGAAAGAGCGGTGTAGAGGAGACCAAAAGCCAGTGGAAGCTATGTCTGCCCGAGCATTGTCATCAATGTTGGCTGAGCGGTAATTAAAACACTCGCCTGACAGTGGTTGGAGAGGGGGTTCTATCATAACATCAGGACATACTTCAGACAGGAGCTCAGCAGTAATGTCGCGCAGCTCATTATGCCGCAAAAAAGTAAAGCCACCTCTCTTGCAATTCAGTGCATGATCAACTGTAAATGAGGAACCACAGATACACTCCAAAGGGAGATTGGAGGGAGTCAAGCCATACCTAAGACAAACAGCATCACGGAAGGCGCCTTTGTGGAGATGAAAACCATGTTCAGCAATAGGTATTGTTGTTAACCAAGATGAGGCACCTTTCTCACTAGCAACCTCGAGGCATCTCCTTAGGGGACGGTCAGAAAGAGTATCATACAAAGTAGAAGAAAACTGAGTGTTGTGTAATCTGTGATCAGACTTTACTTTGTTCTTCCGTAACCTAATTTCTTCAAGCAGCACAGCCATTGGAGCATCATTTTTGGTCATGATAGCATCCACGAGCGGAGTAAGAATAAAGACAGAATCCGAGTACTGTTTAGAGGACTCAGTAAAAAAAATTTGAAGAAAATACCTGTGTGTGCCGGGAACAAGTGTTCTGTCAGAAAGGATATTCAGCAAAGAAGGCCTCGTTGTGGATCCATTTCGTAGTCGTTTGAAGCCTGACCATGTAAACACTCTCATTTTTTGTCAAAGAACTTAAAATAATTTTCCCCCCAAATTTTTTTTGAGTAATAATTATCGTGATAATATTGAATATCGTGATAATTTGTATTATGATAATCGCCAGATGATATTTTTGGTATCGCCCAACCCTACCTATTAAAGCCAAGAGCATTGGCTACCTACTCAGTGATCACAGTCACGCCCACTTGTCTTGTGGTTAGCACTTTGCTGTCTTCTGGTTAGCAGTGCAGTTTCAATAGCAAGCAGGTTGGCTTTAGCTGCAAAGCTCCTTCTGCAAACCATAACTTAGGAGGCAATGTGCAACACGCCAAGGGTTTTGTGAAATCTGTTCATTCTTACTCAAATGATACCCAAGCTTCAGGTGTCTATACTGTATTCAAGGAGGGCTCATTACCAGAAATAAAGGACATCACACGGAATTATGTTTATGCACAGAACACGATTTACTTGTAATGTAACACGATTAATATAACGGGTTGCTAACGACAACCGCTCCGTTCCGTGAAGGTCACCTTGGATCATAGTTCACTGTGTGTCTTCTTGCACAGTTTCTACTCGTCCCAGTAGCGTCTGTGGTACTGAAAAGGACTCCTATTGGTGCGCCTTGAACGTCTGTTTCCTTCGCTCTGAACCACAAAGCCTTGTTGCCGTTCGCTAGCATGGTGCAGGTAGGCAACTTCACAGCTCTACAACGCTTGCAGTAGACGTCCACTGTTTCAACACGGTTGTGTATAGCTATGCTAAGAAGCTCAAGCTTATGTATTACCTGTAAAAATGTTCTTTTCAGAACAGAAAGTAAGCAGCGCGACGAAATCGGAGCTCATAGAGAATGGCGGTCACGGAGTGACTTCTGGCTCCCTCCCTAGCCTTTGCTACACTAGAATTGCCAAGTACTAGCTTCTAGACAGTCTAGGGATAGTCTGAGATACTAGCGCTACAGTTTAAACTGAATAAACCATGCTCAAACTGTACTAAACGCAACTGCTGTACTTCATTTCTTCCCGGGCAAAACTTGTTTCTTACCTAACTTCACCTCAAAAGTGGAACCTACTTTTTTCTTTGGATTTCAATTTTGAACACACCATTCAAATCTTCAGACCCTGTTCTATTAGACCTGGGGTCGACCAACTCAAAATCGAGTTTAGTTTTTTAGTTACAGTCGCTCAAAAATCGATAAAAATCATATTTTGACATCAGCTAATACATTAGCAATTGGGCGATAGTCGCGACTTTGAAGTGCGTTTTGGAACTGACTTTTTTCAACTCTACTGCAACATTTTTAGCTTAATCGATAGCTAATAGGCTGAAGTTTGCTATCCTGGGTCGACCAAGTGAAAATCTAGTTTGTGGAAGTCAGGACGCCGAGTAGAAGTTCATCTTCCAATGAACACAATACAGTGGCGGATCTAGGATTGGAGAAGGGGGGGTTCCCAGTGGAATGGGCGCGCTTGCGCGACGCGAATTTTTGAAAACCACGCCCACTTTTGGTCAAAATCTAGTCTATTCTGCGTTGAATTCATTTTCACTTGTTAGTTTAGCCAGCTGACTGCAGTCTTGCAAGTGGTGAACGTGGGACAAACCCTAGTTATGATTGTGTAAACTAATTTCTTCATAAGGTATGGCAATTAATTAGCCTGTGAATATCATTATTGAGCGCAAAGGGGGGTTCGCGCGCACCTCTGGATCCACCCTAGATCCGCCACTGCAATACATTAACTAAAGTGAACATACGGACCTAAGTTTTGATAGTATACGGAAATTGTAACAGGATGTCGTTATTAGCTGGCAATGTTAAGGATTTATGGTACTTGAATCATTGCCCCAAGATCAATGAGACATCAGCTGGTGTGACAACATATACCAGAACTACACTATATTAACACATTACATTATAGTGGCTCACTTTCATAAGTGCTGCAGACATCTCTGATTGATTTAGCCAGTGCTCCTGGGAGATCAGCCTTCTCAATGGACTTAGCTGCAAAAACATTTATATTGTATCATCCAATGTATAAGCATGTATACAATAATGGCTCTGTATACATCTATACTACTATGCAGTATGTACAGTAGCAGCAACTTCTTTGTACTCATCTTCAGGATGGGTTTTTATGCCCATCTTCTCTGGGTTTTAGTTTCACACAATGAACAAAAAAATGTCCTTATCTTGCTATGACATGCCAAGGGCATCTGTCTCCAGAGCAGATCACTACAGGCAGGAGCCCATAACGAGAAGGAGCGTCCAACGTGCAGGACCAACCTATGACCAAAATCCTTAAGTAGGAAGTCCATATATGGGGACCGCTGTGTAAACTGTTGGGTTAACATTAATGATATTCATAACTACTTCGTTTTCGTAGTAACATACGTACACAACCACGAGTACGAGTACGATCGAGTGCTAGTTCAGTGGTACTCGGTGCATGAAGTATGGAACCAGCTGTCAGCGTTGTAGATGTCGAAACAACGCCTACTACACCTCTTTCGGGCCAGAAGCGGGCACACACGGCTGACCATGTTTACTGGGCATTTACGCGACGTACAATTACACGTATAATGTACGTACGTACAGAACGAACAATTGTTTTGACAGTGGCGTGGCCTTGTTACAAGGGGCTGGACCTGGTCTGCCAAATATGGACTTTCTACTTGAGGATTTTGGTCATAGGTTGGTACCGAGGAAATGTATTAGTGTTGGACGCTCCTTCTCGTTATGGGCTCCTGCTACAGGCTAAGTCTAAGTATTAATAAAGCTTTCTTCGATAATCTTACAGCATGAAGTACAGTAGTTCCATTGCTTGTTAATCATGCAGAATCATTGTTGTGAATATGATTAAAGGAGAATGAATTTAATTACTATCTAATCATTATTCAAGCTGGCTAACAGTAGATACAAAACCTTGATAAAACCCAAAAGCTACTAATTCTGGAATGCTATCACACATTTTCTGATTCTAGATGTGTAGGGCTTCTAAAAAATTACTATGAACCTTAGTCCCTCCAGATGATACCAAAAGCCAAAATTTTGGGCTCAGGCTCATGGCCTATGCTTGTTCTGTAACTTTTACAAGTTTTAAATCTTTACCTCTGGAATTACGAAGTGGCATGATTTTGAATTCTGTGCTGTTTGTTGACTTGTGTTTTGTGCTTGCACGTCTGCGTCTCTCGTATGTCCATGTTTGGTTCTTGCGTCTCTTGTATGTTTAATGCTTGCATGTCTCCTGTGTCAATGTATTGTGCTTGTACCTCTCTTATGATTTGTGTTTGTGAGACTTCTTTGGTTTTCTCCATTTTGGTAAGATTGTGGCAGCATCTTTTAGCCTCTATTTTATCTTTTTGCATGTTACGCTATTGGCAGGACGTATTGTGCTCGTGTGTACTAACACATACTGTTTCTCCTCTTTACTTCAGCGTTCAAAGCGTGCCATGTATTATCTGGATCTTCTACAAAGACAGCACACATTTTCCTGACGTACTTCAGCTGATTTGGGTTAAATTTCTATGACAACAATACATCAATTTATTGTTCGTTTTGTGAATTAAATTTAGGATTGTTATGAATTGAGAACAGTAGATTTATTTACATCAGAATGTAGCTATACCTAAAATTAAAAAGATTTCTATCGAAATCAAAAGGATGTAGTGATGAAGAAATCTACCACTGGTTCACAATGTAAACAAACAAGGAACAAGCATAGAATGGTAACACGATTGACTTGCTAACAGACCATAGATCCTTACATCAGTGGCTGCTGTGGCCAGACTATAGCTAGTTAAGCTATTTACTGTTGACTGACACTTTGAATAGAATTCAGCTTGTGACAAAATATTGATCTTATGTACAGCCACTGATGTAGGGATCTATGGTCTGTTAGCAAGTCAATCGTGTTACCATTCTATGCTTGTTCCTTGTTGGTTTACATTGTGAACCAGTGGTAGATTTCTTCATCACTACATCCTTTTGATTTCGATAGAAATCTTTTTAATTTCTTGTTTGTGTCCTTTTTTCTTTTTAGTGAAGTGCAGTTCAATAACATGCAAGTACGGAGAAGTCTTTGTTTCCACCATTAGTTTAGTATTCCTGTTGTTGATGGCTTTTCTTAAACTTGTAGCTAAAATTGTTAAGCTGTACGTATCAGGTCTGCCTAGTCGCCTACGCATGCATGCAGTGCATACGAGCCCCGCCCACACTTGTTTGTAGACCTATACGGCGGTTATAATTATCTGGCAAGTGCAGAATGGCGATCCTACACGAGCTTACCATTCTTCGAAGACTCCAGACAAATGCCGGGTGTGTGTTCTCCGATCCACACGGCGCAGCGATACTTTAGCTGCTTGGTCACGTGCGCTACCATTGCTTGGTCACGTGCGTATTGCGCAATCACAATAATGGCGTCTAACACTAAGCTGACAATGGATCACAATCGAGAAATCGCGGAACTTAGATTGCTGTTACGCTAAAAACAAAGCTCAAAAGGCACATGCCAGGAGAATTTCACGACTGTTCGTGGATGTTTTGGTCTCGGCACTGCTCGCATAAAGGCGCTAGGCGAGTGGAAGAAAGAAAGAAGAAAGAAGAACGAAAGAAAGAAGAAAACGAAGATGACGAAACTCGATTTTCACCGTTTCCAGGTTCGTCACTTTAGTAACAATTCCGAGCAATCTCCTTGCTACTGTAAGATGGGGCAACGCCAGAGAGCAGATCTAAGTGTCTAAGTGTCTAAAGACGTATAAAATTCAACACCAGGCGAAATATCAGCGTTTGAACGCTAATACATTGTATGTAGCCGCCATCTTGTTTTCTCGTTCATCCCTACATAGGGAGTCACTACCGTGCCTCCCTAATACTCTAGAGAATAAAGCTAATTAACCCTTGGCGCATGCGCGAGGGTTACGGTACTTGGTTTGCAATTCGCTGTCCATCGAGCTGCAGAGAT
>CBDBDR010000015.1:0-115031 GCA_965203965.1 Thermodesulfobacteriota bacterium | reverse complement strand
GATTACAAGCCATAGTGAGCCATACTCAAAGAGTTAAAAATAAAATTATTACACATGTTACTAAGATAATATTTCACGGTTCACTAGAAATATAATGATCTTAGACTTTGAGCGTCATGACTTACAAACGTTCTGAACTTTGAAGAAAATGTGTTTTTAACCTGTGTATTAAATCTTGGTATCGATTTTCAATAATCTGATAGGTGCTCTAATGCGGTTTTACAATGCTGGAACAGAAATCAAGTCTAGCGTCATTTCTACGCTAGCAACTCTATGCTGGCATCAGAATCTAATGCAGTTTTATGGTTACTAGACCATCCCTAGTGCCACACCAAGAATATGTATCTCTCCACACCCTAAACATAGGGCTTTGTATTGCTAATATGACCTTAATGATATGCTGTGGTTTTTTGTTGTGTGTTGATTTTCCTCCCACTATTATGAGAGTGGGTAGAGAGAGAGAAAGTGGAATCTTGTTATGAAGCATTGTGGTGCCCTCACTATTTTGCACTCAAGCTAGTAACAAGGAGTTAATCAATCACCTGATTCACCTGCTGTTGTGCTATCATCACAGCTCTCTTCCTCTCTCTGTTCTAATAGGAAGCTCTGATTCTTCTTGATCTAATTGGATCTACAGACCCTTACCCCAAGTTTTATGACATGCAGAAATCAGGCTCGAAACTGTTTCAACGACTTGCTAAAATAGGTATTTCAGTGATGACGATTATTGCATACCACACTAACCAAGTTAACAATATTTATCATTCTCAAATTATTCATAATTCATCGTGAATACTTGTATGTGCAGAGGTAATGGCTGAGTCTAGTTGTATGTACAGAGGTAATGCTGACGTCTAGTTGAAGACTTGTCTTGTGTGTATTTATTTTACACTTGCTAATATTCGCTGTGTTTCGTCTCTAGTCTCACACTCCAGAGGTCAAAACAAACTCTATTATTATTGTTATTATTGTTAGTTTATGTAACCGTGTTGCAGGTAGCTAATGTACATATTTCTACTCTGCACTGTCAGACTCCTAAGAGGTCACTGCGTGTGTGCTAGCTTGGTATATTATATTTTATAGATCACATGACTGTACGTGGGAATGTTAATTGATGAGTACACATTGTGTGTGGGAGAGGGTTGTGGTATGCTCTGTTTACCTAGTACGGTCATTGGTGGGATGTTTGTGATTGTGATGGTAGTGGGTGAGTGGTGTCTTGCTCGAGGGAGAAAGGGACGGAGGAAGAGAGACATGTACAATGACAGAGCAGTAAAGTTTGTTATCACACAGATACACGTGCCGCGCGCATACACACACGCTCAATTCACACACAAAGTGTCTCTTCTGATAAGGAACACGCCAGTATGCGTGTCTTGTCACGCTGTGTGACTGACCACTCACTAAATTGTACTCACACTGTAGTACTATTGCTCTATAATGTTATTGGTCACACATATAGTGAGTGTCTGTTGAGCACATGCAGGCAATGAATTCTCTACCACTGTCCTTTGCTATAGCATTCATTTCTGCAACGGTGCATGTCATGGAGTACATGTGATGAATTGTGAATATTAACTATCGTGAATATGTTTTCCTCTACCCTCTTTCTTCCTCTCTCTTATCCTTTCCTTTTCAGAGCAACGTCTTCATAGGGAGGGTCATCTTGAAGGACACACCAGTGCCTACTTAGAGACTAGGAGCTCGTACGGTTTTGGAGGAGTAGAAGATGATCACTTACCATTCCTGCGCAGAGGTGTGTGCGAGAGAAACATTGTGTAATAGAGTCTCTGCACCGTGTAATATTCCTGTGTGACCGGTAATCACGTATTATATGTTGGCAGCCATACTCTCTCAGGGGTATTTCCTTACTAAACTTGTTGTTCTCAATCTTGTGGTCAGCGAGGAATGTATATATGAGATATTGACTGCTACTTTATCTTGTTACAAGTAACATGATCAACTAGTGTTTGCCTCTGTGTTGGGCTTCGTTCAAAGGCTACGCTTGAAACTGGCACTAATCATCGATGCTAATAGCAACGTCATCGTCTGGGTTTTGTGGCATCTGTTTTCACTGTCTATTGCATTATCTCTATCACTATCTGTTTCTGTTCTCTATTATTTTCACCCTCTTGTCCCACACTAGGAGTGCCGATTGTCCATCTCATTCCAGTCCCATTCCCTCGTGTGTGGCACACATTGTCAGACAATGGTGACGCCATAGATGAAAATATGGTGACGAATTTCAAGAAAATCTTCATGGTGTTTCTACATGAGTATTTTGACTTGCGCTAACTCTCACAGCATGCAAGCATTCTCTCAACTAGTAGCTCTGTATTCTGAACTGACTTAAGATCATTCATTTTGTTAATTTTTTTTGGTAAAAATGTTTTAAGTGTCAGAGTAATGGGAAAGTATTATTAACTATGGGTGTGGCAGACCAGCTACCAATGGTAGTACGACACCACTGACCAGCAGTGGGGGAGAGAGTTTTTGGTGGAGACGGCCGAGAGGGGTAAGGAAGGGAAATTGTCCAGTGGGGATGGTTACCTGAAGCCCTGCTTCAAAAACTTGAGACCAGCTCAAGACACAGACACACAACACATACACCAGTTATTGTACATGCAAGAGATAGAGAAGAGAGGCGAATGGAGCAGTTAGTCAAATGGTGAAAATAGTCACTACTATAGCTACTCAGTAATGTGCCACAGGCGAGTGATTGGACATCATCGTGGGACTACCAGAGTATAGTCCAGAGTGAGATGGTGAGTGAGTCCGTACTGGGAAATGAGAAGCACCCATGGGACTGTTGCTTGGGCTGTTATCGAATCCGTGATGGAGGTAGTGTGATTCGGGGCTCTTTCTCATGGGGCTACTTCCAGAGGCTAGTTCATCCATCATCATTGGAGGTGGTGGCATGGACTGTGAGTACGGGACTGTGGCAGGACTCCCCGGGAATGTCCTCTGTGGTGAGGCAGAGTGTGTTGGTGAGTACGAGGGTGGGGAGGAGTGGCTATGTGGGGACACAACCGAGGTGGTGGGAGGAATGGAGTAGGCAGGGAGTTGATGAGCGGACATCAGTCCCATGGATTGATCAGGAAGAGAAGCAGAGGTCGCGAAGGACATCGGCATCATTCCCTGAGGAAGGACTACACTGTGTGAGTTGAGAAGAGGAGCCATCGAAGTGGACTGAATGAGATGTGCGTTTTCTAGTCCAGCCTGAGAAAGGAAGAGGAAAGATAATTTAGATGAAGTGAAACTAACAGTAAAGAAATGAAAGATGTTGTTGAGGATGTTGTCTTTTTGGCACTAAGTGAATGTATTTGTTGTTAAAACACACCTTAAAGCTTTCTTCCTCGTTCATGGAATATCCAAGGTCAGTCTCTTCGTATCCACCGACAGACATGCGGATGTCGTATTCCCCACCGGGGGCAGAGGGATCTGGGGTGTGTAGACATGTCTGTATCAGTGCCTTTCCAGCCTCGGAGGTAATCATTGGTTGCAGCTTGGGTGTTGCAAATGTGTACACGTGTCCGGTTTCAGAGGCAACTAGCAGCATCACTTGGGTGCCAGTTAGAGTGCTCAATTCGTATGCCTACAATAAGAAAGATAATAATTATTATAAAGTGAGCAAGTTCTTCTTTAGAATCACATAGGTTAAATATTACACATTGCTTCTCTCATATTTACCTTCTTCATGATTCCAGACTTTCTCTTGCTGAAGGTGGTGTATCGGCGCAATTTGTTTTGTATGTACTGCATCTCGATCTTGACTCGGCCGCGGGTCTTTTTCCCGGGCGCAGGCTTTGGCTTACTTGCATCAGCAGCAGCTTCGTTTCTCTCATGCGGAGAGTGCACGGAGTCGTTGTCGCTCACGCTGGATCGATCGTTGTCGTCCATATGTTGACTGGTGGTGGCGGGAGTAGCCATTGTCGTTTTGAATGGGGGAAGGGGGTAGGGGTTGGGTGCCGTCTCGGTGGAGTTACCAAACCGATTGTCTCCAAGCATATTTGCTGTGTTCGTACTAGTAGAGGGGATTGAGGCTTGACCAGCAGTCCGACCAGCAGACCGAAAGCGCTTGCTTTGAGGGGGTTTAGGGGGGCTGAGCGTAGACGCTACGTTAGCAGTGGCAGCGGGGAACTGTGAGCTCCGTGATCGGCGCATCGCTTTATATCCGGTAAAGTCAGCCGCAGAGTTGCCTTGTATGGAAGAAGGTGTTGATTCCAGAATCGCCAGAGACTCGATCTACGGCAACTGAGTGTACCAGCCTTTTACAGCGCCGTATAAGGAGATGGATAACAGATATCAACCATAGCTTGCAGGCATGCGCAGAAGAGTTATAAACCCAGTACACGTGGTTTGGGTGGCTTCCATATCCGGCCTACGTCATCACAGGACTACATGTAGTACCAGTTATGAGACTCAAAGAGTGTAACACCCCTGAAAATGTCCTCAGGAGATCAACTAGTTGGAATTTCTGTGCTAAAACATAATATATGTTTGCAGACATTTAATTTGAAGAATCTGTCTTAGCGGTAGACCACATGCATGAGGAAGAAGAGCCTGTTTCTTCTGGAGAATGGGAAATATAAGAGACATGGAAATTTGTCTTTGTCTGTTGGCTGCAAGCCAGGAACATTTAAATTACACAGTCACTCGAACAAAAACTACTGATATGTAAACTGACATTTGAAGAGTATGTATAAAAATGGGGATCTATACTCCTTCCTATAGCATGAGAAAGACATAATGGGTAATTGTGCATATGGGCATGCTGACTATTGGTCTGGGTAGCTTTATGTGCATGTGTGCTTGCATGGGGCAGGCAGTGGTTCAGGAGCTCATATGTATTTCAGGTGTGTGTGTATGTAGTAGAACATGATTATCATAGAGTGCTGTGTGCATGCACAGAATACTGGTTGAAACTGGGTTGAAATAAAGTTAAGTTAGCTTGTTTATGGGACTGGGAAATATAAACTATTGGTTGTCTATCAAAATTTAATGTACATACAAAAACTGAGACATGAACTTGTTTGGCGGCATTCATATGTACTGATGTAGCAGACATCCTTTGGTTGTAGTGGTAAGAGACTAAAACAGACAATTTCTTATTTTTTTAAGCCAAATAATATTATGCAACATCAATGAGACCAGTATTAACTCTACATGCTCATGCACGGCAATTTCGTGATGATAGTAGCAACAGGTGATCTAAGCAGCGTGTATCAATGTAAGCTGTCAGATGCTTATCCACTCACTGTATAGTACAACCATCATATTTTAGCATAGCAGCTAAGTGGTGAATATCAGTTCAAAACACTGAATTTACGCTTTCCCTCAAAGTACAATCTATCAGGTCACATGGGAAGTAGAAGAATGTGAAAATGGATCATCAGAATTCTTTTTTATCATCACAACTGTAATTTGAAATAACTGACTTGCTAAAAAAGTAACCAGAAGTTTATTACAAGCATGTTCTTAATAGTTTAGTCTATATACCAAGAAGTAAAGGTAAACAGAATTTAACTAAGTATTAAAAACACTTGTGTTATGTCGATTCAATCTTTTAATCTGGTTGAGTCCAGACTGAAAGTATGTATCTATGTATCGAACATTACTTTGATGACGGTTGATTACATTTTCCTACTCATGTGTTAGTGGAAATGAACAGTTATTTGTAAACAGGAAGTCTAGTCACGTACTGGTCCGAAAATTGTCAAGGGGATTTCCACGGAGCACAGCAACACAGCATATAATTATCATGATGCCTTATGTAGCCTCTAAAGTGTTGCTATAATTATTTTGTTACCATTTTTGTGCTCTTGAAATAACAGCTGTGTGGGTGTTGATTAGGTAGTTGCTGGAATCTAATACTCACAAATTGATAGTTTTCTAGAAACAGGTTTTTATAGAAAACAAACTTTACCATTGTTTGTACAGACACCCCCTATAGTGTCAATATGCAGTTGTTTTAACATGCTCAAATCACACAATTCAAGCATCAGTCACTAAACAAGCAGAAAATTGCTACTTGTGTACTAGATGCTTTGATCACCTATATTTGAATCAAAACACAGTTGGTAATAGAGGAAGGTGCATTCATTCGAGGTATGAAAGAATCACCTGAAAATAATGGTTGAGCACACAAGTTGGGTATGAAATGAGTGAGTAAGTGACATTCCTTTAAGAATCTAGAGACCTGCTGGTACCTGCATCAATTGACGCTGAGAACCAATTACTGTACTTCAACACTATCTTTGTTACATATGCAGGTATTCTTGGATGTACGGCAACCAGACTATGTGTTAGAACCGCTGAATATCTTCTTAAGTCACTTAATTCTCTGGTTGTTTACTTGCCAAAGTAGATCACAATAGTAAACACACTATAGCAGGGACTGGTTTATCTTCCCCTGACGGGGAGCAACTTCCAGTTCTCTTATCAGCAGTGACATTGTGGTATCAGAGCTGATTGAGTTACACTTCCTATGTTTGTTTGTGGTTCAATCTACATTCCGTTGTTCCTGACAGTATAATGAACTAGGGCTCCAGTAGTCTCGACTGAGGATCATGTTTCAATGATGTATTTAGCTTGCTATTGTGTTAGGCTGTGTTGTTTGGTGAGCTCAAAAATCAAAGGATTCAAAGATAACCACAAATGTAATCGGATTAGTGTTACTGAACAATACTAAGAATGCATGCTCAAAATTTTTAAATGATTATTGTCTAGTTCTGGTGTCAATTTGTCACAAGTCGCTCATTGACGCAGAATATCATTCATATTCAGCATTCCATTTTGACATTGATAAGTGTACACTGCCTTTTGTTGCGTATGACATCAGATCAATGCTTCAAGTACAGGCATGACATCATGGTAGTAATGTTACGTAAGATACTGTCATACACTGCTGAGGTAGATGACTAATGTCAGCTCACCTGACTGTTGCATGATTAGGTTTCAAACATGGTCCAAGGTACATCTCCGCAAAATGTCCCCATTATTACAACTGACAGATTTAATTAACTATGGTATATGGTAAGGCGTCTAGACGGTGTTAGTCAGTTTGTCTGTACTGTGAGAATTGTCAGTGTTTTGAGGAAGACCACCTATCCATTCTCCATGCAGGGAATTGTTGCGGTGTGTCTAGCTCAGATTGCAAATGAATTATTATCTCCATGTACCCAGCACCTCTGTGCTTTGAAATCCCCGTCATGCAAGTTGCACTCATTTAGTGGTTTAATATCATCATTACTATTCGGTGGTATTTCCTTTTCTCATCATCCCACCAATGTAGTTATGCTGTTAAACAAACATGTATCTCTTCTATACTGCATTACACAAGTCATACAGTTGGTTAGCCATGTACGGTTGAGGAATCTACTATTGGACTTACACCAGGTGGTGGAAGTTGATCACAAGATTTGGGCAGTGAGACCAGCTTCTAGTAAACATCTGCTTTTGCCTCTAGAAGGAAGTAAAGGGATGTGGAGCTTGACAGAGGTGCCAGCTAGACCACCAGTAAACAACCACCATATGCCTTATCCAGTGAGACCTTCTCACCACACACAGGTTAATACTACAGCACGTACTCCATTCAAATACTGTATACTCAATTCACACCGATTATACAAATAGTTTGTAGTACAATAATTATACAGCGGTGCCCAGAATCATTCACAGGCAAGTAAGCACTTGGTAGGTATTTCTTAAAATCTTTGCACAACAACACTCTATTCTTACACAGCCAAAATTCAATCAACGCAGGAATGCTTTGCACTACAAAATATTGATATCAATGCTCGTCTGTTTCTATGGTTCCGTTGATGTAACACTCAATCACCATGACAAGCAGTCTCATACAATAATACTGTAATTTCAGGTTCTTAATATCAGAACTCCTACCAATTCAAACCTACAAGGCATTGAGAAGCCACGATATGAATATCAACCAATATTGAATTACAAAACAAAATCAACTTAAAATTTCACACGAAAGAATATAGCAGCAATTGCGTTATCAGTAATGAGATGTGAGAGCGTGTTAAATGAATCAGTCTTTTTGTCTCTCGCGTCACAGGGTTTCTGAGCCAGCTTTTGAGAAGAATGTGAACACGAACAAGCATTGTAACAACTGAACTTGGCTATGACAACAGATTGATGCTATGGTTTACACCTGCACTGCTGCAGTTGTGGATTTGTATCTGTGGATCTTTGCTTAGTCGACCACAGTCCACACAATACACCTCATTTAAGAGTTTGACACAATGCAACATTGATAACAAATGACAGTTTATATAAGTACTCTGAAGATCAGAGCAAACTTGTATCATTGGATTGTATTAATGAGCGATAAAGCTGATACATAGTACTAGTGTGTTGTGATAATATGGTGGTGAGTACTATAAGAGAGATAACGTTCGAATTCAGAATGAGTGATAAAATCTTGGCAGTATACATTAACTGAAGGCAGTCAGGCGGCTGCTGAAGAAAGAGAGTGAGCGAGAGGTCCATAGGGTATAAACATAACATGATGAGGAGCTACATGAGTTATCATTCCTCCTTTCTTGTCTCGGAGTGATGTTTGTGAGTCCTATTTGTGACAGATAACCGCGAATCACGCAAGTCTACAAGGGCAGAAGCCAAGAGTCATGCACACACATGAGGTTTCATACAACATGATGCAGCCCTGCACATACACACACGCAGAAGGACACGCTGGCAAACAATTGTGTTTGTTGTACAGCCAAGGGGACTACCCACACATGCACTCCTACACTTGTTGATACTACAGTACAGTGTATGTCCTTTCTTTGATATCTTAATACACTGATCCAGCTAACATATACTCAGGATTGGTACCAATGATCATGAACAGGACACCCACACACAATATAACACAACTAGCCTTGTGTTGGTGCCGAACAAAGGAACAGTGAGTAGTGTTTTGACTATTGATAATGCACATTATGTGCTATTTGTTTTATTTACAGACAACTTTGTACTGGTACAAATTTTAGTAAGACCACAACCGTGCATCACAGCTTGCATGAACTGGTAAACACAATAGACACTAGCAATCCAATAGTTTAATTGGACAAAAACTTGATTATGAATCAATTGTGGTCTGACGATTACTCAGCGCAATTATACTTTACTGCCAACTTGTTGATACTATGTATGGCGAGATTTGGCAAATTTCTAACAGCAATATTGCACCATCGTATTATATCGTCCAAAATCGTGTGAAAACATAATTAGCACATAACAACAGATGTGCTGTGAGATCATAATTATTGAATGGAAGGAATCTGAATAAGAAGCACATAATGAGGCACAAGAATACATTCATTCCAGTGGCAAGGGAACAAAGTGTGCTAGTTACTAGCACCTCCATTTGTGTGGTTAGTAGTGACGTCACAACACACGACTATCATCCATGGTCTATAAACACTACTCACACGCATGCATGCACACATATGCAACAGACCTGATCGCTTCACATTTGGTCCATGCTGGCTGTAGCGCTGATCTATTTCATCCAACAAATCTACAGCAAGGCATTCATGACAATCAAATATTTGTGACATAGCCGGATAGTTATGACACTATGGTTGTAATGATATGTCTCGCAATCATACCTGACTCTCTCATGCTTGATGTTGCGCATTGGTTATAGCGTTGATCAATTTCATCCAGTAAGTCAATCGCTACTTTTGGCACAGGTTCCCACGGTGGGAGGGAGAGAGTGCTGTGCTGTCGAGCATGGCTACATTGTTGACAGAATGAGGGAGATGTGCGACCATATCGTGGGGTAGGTAGCTTCATGTAGCTGCGCAGTGCCCCACCATGATGGTTCTGTCTGTGACGCTGCCATATAGCATGGTCTGGTGACAAACCTATTACCTGAGAATGAAACAAAATTTAAGAACAGGCAAAACAAATTTCGTGAGGCTTCTTTAAACCTAGTTTGGCGTTTAGAGTAACAGACTTTACTACTACAACAGTACTGGTGTCTGTGCAACAATTAACAGGCTTGTACTTGTATCATGTAATGTAATACCTCCTCACATGTCCGCCGACTAACAACAGCTCGAAAGTCCATTCTCCTCCAAAGCAGATCACGACTAGCTAGCAATGTAGGATACTTGGTTATCCAACCCTCCCCAAGAGCCCACGGGAATATCTCATACTTCTCATCATCATTATCCTCCTCCATATCGTTAGCAAGATATCTAAAGAGAGACAGATACTCCATCACACATTAATAATCCATTCACAGATCGACATGTGTGAGTGAACAAATATTCAACACTTCACTGCTCAATTGTTTAGGTATGACAACCACACACAAGTACTAGACACAGACATGATACTAGTCTAAACCAATCGTCACTCGAACTCACAGTGCAACGAAAAAGTTGTACCGGGTGTATTCATCCAGCATAAGATGAGCCCGTCTGAAGTACACATACGCCATGGCTATCAAGTACTGAGGTGAAAAACAATGAGAGATTAGTAAAGTTAGACAGCATCCTTACTCTATCAGAAATTTGATAACACGAGTCTATCCATAAAAAGTCTTGAATGGACTCGTCCTCTGTAATGAAAATTGCATTAATTATGTGGGTGAAGAGTCATGAGCACGTACCCAACAACTCTAGGAAACTATCGATTAATGGAGCACTGTTTATTCGTTGTATCTTGGCCTTACTGCGAGTGATGACACGAGAACGACTAGTAACAGAAAGAACAGCAATGAATGCATTGATACAGAGCTAACTTGCACCAAGCCGGTGTGTAACGCCGTCTACAGACAGCCTCTTCCTCCCCTTCACTCTCATCTGCCTCACTCAGTGGTCGTTTTATTCCTGGACAGTACCGAGGTTGAGTAATTGGTTGAAGACAGCACACAGTCGCCATGTCAGTTGATTTTTATCTTTCTTCTGCAGAGCCTGCGACAAAAACTGGCACTTTTCTTCTCTGCTTGTTCTCTCAAGTAACCTAGCGCCACCAACTGACAACACGAAAGCATGGCGCGCAAACTGGAGCTACACAGCAGCTAGCGACATGCTGCCGGTTGCAGCTGCGCACTCCACGTGGTCATGGGAACACCCGCTCATTACGGATCATTATTAACGCATAACTATCATTGTGTACACGTGGGGTTGTCATTTGCTGCAGACCAAAGCAGTTTTGCTTCTTGGTAGGGAGCTCTTAATCGTATCTCCTTCTCTTCAGCAATTTCAATCACTTTCTCAATTTCCTCAGGAAAGTACAGCACAGCATCAAAATACAGCATCTGCCATTGAATTGAAAAATTAATGCATGCGCATCGGTGCACTAAGGTTACCTTTGCCCAGGGGCACTGGTTAATGGCTTGATAAAACACTGCCTTAGCTTCATTCTTATGACCATTCTCAACCTGCAAAAAATCAAGCATTGTATACATAAAAAAATGTCTTCTCTACACAACAACACTGCTTACTTCAAACTTCATATTCAATCTCCATAGAGCAGGGCATAAGTGCCCATTATCTGCCTGACAAGCACGCACTAGTATTGCTCGAACTCTGTGCAAAAGACCACTTGCCGGCTCATCTACTCGTTCTCCTCCAGCAACCAATTGTGACAGTCTGTGGTATCTCTGAACCTCTGACAACACCGTGAGGAACCACAAAGATGCATTAACGCTCTGAGGTGCATGAGAGGAAAAGAATCGCCGAAGATCTCCGCTAATGAACGAGTGTTGCTCAGACTCTATGTAAGCCTGCAATAGCCAGCAATGATCAGGAAAGAATTTGAGTGCCCTTTGCAGAATTTCACGAAGAAAGTGTGGTTTAATAGGATAATGTTGAGAGTGATGCAGAATGAGCTGAGTGTGAAGAATGTAGATTGGCTCTAGTATGGATGCACAATGTGGAGGGCGCTCTTCACCATAAAGCTGCTCTTCTAAACTTTGTTCAACTTCACGTAGAGCTACACAGCTAGTCTCCAGGTCATTCAAGACATACTGGTAGTACCCATGGCAAGCAACAAGTGAAAGAGAATGAGAAAAGTCGGCACTGTCACACAATGATTTTACGCTGTGAAGAGCATTTTGTCTCAAAGCACTACCAGATCTGAGTAGTCTAGCAGGTGACACAGTGGGAACAGAGACAGGTAGCATGGTTGGGTTGAATCCATCTTCAGACAGTAACACTAGAGCATACATAGCGAGTTCACGATTATCCTTGTGACGGCGATAACATGCCATGGCTGGTCGTAGACCTAGCACACACTCAACAAAGAATTGACAGTGAAGAGAGAGAGCTTGCTTGGCATCTTGCGATAGAGGAGTGGATGTGTATTGCTGTAGATATTGCTTGCTCAACTTGGATGGTTTTCGCTTCAAATCTAGTTCTTGTTCCAACTGAGCGATGAACCACCAGACAAACTTGTGATCAGTCAGCCATCCTTCGGACAGAAGAGAGATCGAGAGAGAATGAAGCTTCTGTGCCCTGATGCTACTCTGACCATCCTTGACTTGTTGCAAAATATTAAACTCGTAGAGCAGCCAGGATTCAGCAAGTGAAGACAGAGGAGACCTTGCATCACCGAGAGGATATAGTGATAGAGACTGATTGAATAAATTTGATGTGAATTGCCTAACCTGTGGAGAGGATGACACAGATGAAGAGAGAGAAGGAGCGCTAGGAGAGTAACTGCAGAGTAGTCCATGTACCGTAGTTTGAAATGCTTTGTCCTCGTCTCCAAGACTTAAAGGCTGATGATGCCGAAGAAGAGGGTAAGAAACTGCAGTGAGAGACAATGAAGGATGAAGAATTTCCTGAGGTGAGATGATGATATTGCTTAGATGAGGAAAGACAGATAAGAGGAAAGAAGGAGAGAGAACAGGAGCACCAAGGAACCTAAGAAACTCGACTAGTAGCGTATGTTGCAGTTTTGTGTCTCGCAAAATGAACAGGCATGATGCAATGTCATCAAAGAGCACCACTCGTTCAGGATCGAGCCCTGCATCATCCTCATCTTCATCTTTTGCTGGGAAACAGTGTACTACATCCCTGTGAGACTCCAGTCTGATCCAAGCTTCAGAGAGAGTAGGAACACGAACCAATTGAAGCTCCTCATCTTCCTTTTCTTCTTTATCTTCCTTTTCTTCTTCCTCTTCCTCTTCTTCTTCATCTTCCTTTTCTTGTTTTACAACTTCAACATCAATTTCAGCTCCAGGACACTGATGCTGTCCAAGTGGAGTTGCTGAAAATCCTTGTTTCCGTCCTTCCCACCATGCTCTCCATCCAGCAGCTCCCTCTTCACCTACATGACACGATCCACTGTCCCAATATGCCTCAAAATATGTTTTCCTCTCCTTGCAAGAGTTGTCAAGTAGTTCAACAGGACAACACATGGTAAACTCTACCAATGCTTGAAGACAGGCCACACTTCTTTCTGCGTGACCACTTTGACGCAGGAAGTAGCAGTAGAGAAGAAATATTGCGAGCAAGTGCTTCTCGGCATCTGGTTCAGGACGATGGGATACAAGAGAGCGATCTATTATAGCCACTAGAGTAGAAATAGCCTTGCAATAGAGGGTCCGAAGAGTAGACAAACGAAAGAATGAGAAACGAGATTGACAGAACTCAATGTATCGTAACCATAATAACGACTTGTTTGGTTGTTTGAACACAATATCCTTCCACCTCTTGACTAGTCTCTCAGTTTCCCAGATCTCCCCAGCCAACGTCATGTGACCAACCAGCAGCTCTACAGACAATGGATTACTCTCCAAAGCTCGTTCAAAAATGGCTACCTTGCGTTCAAGCACTGCCAAGCGATGCTTATGCCTTACATTACTAGAACTACCAGATTCATCTCCACTAAATAACCCAGGAGGCTTTCCCCACACCAAAGCTTCATCCTGAAATGCAATGAACTTGAGCCACAAGTCAGTGTCATGAGGATTATCAGCTAGTTGCTGCTGATAATGGCTGGTGTGCTTACTGATGTAAGATTCAGGAGAGATCTCAACTGATGGTGATGCTTTTTCTTCCTTTTCTTCTGTAGTAAGAGGAAGCACGTCAGCTGTCAAATATTTGTCTGTGCCTCTTTTGCTCTTGTCTGTGGTAAAATGAAGCAAAGCATCTTGACTATTTTGAGCCACTACTTGACGATGGTACCTTATGTTTACCTCAACCTTTCTCTTTTTGAATATTCGGTTACGAGAGTCTGTAAACTTGAAGGTGTCACCTTGTCTCAATCCAACACAAACGTCACCAAACCATCGTCGATAATTAGCAGTGTCACCGCTGTAAAGCGAGTCATATCCCAAATTACTAACGTCTGACTTGTGGTCTATTCTGTAAGCATCGCTCGGGGCAAGACCGCCGGCCTCATCGATCCATATTGTAGCAGGTTTGGTAGGACGATGATCTTCCTTCTTGTGGATTTTTTCCTTATGGTGTTTGTGGTGCCTGTGCTTTTCCTTCCTCTTCTTGTGATGTCTGTGTGACCTCTCATCGTCATCACTGCCTGATGACAATACCTCACGATCATGTGATTGCCGTTTACGCTGTAGATCTAGTTTATCGTCTCCACGTGATTCACTGATAGATGGGGATGGGGTTGGTGGATGTTGATAACTTGTGTTAGTGAGCCAGTCCGGCTTGGCTGTAGTGAAAAGGTGGAATCAATCAAACTTAAAGTCGTGTGCACTATGATCACCTGTTGTGCTGTTTGACTGGGTACTAGACTCTGCTGATGGGAACAGTGCACGAGCTGAAGGGAACATCTCAGCGCTCATTTAATGGGCGTGGCTCTTATTTTAATTGTAGCCCATCAGACCACGTGGGATGGAGGTTGAATTCTGTAAGCCAAAGCCTATACAGGAATGATTGCTTATTCTATTTCTCTAGCTAGAGGAATTCAGAGAGTTTGTCCATTGTTGCTGCCAGTGGACTTGCATGGACGTTGTTATGCTGGACTTATCACTGTAGCGGTAAGAAAGAGACCAGTTTAGTGGTTTTGTGAACAATGTGGTTTACAGGGAAAGGATTACTACCTCAGAATAACTTTACCACATGATAATACTATCAAAAATGCAAGGTACAACATGTGGTTTGTTTCTGTACAATGTTAGTAACATGTGTAAAGGTTAGAGTGTGATCTTCACATGAGCAATGCATTGAGAGGATTGGAGCAAGCAGTTGAAAAGGTCACAACATCTGTTTGATGATTTCTGCCAGGTACATGTATACCTGTCCAATTCAGAGACTGTCCCAAAGCAAAGACCTTCCTTCATTTCTCATTGAGCTGGTTGCTATACTGGTAAGATGAATGAACTTGTCATTCATGTAATTCAATCCTGTGTTGTCAGGAACAGTCCCAGCGTGTCCGACCACTTTGCCCTTCTCCTCCTCCGCCCGTTTTCTATTCTGCTTTGCTTTCTGATATAGAAACCATTGGATGGGAAAGGTACTGGATGCCGTACGTCGGTGTATGAACAAAAAATTTCTTTTTTTACAGGGTCATCGATATAGATTTAAATTTTACCATGCTCAAGCTAAAAACTGTGTATGGTCATGTATTTATCATGACTAATATTTTGATACCTTGCTACAGTGACAGAGGAAGCAGAGAGCATATTTTATCACTTCATTTTCTTGAAGATGTAAAAAAGTGATTCCATTAGTTTTCTTACTCATTTTTATGCCGCAGTATCCTATGTCTCCGCCACACTGTGAATCAACTCTACCCTCTCAATTTCTCCCTTCCTGGTCTCCTAATGGATCTTTGCAAGATTTGATCTCTCAATTTGAAAAGGTTAAAGCAGCACATTATCACTGCTTTGTGAGTTAAAACCTTTATTTTAGGAAGTTGATTGTTACCAACCATTCTGGCAGACTATGAATGAGATCGATGTGTCATGTTGGGTACTAGAGCCACAGTTTCCTTCTCATGCTTGTAAGCAGCGAAGAATAGTAATAGGTGAGGCACACAATGCTGTATGTTTAATGTGGATATAAAAGCTTATAAAATTATCTAAAATCAACTTAAGTGTGTTTCTTAGGTCACAAGTATTATGTGTGCATTACTTGTATCATGTGTTTACTGTTTACTTACTCCTTTTCAACTCAGATACTGCTCTGTCAATCCATATCACAGTGGACCCCATTAACCCAAACCACGTACCTAAGCACACACTCCTGGGACCAGACCAAAGTGAGAACCACAGTAGGGTGATCAAATGTCGTGTTCTAACAAGTGCTGCATCTGGAAAGATTGTGCACATTTATAGTACACACAAAAGAATCCCTTGAACAATCCATAATTCACATGTGTATAGGGTCCAAAAGTTCTACATGACTTGCTCAATACAAAAGTTCTACATGACTTGTAACTATTGTATCCTTTGCCAAATTTCAATTTGTTATATAAAATGGTTTATCATGTGACCTTAATCAGACAAGTGCTGAGTATGCTGGTCCTTTGGTCTGTCAGAAGACTGTACCTACTTACATAGTGTGATTTCATTTTCTGATTGTGTGATACAATCCACAATAATGTGGGATTGTGTGTGAACAGCCATACCACTCAATCCACCAGCAGCACCTGGTGCCGGCTGGGCTGTATGACAGCTATCAGTGTTGTCATTTATTATTTATGTATACAGTGAAACCTGTCTCAAAGACTACTTCTATACATGATTTTATATAGACACTCTCTATTAAGGTCACAAATTTTGGTCCGAAGGGTGGTCTTGTTAAGCAGGTTTCACTGTACAAGCAATGTTTTACTTTGTACACTTGCCCCTGGGGAGCATATTAACCAAGTCTATGGGAAACATTAAATCTGTTTGTATGCACATAGTGTGGTTTGTCTTCACTTTTCGATTGAATGTTTGTTTCTATAATTATAGTTGTATCAAAGTTGCGTGACAAGCTGTACTCATATGAAGAGAATTGGTTTGTTTGTCCTTCTCTCCTATTTCTCTCACCTCAATCAATATTACCATTTTCAGGAATTTTTCAATGTCTTTACTCGCAAATCTTCAATCAGGTTTAGGTCTGACATTTCCAAGTCCCTCCACTTCTACCAGCAATGAGGTATCACTGAGCAATGATAGTGTGTAGGTTGATTGATCAGAATCAAAACACAGTGCATGAGTATGGGTCATTCAGATAGTTGTTACGGCCTTACATTCACGTGAAGTTATGTGCTCAAACAGCACAAAGACCTGTATGCTGTGTGGTTTATCCAGCAACACTAGGCCTAGTGTTTACCTCTGTTGCATAACAATTATGTATTCTAGATAGCTTATTGAAACAGCAGAACACATAATTATTTTCCCCTATAAATTAAAATTAAGGTTGAGTAGTTATTTATACGATATCCTATAATTTAGTTACAACAGCTATATCATTTAGTGCGTGTTGAACCACATGTGCTGTGTATCATTAACTATTAAGTAATTAACTACTTTGTGTATGAAAGGAATTTAATTTCTGTATGCATATTCTACATCACGCATTATACAAAGACATCCAGTTGTACTGTACAAACTGCCGTTTGTACTGGAGTGACAAGTGCTTCGGTACATATCGTGTGACATTCTCAGGTTGTGCGGCAGCACAGTAGCTGTCTGTTAAGATTTTGTGTGTCGATGCCAATTGCCAACTGAGTACAATTTACTTTGTTCACCTCTTGGCAGGTTGACCATCATCTGGAGTGTGGTATCTGTTATGTTGAAAGGAGTGAGTGTGGGCATGCTCCTGATGTTGTGTGTGGTAACACTCACTGCATGAAGGCCTACCATCATGACTGCTTACTAGAGGTATGTGGCATATTGGTTATGACCTGATCTACTGACTTTCCTTCTTTGGAAACAATCGTACTCAAGCTAGTACTGCCTTATATTCATTCACACACTCATGCATGGAAACACTCTAGCCTACACAACTCCTCTTGTGGTATGCTATTATATACATTACCAACACTTAATAGTAGACTGTTGTATATCTGACACTACTCATCTATGTCTTACTCAATGTACTGTGTCAACAATGCATTCCTTACCCAGTGGTTGCACAGCTTAGGAGCAAGTTCTATCAATCCTCTATTGAGCACTTTCAATGCACCAATGGTCTCAGGAGAGTGTCCTTATTGCAGTGAGGTGCGTACACATGAGGATTGTGCATTAGCTTATCTGTAACCCATTGTACCTGTTTCATTGTAGATGATCACAGTACAGTCGGCTCGCTCATAGATACCATCTGGTCTAGTCTTGTTGTGATAACTTCAGAGTATGGTGGTTACTTTGTGGGACTCATGTGCAAACAGTATTTGTGTTTGTGGACACCATGCACTATCTGTGTACCATTAGCTGGTTTTTATACTCAACTCAAAATAACTTAGCAGATTGTTGTAAACTTATACCTACACACACACACAAACAGTGATATACACTCATATTCTTGATGAAATTGAATAATGAGTAGTGATAACTAATGATAATAGTAGTAGTAGTGATGGGAAGGTGATGATTAAGAATCGCCAACACTAATACAAGCATGCAATATTAATAATGAATGACACACCATTAAATAACAAGTCATGATTCACTGTTTTCAGTTTCTGCCTCCTCTGTCTTTGATTCTTCTACTGCAGGTTCCTCTGCGTTCGGCTCTTCTGCTGCTGGCTCGTCTGCCTTTGGTTCCTCATCTGCTACTGGTTCCTCAGCTTTTGGCTCTTCTGGTTCGTCAGCTACTGGTTCCTCTGCAGGTGGCTCCTCTGCTGCTGATTCATTTGCTACTGGCTCTTCTGCTGCTGGTTCCTCAGGTTTCGGCTCTTCTGCTACTGGTTCCTCAGGTTTTGGCTCTTCTGCTGCTGGTTCCTCAGGTTTCGGCTCTTCTGCTACTGGTTCCTCAGGTTTTGGCTCTTCTGCTGCTGGCTCCTCAGCTTTTGGCTCTTCTGCTGCTGGTTCCTCAACATTTGGTTCTTCCGCTGCTGGTTCCTCAGCTTTTGGCTCTTCTGCTGCTGGCTCCTCAACTTTTGGCTCTTCTGCTGCTGGTTCCTCAACTTTTGGTTCTTCCGCTGCTGGCTCCTCTGCCTTCGGCTCTTCTGCTGCTGTCTCCTCAGCTTTTGGCTCTTCTGCTGGTGGCTCCTCTGCTTTTGGTTCTTCTGCTGCTGGTTCCTCTGCTTTTGGCTCTTCTGCTGGTGGCTCCTCAGCTTTCGGCTCTTCTGCTGGTGGCTCCTCTGCTTTTGGCTCTTCTGCTGGTGGTTCCTCAGCTTTCGGCTCTTCTGCTGGTGGTTCCTCTGCTTTTGGTTCTTCTGCTGCTGGCTCTGCTTTTGGCTCCTCTACTTTAGGCTCTTCTGCTGGTGGTTCCTCTACTTTTGGCTCTGACTCCTCTGTTTTTGTCTCATTGTTTTTGGGTTCTACTGACAACTCCTCTGTCTTAGAGTTTTCAGTTGCTTTTTCATCTGTTTTTCCATCTGCAGCTTTTGGCTCCTCTTTTGGTCGTTTGTTGGGATGTCCGAGGTATCCAGGTTTTCTTTTGACAAGTCCTAGATCAACCAGGGTGTAGCACTGATCTATGATTGTTGTCTCCGCTGAGCGAGGCTCTATACCCAGCTGACTCTTCATCTTGTCGTTGCTGATCTGTATATCACTACCTTCATTTTTAGCTGCAAACTTTGCCCCCGAGTTGAATTTGCTCAAAACTCCTAGCATAATTTTCTTTATTGGTTTGGTGGGGACCTTGTACCCCTGAGGTTTAAATTCTCGTGAGATTATAGCAGCAATCTCTGAATAAGGCAGGGTCGTGTTGTGGGCAATGTAGCGTTTACCAGCTGCTTCAGGTGATTCCATGGCGGCAAGTTGAGCCGCAGCAACATCTCTGACATCAACAATTGGAAAAGAGATATTTGGTATACCCGGTAACTTGTTAGTTAGAACATCAGCTACAAGCGTGGCTGAAGAATCTCCAGATGAAGCACTGATAAAAGGACCTAAAATGCCACTGGGATTCACTGTTACTAGCTCAAATTTCTTTCCAGCTTCCAATTTCTCGACGAATTCCCAGGCAGCTTTTTCGGCTCGAAACTTGCTTCTCTCGTATGCTCCTTTGCAACTTTCGTCTGTAGCCCAATCTTCTTCCGTGTACACCTTGCCTGGTTCTCCACCTAACCCGCCACTAACTGCCATTGTAGAGCTAGTGAGCACGACACGTTTCACTGACCCTGATTCTGCGCAAGCCTTTAGGACATTCAATGCGCCGTCCACTGCAGGGCGAATGACTACATCAGGGTTTTTTGGCTGCTTTGTCAGCCTAGGATAAGGCGACGCTACGTGCAGCACATATGTACACCCCTTAACAGCGTCTGTCCACGTGTCTTCTTTGTTTAGATCGGCAGCTACGAGCTCCAGTGGATGATTGGCAGTAGGTAGCTCTTTGAGTGGCTTGACTTTGTCTTCGCGATCCTTGTTTCTCACGGTCCCTCGTACGCGATATCGACCTTGCTGCAGCAGTTGTTGAACAATATGCGACGCCAAGAAACCAGACGCGCCAGTTACCAGCACAATCGGTGGCCCTTCATCAGCTGGTGCTGCAGCAGCCTCAGCAGGGGCTTCTTCATTAGCCGGTTGCTCTGTAATTTCTTCCGTGGTGGTTTGGGGTTCCTCGGACTTAGGAGCTTCTGTGTTATTCTGGGACTCCTCTTGAGGAGCTGGAGCCTCTTTATCTGCCTCAGTAGACATTGCTCAACTGAATTGCCAACTACTGCAAGGCGCTATGCACAGTATTTTATTGCGGTCGACAAAATGTATTATGCATGCGTCATCCACTTCGTAATTTGATTATGAATCTACACGCAGTAGCGCTTGGCATGCATGGACAAAATAATTAGTAAGGGTCGTTTTTGTATTAGAAACAGAATTACATTAGAAATAATTATAATAAAAAGATGCATGTAAAAATGACTTCAATCTTCGGAATCAGAATCATCGTCATCATAAAGCAACGGAGGTCTGTTTGTGTTGACAAACAAATCACTATCATCATCTGAACTATCTTCACTACTATCACCAGTTTCTTGAGTACTAGATAAAGAGAGAGATAAATAAAAGAAACATTGACTATTGCTAGTGTACCTTTTTGTTATTCTCTCGTTGTCAAGAGCTGATTGAGTAGCCGAATGAGAAGTGTGATTTGGTTCATTGAATGCAGCTGGCCTAGGATAAATTTTGCAGTTAATGTTGAACTGGTGTACAAGCTTGCTGGGCAAATTGTATGCGAGGACAGCAACACAGAATAATTATCAGTCAAGATAAAAGTAATAGAGACGACAACCACAACCAATACATTATAGCTAAGTTAGAGATTTTAAGACTCCACAGAATTAACACTGACACGGCAGAGTTGGTTTCTGTTGTGTGTACTTAAATTTCATGAACGGAAACTTGTGGAAATTGAACACCAAAAAAAAACAGCCCCATCATGAGCTCATTGACCATGTACCCCTCTGTAAACAGCAAAATCCTCATGTAGGCGATAGGCGCATCATTGTCTGATATGTGCATAATTATTTCTTTGCTGTGGAAATATAAGCACACGAGTCTAACGTGTCAGTACGGTAGTATCATAGGGGGTATTGACGGACCAAAAAGGAGAAAAATGCATTGACCATGCCCAGTGTTTAGTTTTGCAACTATTCGCCTTTCGCGGCACATGCTATAGAATAAGAGTAGTATTAGTAATAAGCAACATATCCTAGCAATAGATTTCTGTGTCAGATGGCAGCCATGTTCGGATTTCACCATTGTATTGTGATAATACGGAGTGGCTCCTGCTATCATGTATGGTTAGTTTCATCATTAACTAGCAGTACGAATGCCTCGTGCAATTTATTACCCTGAGGGTGCCGGGCAATACCCCATGGGCGCCCGGGCACACCATACTGTAGCAGGGGAGATCACGTGGTTGGAAAGTTCTGCAGCTGTTCGACGTCATCCCACCATAGATAATATTATCTACATGGTCCCACCCTACGGAAGCCCAGTACACTTGACAGTCATTCACTATGCATAGCTTCTACACATTCTACTAGTCGACTTGGCTATGTCATGATCTTTGTGCAGCAGGCAAATGGTAAATCCGTTGACTCGACTCAAACTACTCGAGACTATGCGACAGTTGTCACACAATCGTCGTACAGCAGGAGCTAGCATTCATGTTCACCACACAGCGCGTTTCATGCACGAGTTGCATCTGGCATATCTCCAAGTTCATAATATGAACAGCATCACAACTGTAGCAGTAACGGCCCCGGGGGTAAGTTATTGCATTCCAGGGCGTGATGGATATATAAAGTAAATAATTATTATGCTAGCTGAGATTTCCACCACACCAACACTGTCAGGATTATTTGCCTCGCACTAAGGTGCTCTGCAACTATAATCTCTTAAAGGTGGCAGGTGCAGTAGCACTATTATAATAAATAATTATTCATAAAGACCTGTATGCGATATCATACATAATAGTTAGATACCGAGTCGAGGGTCATACGGGATTTATAAACCCGACGCGGTTGTTGTGACGACCGAGCGTAGCGAGGTCGTTACTTACCGCGGAGGGTTTATAAATCACGTATGACCCGCGGACGAGGTATCTAAGTTATTTATAGCATAGCAACAGTACTTTTCGACGCAAAAGCTACAATGGAACGCTCTCTTGCTGACTTGAGTGTCCAGAGCTGCTGCGTTTTTGTCCAAGATGACGACGTTTTTGACCCAACTACTCTACAAGTTACGGCTAGTCTTCCAACAGCAATAGCTTATATCCCAGCTAGTGGCAGCTACCACGTACCACCAACACCATCGCGCAGCTCGCTCTCAGTGACTTCCATCGCCGGATACTAGCCCAGCCCTAGGCCTTGCGAGCTCCACCCTTTCATCTACTACCGCTGACCTCCGCCTTGACACCACCCACCAGCTTTTTCCAGCTTCGCCTCCAATCCACTCTCTCATCTACTATTATACTGTTCCAGTATTTCCATCACCACTAACCAGCTCCTCCTTCACTGCCTCTTCGACACTATCCAGCTCTGTTACAGCACTATCTACCTACTCTGCACCCCCTACTAGCTCCTACCATCAGCAGCAGCAGGCTTCTAGCTCTTGGTTCACTGTACCTAAAACATATCAGCAAATCTCCACAGTCATCATTCACCTGCTTTCTGTGTTGTACATTGTATTCCGACTTTGTTTATACAGCAGTTATTATGAATAGTATTATCAATCATGAATTCTATTAATAACACAATAACTTGTAGCCAGGTAATATGAAAGCCCGCGGGTCATATGAAAGCCCGCGGGTCATATGAGAATTATAACCCGGCAACTGAGCAATCTGATTGGTCAAATACTCGTAGCTATGCTATAAATGTGAGTATGGCATGTACTCGTACAGTGATATAACAATAATGGATGCTACTGAAAGTTTAGAATGCAAACCTATTATGACCTATAGTTTTCATATAGTCTTGCAGATTTATAAAATTTTTACTGCATGACATTCAACTGTAATGCTTGCACACACGCATAGCTCAGCTTGAAAAACGATGACCGTAGGGTTCAGTAAATGTGTGCATACAAGTTTGCTGTTTTAGTACTTCCAAGTTGAAGATTGAGAAACCCATGCTTGCGTCAGAGTTCAGTCACAAAGAAGCTTGCATAGCGATTGGCACAGCATTGAAACAAGTATGTAAAATTTATTTGCTTGTGTTTACTCGTGGCTGTATGCATATCAAGCAAAATACAGATGGCAAAAATGCTTCTTAGTGAGGTAGCGATGCTGCAACATTGTAGCAGCTGTCTGTTTGCTGCTTCAAGTGCGTATAGCAAAGAAAATAAAACTAAACATCGCATTAGTCCACCTTAAAGTAGCAACCCATTATACCTTTTTAGACAACTCAAATGCATAGACAAAGCAAAAAAGACCATTGTAAACACTCTTAGTACACTTTACTAACCACATGTTCTCCTCCTTCAAGTGCTTAACCTGCTGTGGAAAAAGAATGTTTACAATTTCTGCTTGCACTTTGCGTCCTTCAGCAATACTTTCAACTACCACATAATCACCTAAGTATACTTGAAATGAAATGTGCTTATTCTTAGTCATAATGCAACTGTACCTTTTTTAATCCACACATTACGCCTAAATTTTCGGGGCATGCTTACAAGAAACTGCCTGCCATCTGATGCTTGGACCCTGTGCAGATTGTTACCACACCCACACTCAACCTTGGACCAATAGAAAATGTTAACTGGACTCTAGTCACTACATGATAATAACTCCTACCTTTACAATTTCTTGGGTATCTGTGGGCTCCACCAAATCTTCCATAACTTCTTTTGCCACGTGCTTTCTTTTCGTTGCTCGAGACATAATTTTGACAACTCTTTTGATACGCTAGTTCGCTCGTCCTGACTTGCTCACTCGCAAAAGTTTTCAATAAAAATACGAGTGATTGCGCAACAACAATGCAATACCAGATCCATCGTGTGAACAAGCGAGATGAGTTAAGCGAATCCTACTCTCTCTCCCTCTCAAGAGAGAGAGGCGCCTCGCAAAGTAACGCAAGATCTTCGTCCAGACTCCAGAGACAAGCCGGGACGAACAAATCAAACTCAGCTGTGCTGTTCTTTGTCACGTGTTAGCTTCTGATCACGCGTGCATTGTGTGCGCGCGCGTGCACGAGAACGTCGAACGCAATGTACCGTACCGTACCCAACGCATCACATAGACAAAAGTGAAGCTAAAAACAACATTGCAGAAATAGTTGACCTAATAATTATTTAATACTCTTCTGGAGAGGACTCCTCCTTTTTTTCATCCTGCTTAGAAGCAGGTTGTTCAGTGGTTTCTTGTGTCTCTTCTTCAACTGACTTGGGCTCAGTTGGTACATCCTCCTTGGACGCACCTTCTTGTGTCTCTTCTTCAACTGACTTGGGCTCAGTTGGTTCATCCTGATTGGATGCACCTTCTTCTTGTGTCTCTACTTCAGTCGATTTGGGCTCATCATGATTGGAAGCACCTTCTTGTGTCTCTTCTTCAACTGACTTGGGCTCAGTTGGTTCATCTTGATTGGATGCACCTTCTTCATGTGTCTCTACTTCAGTTGATTTGGGCTCATCATGATTGGAAGCACCTTCTTGTGTCTCTTCTTCAGTCGACTTAGCTTCAGTTGATTCATTCTGCTTTGAAACAGGTTCTTCAGGAGATTCTTCTTGTGCTGTTTGTGCTGTTACAGCTTTGGTTGGTTCGTTCTGCTCAGTAGCAGGTTCTGCTTTAGGTGTCTCCTCTGGTTGTTCAATTGCTGTTTCTGCTTCAGTTGATTTTGGATTCCTGTAATTGGCAGTCTTGGGAACCACACCATACTCAATGAGGCTATAGCACGTGTCGATAATTGTAGCATTGAGGTCGATTGGTTCAATACCCAATATATCCTTCAGCTTAGTAGTGTCGTAGCTGAATTCTTTGTCAACCAATGGGTACATCTGCTTTGCATCAGCACTAAACCATTTGACAATCCACAATCCAAACTTGGGTAGATTCATTGAAGAAATCTTGTAACCCATTGGCTTGAACTCAGCTGCAATAGTATCAGCCATATCTCTCATCCATATACTCTTGGAATAAAGAACAAAGCGGTTACCAGCTGCTTCAGGCTTTTCCATGGCAGCCAAATGAGCCTTAGCAACATCTCTGACATCGACTGAAGGCATGCTTACACGAGGAAAGGCAGGAATCTTGTTGTTTAAAATGTCACTTATGATGCTGACTGAAGTTGAATTGACAGAAGTAGGACTGGCAAAAGGCCCAAAAACAACTGCAGCGTTTATAGCAACAAGTTCAAATTTCTTGTCCTCTTCCAACTGCTTCACGAAGTCCCAAGCTGCCTTTTCTGCTAACAATTTGCTCTTCTCATAAGAACCACAGTTCTCTTCTATAGACCAGTCATCTGATGTGTAGGTGCGACCATTTTCTCCATTCATACCGTTAGATACAGCCGCTATGGAGCTGGTAAAAACGACTCTTTTCACTGTCCCAGCTTCAGCGCACGCCTTGAGAACGTTTAGGGTGCCTTCAACAGCAGGGGTTATAACCTCGTTTTCATCCCTTGGAGTCCCGCGAGGGAAGGGAGATGCGACATGATAGACCTTTGAACATCCTTTCACAGCCTCTATCCAGGACTCGGCATTCAGCAGGTCTCCTTCTACCAGCTCCAGAGGGTATTTTGCATCGGGCACAAGGCTACGGAGTTTTTCGTTCTTTTCATTTTTTAGACTTCGCACTGTCCCACGCACGCGCACCTCTCCACGCTCTAGCAGTTGCTTGATGACATGACCTGCTATGTAGCCTGAAGCACCGGTCACTAAACATAATTCAGGGCTGGTAGCCGTAGCCATTCCATGCAGCTGCGCAACACTCTACGTCACGTGATGTTATTTTGGGCACGGATTCTTATCATAATGTGCAAGATCTTGACAAACTGAACTAAAAATGAAGCTAAAAATAATTTTTAATACTAATGCATCAAGCTAAACTTATCTACTCTTTTGAAGGGGACTCTTCCTTCTGTTCAGAAGCAGGTTCTTCAGTACTAGTAGTTTCTAGTGTCTTTTCTTTAGCTGACTTGGGCTCAGTTAGTTCATCATGCTTGGTAGCACCTTCTTCTTGTGTCTCCTCTTCAGTCGACTTAACTTCTGATTCATTCTGCTTTGAAACAAGCTCTTCAGGAGATTCTTCTTGTACTGTTTTGGCTTCGGTTGGTTCAGTAGCAGGTTCTGCTTTAGGTTTTTCCTCTGGTTGTTCACTTGCTGTTTCTGCTTCAGTTGATTTTGGATTCCTGTAATTGGCAGTCTTGGGAACCACACCATACTCAATGAGGCTATAGCACGTGTCGATAATTGTAGCATTGAGGTCGATTGGTTCAATACCCAATATATCCTTCAGCTTAGTTGTGTCGTAGCTGTACTCTACGTCAACCAATGGGTACATCATCTTTGCATCAGCACTAAACCATTTGAAAATCCACAATCCAAACTTGGGTAGATTCATTGAAGAAATCTTGTAACCCATTGGCTTGAACTCAGCTGCAATAGTATCAGCCATATCTCTCATCCACATACTCTTGGAATAAAGAACAAAGCGGTTACCAGCTGCTTCAGGCTTTTCCATGGCAGCCAAATGAGCCTTAGCAACATCTCTGACATCGACTGAAGGGATGCTTACACGAGGAAAGGCAGCAAACTTGTTGTTTAAAATGTCACTTATGATGCTGACTGAAGTGGAATTGACAGAAGTAGGACTGGCAAAAGGCCCAAAAACGGCTGCAGGGTTAATAGCAACAAGTTCAAATTTCTTGTCCTCTTCCAACTGCTTCACAAAGTCCCAAGCTGCCTTTTCTGCTAGCAACTTGCTCTTCTCGTAGGCACCGCAACTTCCCTCCGTAGACCAGTCTTCTGATGTGTAGGTGCGACCATTTTCTGCATTCAGACCATTAGATATAGCCGCTACTGAGCTGGTAAGGACAACTCTTTTCACTGTCCCAGCTTCAACGCACGCCTTGAGTACGTTTAGGGTGCCTTCAACAGCAGGGGTTATAAGTTCGTTTTCGTCCCTTGGAGTCCCGCGGGGTAAGGGAGATGCGACATGATAGACCTTTGAACATCCTTTCACAGCCTCTATCCAGGACTCGGCATTCAGCAGGTCTCCTTCTACCAGCTCCAGAGGGTATTTTGCATCGGGCACAAGGCTACGGAGTTTTTCGTTCTTTTCATTTTTTAGGCTTCGCACCGTCCCACGCACGCGCACCTCTCCACGCTCTAGCAGTTGCTTGATGACATGACCTGCTATGTAGCCTGAAGCACCGGTCACCAAACATAATTCAGGGCTGGTAGCCGTAGCCATTTCGGTTGGTGATCAGGCGATGAACTCGTCGTGGGAGATTTTATAACCTAACTACACAGTGCTGACATGTCGACACAGTGCTAGTGCAGTATGTAGCATGCGCTATGCATATGCTATGCATGCATGCGGGGATCACGTGATGAACTCACGTGATGCTATTTTGGGCGCGCCGCAGCAGCAGCAGAAAAGTACTTAAAACTGGTAGGTTTGGTTTTGGCTCTCTCTGTAATTTCTACACTTTTCTCTCGTCACTGCAGTCTATACAAAGCTTTGTTTATAGAGTACTGAAGAGAATATGTCTTCAACGTCACAGAAGCACCGTAATTTTGTCTCTGAACCAATGGGAGAGAAACCAGTTACTGAAATAGCTGGACTTGGCCCAGTTCTTGGTGGTAAACTATCCGAGAAAGGATTTGACAAGGCGTACACATTACTCGGTCAATTCTTGATCCTAAAAAAGGACGAAGAATTGTTCATTGACTGGCTAAAGAGTACCTGTGGGGCTAATGCCAAGCAAGCCAGGGATTGCTTTGGATGCCTGGACGAATGGACTAAGGCTTTTGTCTAAACTGTGTTACTATACTCTTGTCTATATTTTTACGGTGTGTTGAGTGCTATAATGACAACCCATACTGTGTATGGGAATGATAGTAAAGACTAAGATAAGAGATACGATCTGGCCTGGTGACGTAACTGACGTTGCGCGGGAAAGGGCGGGTACAAAGTACTATACTACCAGTCCCACTAACTATACTATAGTACTAGCAACTGCAACACGATGCCTCGAAAGCGACCAACTAAAGATTCTTCAATAGATGGTGCGATTGATTCAAAACCAGCACCTAAAAAGCCATGCGTAGTACTCAAGCAGACTACCAAAAGAAGTATGCCAAAGCCTATTCCAGCTGGAAGTGTGCTTACGGACCTACTCAAGAAGCAGTGGATACTGGGAAAGTCCGTGGGTAGGGGTGGGTTTGGAGAGATATACCAGGCCACATTAAAAGGCAAAGAAACTGCAAAGGATCCAAGACATGTTATTAAAGTTGTAAGTTCATAAACCAAGGTGTTACACTAGCTTTAAAATTATGTTTGAGCTTACTTAAAGTATGATTACTAGTTTGAAATTTATTGTGATTTGTGTTAGAATACGACATATTTCAATGTTAGGATTTTTGTCTTGCATCCCATAAGTTTTGTTATTAATTTTTTACTCAGAAAAATTCTGTCCAGGGATTGTTTATGCTGGGTGTAGTGAGAAAAAGTATTCTGATGTGGGTATTTACCCACTCACTCTAATAGACGGGTACCTCATTCCCAGGCATTTTATGCTGGCACAGAATTGCGCTTGCTGTACATTTTTATCCCTTGAACTGCATTCAGTGCAAACATTTTTAAATGCCTCTGGGTGTGCATTAAGCCAGGAAAAGCCGAACTATTCTTTCTTGCTGCCCTTTGCACAATGTAATCTACAGTGTCCTGGCTATTACTTGCCCGTTTTACAAGGAAAATGGGTGTACCCACACTCCAATAGCACTTGCCGTATTTGGAACAAAATTATTTCGTACTCGGCAATCACGAGAGACCCACATAGGGGTGGGTGGGTTGTGGGGAGGGCGTCAGGTGGCATTTTTTTGGCGCTCTGGCAAAAGGAGATGTATCTTCTTCCATCGCTCTTGCTGGTAGGGGATTTTTGCCGAAATCGTGTCTTCTCATTAAATATTCGCCCCTCTGTAACTTACAGACAGAGACCTTTTTGCAAAATCCCATACATACGTTTCTTCCTTGTGTACCAAAGTTTATGTCTGACATTTTGTGTGAGTGTGGCATGCTCAGGAAAGAAACGCAACTTTTCGTCATTGGGTGGGGCTTGCTACGCCCACAAAACGAATGGTGACTTTCTTGGGTGATCAGTGTGACTGACCAAGCCTTCAACTAACAGTAGAAACCAAAATATTCGTAATCCTGATGTTTGGGATTTCCACCCTTAAATGACAATTATAATTATCAATAACTTGTTAGGAACCTCATGAGAATGGTCCTTTATTTTCTGAGTTAGCCTTTTATCAACGAGCAGCCAAGCAAGAAATGAGTAAGTTTATAGCTCTTAATTGTTTAGACTATAACTACAATTATTCTGATAGTTGCTTGTTGGATTCGAGATCATAAGCTACAATATTTGCCTGTGCCTGTCTATGTTGCATCTGGTCTGCACCAAGAATCGACCACAAAATATCGCTTCCTTGTGATGGAACGTTTTGGAGAAGATGTAGAAAAATTGTTTCGGGAGAACAAAGGAAGCTTCGGTGTCAAAACAGTGTGCTACATTGGTCTGCAAATGGTTAGTTTCATTATCATATGATGCAGTAACATGGTGCATTCTTTTTTACTCAGCTTGAAGCTCTAGAGTATCTCCATTCAAATGAGTATGTACATGCTGATGTAAAAGGTTCTAACATTCTCATTGGGTATGGCCCTCGCAATGCACACAAGGTTCAACATACTGTGTTTTGACCAAGCTTATTCTACTTCTTTATCACTCTGGCAGGTGTACCTGGTTGACTATGGATTAGCATATCGCTATAATCCAGAAGGAGACCACAAGAAGTATGAAGAGGATCGCCGTCGTTGTCATGATGGCACCATCGAGTTCACTAGCATTGATGCTCACAATGGAGCGTGTATGTTGATGTGCTTGTAAAATTTTGCAATATCTCATTTTTATGTCTTTTTAGACTGTTCTAGAAGGTCTGATCTAGAGATTCTTGGATACTGTTTGCTGCAGTGGGCATCTGGTCAACTACCCTGGGAAAAGTGTTTGACTGACAAACAAAAAGTGGCCAATCAGAAATCAATGTAAATCTCCAACATAATTGTTCACACAGAATTCACATTTTTCTAGGTACAAGTCAAACATAAAAAAGCTAATGACAGACTGTTTTGGTGGGCCTGCTACTCCAGGTTGCCTGGAGGAGTACATGAAGTATGTGTATAGCCTCGAGTACTCACAGAAACCGGACTACTCAAAGATGAAGAAAATGTTTGAAGATGAGTTGAAAAAAAGAGGAATGAAGGCCGACAGTAAGGGACTAGACTGGCTGTCTGGGTCTGTTAGAATGGTGTGTGGCATATTACATTCCTATGCTCTCAAGTTTATGCTTAATTTTAGGCTGAAGAGAGTGAAGACACTGACAGTGTAGTGAGTGTCAAGAAGAAGAAAGAAGTACCAACTGCTTCACAACAGAGGCCTAGTGTAAAGGCAAAAGATAAGAAGAGCAAAGCTACTGTGCCAAAGAAAAAAGAAGCAGTTGAAATTGTTGATGAAGAACCTGTACAGGAGCTTTCTGACAGTGAGTCAGAAAATGATGAAGACAATGATCAGTCATCAGATGGAGAATTCCTTCCTTCTGATTCAGAGGAAGAAGAGTATCGACCATCATATAGTGGCAAGGGAAAGAGCTCTGTCAGCACAAGGAAATCATCCAGGAAAGTGGCAAAGCGATCACAGACGGATAGTAGTGAGAGTAGCAAAGATTCGTCCAATAAGCTGGGGAAGAGATTAGCAAGTGAGAAGTCAGTGGACAATACTTCATTGCCACGGACCAAGACACCTAGGATTGCCATATCACCTGTGAAGATATCGCTGGCAAAGAAAATGTCATTATCTCCTCTGAAAAAAAGAGCAACAAGCAAGCAAGTAAAAAAGCCTATTAAGAAGGCTAAGGAGGGAGCTGGAACATTGAAATCAGTTCAGATCAAAATACCAGTTGCATCTTATCCTCCAGAGTTAGGTTATCAATAGATGTATCACTATTATATTGATTTCTCTTAAAATACTGGTAACAAAATCATTGAAGCTATGCCAATGGATCACATGCTAAATCACCAAAATACGTTGGTTTTAGCTGATAGTTAATTGGGACATTGTTTCAGGTGATGGTGTCTACTAGTAATGTAACAACAGTCTAAATTACAATGCTATAGCTATAGTGATGTCTCTATTGTTCTTTCTTCTTCATCCGACCAGTAGCCATACTGTATATAGCATAATAGGTTAACCCAAGGCCCACACAAGATCCTATCATAGCACCGCGATATATTAGTATATTCATCGGACCACCTCTCAGATGTACTGGAAGACTACCCTCCTGAATAGAGTAGAGAGTGTTCAAACCACATACACTTCACATACTTGAAAGATTTTTTGAACATGCTTCACTTTGTTGATAGACCGATCAATCATGAAGCTTCCAGATGGTTTGTAGGGTGGTATGTGTTTTGGCTCTGCCACAGCAGCAGTTTGAGCAAAACTCTACATGGGAACGGATATATTATGGCTAACAAAACGGAAATTTGGTGTTTACAGTTACCTGAGGACCATAGGCTGCTCTTGCCTCGGTCGCCTGAAGCTTGCTCGAGGCCTGGCTGAACTTGTAGAACATGTCTGTTGGCTGTGTGTTTGCCTCGGTGTTTGGTCCTCCAAACTCCACCCTCAGATTTGCGTAGACGGAGAAAGACGGAAAACAGGCACGTGATAACTAAAGCAAAACTCTGCCTCCACCAATAAGCACTTCCCTGCTGTTCTGTCGCTGGCTGTAGCCTGAAGCCAGAAACGCGTATAGAGAGGGATAGAAGACGAAGAGGCTAGTAGGTCTGAACGATATGCTGGATACTTCCTCGGGAAACACTAACAGGTGAGAGATGAGATCACGTGACTGTGAAGCTGTGATGTTAGTATTAAAACATTTCCCAGGTAAATACAATGTCAAGTAGTGTAAATATCGTCTCACGAGATGGAGGAGACCATGACCGACGAAATTCTACCGATAGTGAACATCCAGATCCCTCAATTAGACTGCCTCAGGTGTGTAGGGTGGAGCTACTGCTAATGCTACCCTCTTCTTTAAATTCTCTTTATTCAGACAATGATGGGTGTTGGTAATGCTGTTACAGCAATGAGTGAGGTGGTGGCTGTGGGAGTCAGTACTGAAGGCTGCTTAAAAGAAGAGGAGGATGATGATGATGACGATGAGGCTCCTTGGAGAAATGCTCGTACAAAGTCCCCAAACAAGAAACACGTGAAATTCAGAGATGAACAACTAGAAGTGGAGTTTAACGACAAAGATCTGTGGAGAAAAGGTGCATTCGTGGTTCTCTGCTGGTTTAAACTCACTGTGATTTTGTTCAGACACTAATGAGACAGTTAAGGATATGATGGAGCACTATCAGAGGGAGTGTGTTGTGAACAGAGTCAAACCAATTCAGATACTACTAGATCAGCTCAAGGTAGTGTGTGTCTATTGCACATGATGGTATGCTTACTATGTCTAGAGATTTCTGTTTCATTTTTGTGCAATCAGTTGTACACATACTGTGAGCACTGTTTTATCCTCCTCTTCCCCAGGGTCTGTACAGTCTCGATGATCCTATTGATACGATTGATCTTACAGGTAACCATCAACTATGAACGGTGTTTTGTGTTCTTACTCGTGTACTTAATTGACTGTGGTTGATATTGTAATGGTAATTAATAGCCGGGAATAATTTTTAGTTGACAGTATCGCTTCTGTTTACAAAAGCTGTGTACTGAGATTTTATCAAGCATCACCTTGCAGTCACTAAAGTGTCAATTTATTCACACAGTGGACCATGATGAAAGACTTAATGAGATTTTAACGCATAGTACTCCATGATTTACGGTCTACACTCTATGCTTTACCCTTACAAGAAGTAATAAAATTGCTGTATTTACGATTTTTATCTTTTGTCTTTAGGTGTTAAACTGGATAATAGATCATGTGAGGCGTTGGAGTCCATTTTAAGTAGAATTCATTCAAACACTCTTAAACTAGAGAGAACCAGTCTTGAAGATGAGGTGTGCGACAAGAGTATGCATGTTGTGCGTTTGTGCTTATACTATTCTCTGTACAGCCTGTTTGTTAGTGTATGTATAATTAGCTATTGGATAACCTATTGCAGGGTATTATTGCGCTGTGTGAAATGGTTGAGTTCTATGGCTGTGCTACTAGAGTACTGTTGGCTCACAATAACAAGCTCAGACCGCGAGCGTGGTTAACAATTGGGAGAACGTTGAAAAAAGTGAGTGCATTAGCTAGTGAACAATTGTGTGTTAGAATGTTGGCACACAAGGTCTTTATTAACCTTCCCTTATTTGCAGAGTCCATTCCTTCACACTATTGATGTCAGTTACTGTGGACTAGATGAGCAGACACTTACACTACTGCTACGTTCTGTACGTGCTAACTGTGGACTTCGTGTTCTTAGGATCGAGGGAAATCACCTGTCAGGAAAAGGAACATTTATCATGAGTGAGTAACCACATGCTACACACAAGTAGCTTGTTACTTATCTCTCCTCCAGTGGCTGCAATGAAGTTTAATGAGAATCTTGAGGAGCTCTATCTTGCTCGTAATCATCTTGTACCAGAAGATGGCCAGCATCTCGGCAGTATACTACGCTCTAACAAGACATTGCGTATACTGGATGTCAGTGATAACAACCTCCAGGTATGTGTCGGCACATTGTAGTGAGCTACTCTATTATGTGTAGATTAATTACTGGTATCACTCTGAGTTGTGTAGTAATAGAATACTGTCGAATTCCCATAGGATCCTGGTATTCGGTACATATGTGCTGGTATAGCAGAACAGCAAGAAGGCCTAGAAGTGCTAACTGCTCATACTAACAGCCTAACACACGATGGAATACATCATATATCAGCCATGCTGGTAAGCCTTGATTATACAGCAATGCAATAATGTTATGGACTCTTCCTCAGCCTTGTACTCGTACACTGAGAGAACTGAATGTGTCCAATAACAAATTTGGAGACAATGGCTTGTTTATGTTAAAGTTGGGTTTGTTGGCAAATCGCTCTGTAGACAGACTGTTCTTGTCAGGCTCAAGAATTACCTGTGAAGGTATGTGTAAAAGGAGATTATTGAGGGGTAATACTCTACTCAATGTTAGGAGCCATAGCACTGGCAGAGGTATTGGCTGAGAGCAAGTTTATTAGTCATGTTGATCTGAGAGAGAATGACATTCGTATAGCTGGATTAATGGCTTTAAAGCTTGCCCTTCGCATGAACCACAGATTGTTGTTACTGGACATGCCCAAGACATACAAAGTGGACCAGGTAGTAAGTTTATTATCATAATGTAGTTATCTAAATTTTATCATCATTGTTTAGCGTGATCGACAACTCATTCGAGAACTTTTAGCAGAGATGGATGGCTATCGTTCACGCAACCACAAAGAGAAAGAACAAAGAGAAAAACAGCAAAATCAAGTGCGACAACAGCAGCAACTAGAAGAGCAACAACAACAAAAGCCACCACAGCAAGAAGGTATGTAATATCCAGCTACTGCTATTATAAAGATTTTAATCACTTTATTAGTTGTTGATGATGACGATGATGAGCAAAAGGAGGTTGATCCTTCATTAGTAGGATCATTAGATAATGTTTATAATGAGGAGACAGCTGCAGCCATGATGAAGGAAGATCCGTTCAAGAGAGCACCTGTGATGGATAAAGGATCGGCCACTCCTGCCGAAATGGAGAAGACTGTTGATGCCCTGATTGTATACGAGGCTGAGAGTGAAAGTCACAGCCCACGAGAGGGCTGCAGTAGCCCTGATGGTAGCTTGTCTCCTGTTTCACCTCGGCCAGGAGAAGGAATGGAACTGGATTTGCTCGCAGCAGGAGGATCTGGAGAGGGCTCATCTGGCAGCAGTCACCAGCAACCTCTAGGAAGCACTGCGGAACAACTGCCAGACATAGTTGATGTGTCTTCTTCAACTAGTCAGCCACTTGCTCCAGCTGCTGTTCGTGGATCGCAACTCACTGCTAATTCCTCACCTCCAGATATTGCTGCCCAATCACATGACCTTCCACCTGACCTAGGAGCAGAGTCACGAACACCTCTTGATCTCCTCAGCCCAGAGGGAGGGGGAGATGCTCTACTTGTGGACCTAACTGAGGGAGCCCCCAGTAGTGACCAGACTAGTAGACAAGCTTCGACGTGATTGAAGTGAGTCAGCACAGTGATGTTTATGCTGTATATTTTTACAATTTTTTTTCTCCACGCAGTTTTGAGCTCAAGATGTTTCATAACTTTGGCAAGCGTCTTTTTCTATCTCAGCACTTTCTTTCTCTTTGTATTATAATTGTAAGAAATGGCTTGTGAGTGGTACTACAATTCTCCTGATCTCCTTCCTATGCTGAGGCTCCTTCTCTGTAATGTACATCGACCATAGAAAAGTTTATTTTGAGATAACACTTCTCTGTTAATAATATTATACCATCATGTGTGTGTGTGTGTGTGTGTGTGTTGATGTGTTCCTGTGCATTAAAATTATTTTATTGACCACAACAATATTATGGCATTGTTCTCTGTATAAGGTCTGGTTCCGGTTGATTTAAAAGTTTGCTTATGCTCAGTTTGCCTCTCTTACGACTGCCGAACCATTTCCAAGATTTCTCTCCCAACTTGCTCTTGTCCCAGCCCACTGCCCCGGTTGTAGTTTGTGGGTATCGGCTGTATCGTTGCATCATCTTCATTTGTCTTTCAGTCTCTCTGATCTGATTGGTGTAGGAGAGATGTAGAGGAACTGTGGGAAGCGAGACCCGGTGGTGCTGTGTAGTTCCTTCTAGCTGCAGCGAACAGTTTGCCTGAAGAGAAAACAGGTTAGATGAGAAGATTATCATTTTATTGAGATCACCTCCTGACATAGGTCGATCATATGACCCCATAAGTGCGGCCATTTACGCGCTGTGCGCAGCTCCGAACTCACGTGATCCTTCCTGCAAAAGCATGCAAGCAAGTGACGTGAAAATCGTGACATAATTTTTCCTACCACATATCATCGTTGTGGACAATGTTACATCCTTCAGCAAGCGCTCTTTTGCTTCCAAACATAATCACTGAAGATCGCGCTGGGTAGTGGACGCGCTCGTTACTACGCGCAAGCAGCAATATTGTGGGCGTGGCTCAGTGGAAAAAGGATGTATTATTATGACTGTAATAACTATACGTAATGCTGGATAAGTACTGTACAATGTCATGTGAATATCTAAAGATCCTTTCTGACACCATATCCTGGGCCAATAGGAGTTCCAGTTAAACTTGTTAGTCCACTAATTGGCTCACTGGCATGCCGGCAGCTACGAGGGCCTGGTTTGGGTTGTTTTCCAGCCTTCAACTCGTCAAGAATATCAATGATGTCTTGAGGCTCCAAATCCTCATAGTAGTGATCATTAATCTGCACCATAGGGGCATTCACGCATGCTCCCAGACACTCTACCTCACCTAGAGTAAACAACCCGTCCTTGGTTGTCTCTCCCACTTCAATACCCAGCTTGCTACGAATAGCATTCAAGATGGCGTCAGAGTCACACAGCATACATGGTGTCGTAGTGCAAATCTGCACATGGTACTTGCCAACAGGATCTCGATTAAACATAGTATAAAATGTGGCTACCTCGTACACACGCATTCGTGGCATATTGAGTATTTCTGCCACACTGTTCATGGCCGATATCGGCAACCAGCCATGCTGACGCTGAGCAAGATCAAGCACAGGTATAACAGCAGCCGCTTGGTGACCATCAGGATAGTTGGCTATTATCTTTTCCACACGTTTCATGTTTTCAGAAGTAAACTCAAAAGGAGTGTCTGGGTTGTTCTCAGGTGTATCTCTATGTACAAATGACTTTCCACCTCCAAATGTTGCTCTCGACGTGTGAAGATGTCTATAGCCCTCTCTGAGAACAGTTGATGTGCTCCAACTCTTGCCATACTGAAGTGAAGTAGCTCTAAAGTTGCGAATTCGTCTAATTATGGCGGCCATTTTGATTTGGCTTTGGTTAGAACTGCGCATGCGTGAAAAGTATAGAGAAAAATCAGCGTGTGCATATATTGTACATTTTGCGCAGCAATGGCTGGAGTAAGTTACTGTTGTTTATCCATTTAGTGTGTTTCAATCCATCATATTCAACAGTCCTTATTATTTCAATCATATGAATCGTTGTTTTATTGACCATTATTCTTCTTTGTTCTCGATGCAGACCCTGTACACGTATCCTGACAATTTCCGTGCCTACAAGGTCCTAATCGCTGCAGAGTACAGCGAGGCTAAAGTAAATTGTGTCTGTGATCCACCTGACTTCGTCTTAGGCAAGACCAATAAAACTGCCGAATTTTTGTCGAAGTTTCCCTTGGGAAAGGTGTGTAATTTGTTGTTTCTCAGTCTGTGAAATCTGGATATCTTTACTAAAGGTTCCTGCATTTGAAGCAGCAGATGGAACACCAATATATGAAAGCAATGCAATAGCCTACTATGGTATAATACTGCTGTGTTGCAATCCATCACCTATTGTGTCCTCTTGTCAACCTAGTTGCATCGCCTGAACTAAGAGGCACATCCGACAGAGATGCTGCTTTAGTACAACAGTACATAAACTTTGCTGATAATGAAATACTTCCACAAGCTTGTGTCTGGGTCTTCCCTACTCTTGGTCTCACACAGTACAACAAAGAGGTACTTCAATACATTTTAAAGATAATGACCATTGTTTGTTGTGTTTGAAGGCAACGCGGCAAGCACAAGAAAGCATCAAGGGTCTTCTGAAAGTGCTCAACTCTACTCTCGAGACTCGTACTTTCCTTGTCGGTGAGAGAGTTACACTGGCTGACATTACAGTCTGTTGCAATCTTCTTATGTTGTATCAACAGGTAAGCACTGGTTTTGTTAATATCACGGTTTTGAACTCTATTTGAATAGGTGTTAGAACCAAAATTTAGAGCTGAATTTGTACATGTCAATCGATGGTTTGTCACGTGTATCAACCAGCCTCAGTTCAAATCTGTTTTAGGAGACGTAACACTATGTGAGAAGATGGCACAGTTTGATGGTAGGACACAATACTTTTTTGAACTTAACAGTGACTTTATCTTTCATTTCCTAGCCAAGAAATATCAACAGCTCTTCCCTAAGGATAAGAAAAAGCCAGCTGCACAAGATCAACAACAGAAACCAAAACCAGCACAACCAAAAGCAGAGCCAAAACCTGCTCCACCTCCTGCTGCTGCTGAGGAGGAAGATGATACTCCCAAACCTTCAAAATCAGATCCCTATGCAGACCTTCCTCCTAGGTATACACATATAATTCTTATTTAAAAATAATGATTTTATCTCTTCATTTAGCACCTTTGTCATGGATGACTTTAAGCGGAGCTACTCAAATGAAGACACAGCCACTAAAGCTATTCCTTTCTTCTGGGAGCATTTTGATCCTGAGGGGTATAGCATATGGCGAGCAGACTACAAATACAAAGAAGAGCTCAAGATGATATTTATGTGCAGTAACCTTGTCAGCGGAATGTTTCAGCGAATTGATAAGCTGAGAAAAACAGCATTTGCCAGCGTACTAATACTCGGTGAAAACAACAATGCTTCAATAGAAGGAATATGGGTATTTAGGGGACAAGAACTGGCATTTTCTGTAAGTCGTTTTGTTATTGTAGACAATCATTATTTTGTGTTACATCACAGCTGAACGAGAATTGGAACATTGATGCTCCATCCTATGATTTCACTAAGTTGGATCCAGCCAACGAGGAACATCGTCAAATGATCAACAAGTACCTACTCTGGGAAGGAGACTTTGGTGGCAAAGAAGTCCAGGACGGCAAGATATTCAAATGATTCATTCATCTAGCATAATTACTAACTGTTGAAGTTGAATTTTATGATCATTCATTAATGTGTTTGTCAGCTAGTCATGTGATTCGAAGGTTTGGTGAACCTGGCAGTGAGTATGATAAGTGTTCAAAAGTTCACTGTAGCTCAGTTGTGTTGTGAAACGTAAGGGTGGGGTAACTACTTGATGGTACATTTGATTTCACTTTTATCAAACAGCAGTATTGGAGGACATAATAGTTAACATGTCGTGTTTGAGACAAAAATTAATTGACTGCAACAGTTTAGTATTTTGGTTTTTTAGAGCGAGAGCTGTCCCTGCAATAGAGAATGTTGACATTACAGCGACACAATAAGTATTTCACCTGGAGCTGTCTGTCGGACGCTTTGCCTTCTTGGCTTCAGTCAAGAACTGGTTGAGTCCAAACAGATCTTCATCTACTACCTCTTTCTCAAACTGTACCGGACCATCACGCACACGAGAACGATCAGTGCCTGAGAATTCCTTGTCCGGTTGGAACCTAAAAAAAGACCAGAACAATCGAGAAGGAGAACACATTGTCTCACCTGCTAGTATTGATAAGTTTCTCAACATCATCACCATAGATATCCTTGTCCATATTCTTACTAGGGCGGTATATAGCTTGCCCTGCCCCTCCAGCTGCTCGCCATGGTTTATCATACACATTGTAGGTATCATCTTCCAGACCATAGCCCGAGTCCAAGCCCTGAAGCAACATTACAAATGAGAGAGACGTAGAGTTGATAGTATAGACTGCTGACCTGTGTCTTATTGAATAGTCGCTGGTCAAACATGGTTTCTTGTGAATTAGCCCCAGTAGGCATTCCAAGAGCAATCTTCTCACTGATATCTCTGTCCTTGTTACGATCTAGCTTAGACCTGAAGAGAAATATTGACAATGCAATATAGTAATCTATATTTTTAGCTACCGCTTATCAGGATGAGCACGAGCTATTCTGCGATCTCTTTCCCTCTCTTTGTGTCGCTCATATCTCAACTGATCTCTCTCTTTAGCTACCTCTTGATCATCTGTAGGTAGCACACAGCAAGGTGAATCACAACAAGGTGAAATCACTTGTTATATCTTTCTCACCTCCTGCATCAGCTGTTCGTATGCCCGCTCGTTGATCTCTGGCTTGTCTAGCCAGCTCCCTCAGCTTTGCTTCCTTGCCTTCCTGAGTCTTTTGAGCAAACCTCCTTTCCTGCTGGTTACGAGTCTCCACAGCAATTCTAGCCTGTAGAGTGGGCAATAATAAGAAGTACACAGTTGCCTATTTTTGTCATGCCTCTCTGTCCGCCATGTACAGTGCCTGGGCTAGTTTTGCAAAGTTGTCATTTATAGTGTGATCCTGTAAGCCTCGCCCATCAGCTGCCAGCCTTTTATCCAGTGGAATGGTGTAACCGCGATTGTTCTTCCAGTTAGAAATGCAAGGAGGGATTTTCCAGTCTTGCTGCTCCTTGGCTGTAACCTAAAAGAAGGTGGTATAATGAGACTGTACCGAAGGCAAGTATAGCAATGGCTACTTTTCTTGTTGGTGAGTGGAGCACAGGTGCAGGTGGAGAGGGAGGACCACGAGGGATTTTGGTGTTGGTCTTGAAGCGAGGAGGAGACATAGGATCACGCTGGGCTTCAACCATACGTATAACCCTTTGCTTGGCTCCAGAATTGTAGGCAGCTCCCTGCTGACTTGGAGTGTACCTAAGGAGCAGGAGATGGTGCAGTAGCATATCACATGAACAAAATACTAACCTAATGTACTGAGCTGGTGCCAGTTTCTCTGCAGCTTTGACAGGCTGAGCTGCTGATACCTTCTTCTGTACCAGCTTTTCCAGGGCTTGCCTGGTCTCTTCTGTCACCTTCTCTAAATCTTCTTCATCAGGAGGAACTAGTCCAGGGTCATTGGCACTGATATTAGCAGGGACCATAGCCTGTAGTGAGCTATGCACAACCTAGAGACAAGTAGCAATGGAGGCGGCAGTGATATCTCTGTCTAACAACAGTTTACCTTATCCTTCCGCTGACCAATCCTGGCTAAGGCATCAAACTTCAGCTTACCAGTGGCATCCAGCTGTAACGGCACTACTGCTGACGATTGCTATAGGAAAAATTTGCTACAACTAGATTGTTAGCAATAAAATTTGTGGGTATGTTATTAATAACACTATTGCGTGGGCAATATCCGATTTACAAGCATCAAGGACATGAAGCCCAAGCAGAGGTGTCGTAATGAAGGTTGAAGCCGCCATACTCATCATGGTGAGTAAATATGTTTCTGGCTTTCTGCTAACTAGTTTAGCTTGCTCACACATAACCAGAAGTTTGCCAATAAGCTGGCAAGATTTTCAAAAAATCATCACCAATAATCTGGACACAGAAGAACATACAGAGCATCGCCCATGGCCATATGGGTTGTGTAGCCCAACATGTAAAGCCCGCCAGCATCCTCAAGGTATGGCTGAAATACACAGCTTCATTTATCTGAACCCGTGGCCACAGAGCCATGAAAATGGTTCAAATAGTGAAGTTTAGTAGGAGGATCTACAATCTACTGTAAATAAAGTCACCTTTTTCTTGCCCATATTGTGTGGATATTGAGCTATATGTATCTCAGGAAATGCCCCACCGTCGCCATAATCCTAACAGCAGCAGTGAGTGATTGAGTAAGCAACACACAATATATCACAACCTCTAATGATCGTGGAGTCCATCCTCTTCGACTACCATACGGTGGTGGCTCTTTTTTAGTTACAGGCTGTTTAATATACACACACATCAACATTGACAGAGAATAGTGAGTTTTAAGACATACTTGGTAAGAAGCATTCCCACCTCCAGTTTCAGCTGATGGGTCATAGGCTAGCTGGGTCGGCTTGGGCAACAAGCTAAGAAGAAAGAAATAAGACTCATGTGTGTTCTAGAAGCTGTACTCGTGGATCTTACCTTGAAAGAGACATCTTTGTGGCGGCTATATCACGTGATAGATCGGCAAATCCACGTGATGCCAATTCGGGACCCGCCTACGAACGGAGATCTTTCCGAGAAGTTCGATCGAGTTTTCGGATTCTGTGGTGATCGACAGGATGGGAGCCAGTGAATCTGTAGTTCAGCGAGAAGACGGGTCTTCATGTAACAGTGTCATGGCGACAGGTCAGGATTGTTTTGAACAGACCAGAATACTTAGAAATTGTATATTTCGTGATCACAGGAACTGACCCAAATTGTGATGCTGACATGTCTGTTATCAACGAAATTTTGATGGATACAAGTATGGAATGTACCCCACTCCAGCTTACAAGGTAAGTATATCCTACAAACACGGTGCATTCGTAAGGTTGGTCAGAAATTAATGTTTCCGTTGACTTTCACTTTCTGGATTCAGTTTTGTTAATTTGCATGACACTAATTTTCACCTCATAATTAGAACATTTACACTCTATTATTAATGTTTTCTGTGTAGGTTGTGGCTGGCTGTTGAAAGAGTGGTCAGAAAGTTCCTGCACAATGATGATGTCATTGCTAATGTTACAAAAGCATGTCATTCGGCTGCTAGTAAATTTGTCCCAATTTCTTCTCCTTCCACTACTTTTCCGGTGGTCTCTTCTGTGCTCTCAGCTCTTTCGTCTTTCAGCTGGAAAGATCACCCATCTAGAGGACCTATACTTATTGAATTGACAGGCGATCTTTCTGTCTGTTTTCAACGATCCTTTTCTTCTCCTGAACTGGTGTCCAATCTTGCAGCAATTTACTGCAAGGCATTCGACACAGACACCTATGGTAGTCTCACTCAACCAGCCATTGCTTGTGGTAGGCAATTTCCTTTACGACTATCAATCTCACTCCTTCGACAGCTTGATAGTGATGGCGTACACAGAAAGCTAAGAATGCTAGTTGGCTGCTACGATGTCATGGAGAAAGAAGAATTAGCCGGGCTGCTTTGTGCTTTAATCAAGTTTCTTGAAGCTTGTCCCAGCAGTTCTGATCAGTATGTTGAAGAATCTTCTCATCTACTTTTGCTCTTTGCTGCTCAAAAGTTTTCCATGGCTATGGCGTGTCAGTCGCTAATATGGAAGATAATGATGAAACTGTGTGAGAATTCGCCTTCTTTCATGAGTGAGCTTGATGGTGCTACATTGCTGTCAGCTATATTTCTCATTCTTCAAGCTCAAGCCGTCCAACAGAACAGGTCTACATTGCAGGTCATCCAGTTTCTTCTGTTGTGTTGTACGAAATATCCTGCCACTATTATTCCAGCAAGTTTGAACTGTCGAGAACTAATGACACTCATTCTAGGGATCTTAGATGTTTCTAATGGAGTGAGCGAGAATCAAGAAATTCTTTTGGAAATAGCCAATTTTTTGGCGTTGCTGTGTACTCATATAAAAGAACAGCCAACAATTGAGCTATTGATGCAGTATGATATTGTTGGTCGACTTAAAGAAGCAACAGAAAAGTGGCCCACTCTATGCATTCTTCCTACTTGTGCTGCCATTGACTCTGTCTCGTCACAATTCCCTCCTGATCTAGCTTCCTTGCCATTCTTTGTTCGCGGTCATTTCACTGTTAATTCTGCAAATGAAAAGCTAAAGCAAAAGTTTTACAGTAACAACCATGTCTGTTTTATCAAGAATCTTCTCGAAAATCAATTGGTCACTTCTGAGCATCGTTTAGCAATCTATTCCACCACTGTTCGGCTTTTCAAGAATGGAATACCACCAACCTTTGTCAATAAACCATTTCTTGAAACAATATTTTCTAAGATCTTTTCAGATGTTGACGATCTTCAGCACGAAACTCGCCTGCTAGTCATTACAGTGCACTCTGTAATCCATGTCATCAATGGCAAAGAATTGGCTCAAGCAGTGCTAGACTTGGATCTTCATACCAAGGTAGTCAATGTATTGTCAACAATAAAGTTGAAAAGAGAGCTTCGGTCGGTCACTCTTAATCTTGTCGTTGTACTCATTCGTTTGTATCATACATATTTGCAAAACATTACATCTTTTGCCATTACTAAGCTGCCTTCGATGATTGTTCTTCTGGCCCAACAGGTGGGTATGCGGTCGTCTAATGACGACAATGAGGCTACAGAATATGCTGGACATTTCAGTCGAATTGTTTTGAGTCTTACAGCCGACAAGAATCTGTCTGATCTCCTTTACTCGCAGGGATACATGCAAGAACTCTACTCATTGGTTAGCAGTCATTATGAGCCACAGATCACTCGCTCATCAATACATGCCATCGGCAATGTAGCACTAAATAGCCATGCTATAAACAAGGTATATTGGATGACAAGTTCCATGAGAAATTGTTTACGTTTCTTGATCAACGCATGGTTGACACTGATGCTCTTACTCTTGGTGCTTGCTGCCGAGTTCTGCGCATTCTTGGATCAGGAGACTCTGCCAAGCGTATGTTTGCAGAGTGTGGAGTTGTTAGTGTTCTCCTTCGTCTACTTCACACTAGAGCAAATGTTGCGGATCTGGTATGGCAGTCTCTAGGTTTAATAGCCTCGATTGGCTTCATGGCACTAGTTAATAAGTGCTATGTGCTGACAATGCCGGTTTTAAGAACTGCTCACGAGATACTCAATTCAACCGGTGATGCCAAAGTTGCTGGCTACACGGTCTTGCTTAGCCTTGCAGCAGTTGATTTAGACATAAATGCTGTGAGACTGAGAGAACTTGGTTTTGTTCGAGGTGTTCAGAAAAAGATAGAAAACGATCGTCTGACTCGAGCCAATCCTGACCTCCAAAGATGGGCAGTCACACTACTGGAGAAAAGCGCTCTCTTCACTTTATCTGTTAGCCAAGACAAAGAGGAAGAACTATTGAGTGCATTGAAGGACAGTCTGACATGGCCTGAGGTAATTTCAGGAGCTCCTTTGCCCATAGATAATGACAGTGTGTTGATCACTCGCATTCCACTCACTCTTCTTCCTCAAGATGACGAGAGGTTCCTGGTTGCACAACATCCATCTGCTCCTTTTCTCTCAGAAACAGACAAGCAGCAGCTTTCTAAGCTAGGCCTGTCACCTGATCAACCGCTTTTTCGTGTTGGAAGGTTATGTGGTAACAACCACACAAGCTGCAGCAATTGTGAAAGTGATGATCACTCAGAAGAGCTAGTCTTTAGACCACATGGTCTTACCCCTCACCAATACCAATGTCTCATTGACAATGGCTGGTACCGCAGAGGAGCTGTCAAGATGTATCGATTCCGTTATAACCACTCTTTGAATTGCAGTGACTGGGAGACAAGAGTGATCCTCTCAGAGTTCAACCATCGTTCCCGTAAAAGCTATCGGAAAGTGCTCAAGAAAGTGCCAGACAGTATGACCATTGAAACCATCCCTACCCAGTTCGTGAGAGAGTCGTTTGAGCTCTATAACGAATACCATCAACACAAACATAACAAACCATCCAAATCAGAGTTCTCGTATGCACAGCATACTGTAAATAGCCCGATCAGAAATGAGACTATTGATGGGATCGAGTATGGGACCCATCACCAGTTGTATCGGCTGGATGGGAAGCTAGTTGCTGTTGGACTAATCGATATTGTCCCTAACGGAGTGGTGAGCCTGTACATGTGGTATTCTATGAGCAAGGAGATGCAGAAACTGTCTCTCGGAGTCTACTCTGCTCTAAAGGAGATCGAATTTGCACAGAAACTAAGTGAACGCAACCCCAACATCAAGTACTACTACCTGCAAGGGTGGAATGGCAGCAATCACAAGCTCAGTTACAAAGCTAACTACACTCCTGGCGACTTCTATAGTCCTTGTACTGTCACAGATTGGGTGTGTGGACTGGATGGAGTCAAGAAAGCTCAAGAAGAGGCTAGAGAGAAATGGAGACAAGCTCAAGAAAAGGACACAGCCACCGATCAGACAGATAGTGTGGAGATCAAAACATTTATTAATGTTTTTCAGTCTAGCCCTGTTGTAGTAAGGAAAGCTGTCAAGAAAAATGCTGTCAAGAAGAATGTTGTCCTGGCGATGCCTTGTCACTGGATAGAGTACGTCGTGAGCGTTTGACTGGTTCCAGCAGTGTTGACGTTGGGAGTGTGGTCATTTGTCTGAACCATCAGCGATACCTGCCCTTCCGTGAGTTAGTGGAGAACTACCAGTTAGAGGATAAGCAAAGAGAACTACTGGAGACTCGTCTGGAGGAACTAGTACTAGCAGTGGGGCCAGAACTCAGCTCTAACATGGTTATCGATATGAAAAGCCTGTCTTTCACCTTCTCTCTCATCTTGAGTGTGTATTAGTGACATTTTTTAGTTCATTTTGAAATTTATTACAGGCTTTTAACTTCAGGCAATTCAAATAATCTCTTGTGTTCATTAGAATCACTAAAAACTTGACTTAGTCAATTCACACTTTTACATTATGTAATAATTATTGTCATTGGGTTTACCAGCTCCACTTCCATAGAGTTTTGCTGATGTACTTATCACCTGGTTTGAGTATGATGCTTGGAAAAGCAGGCTATGCGAGAGAGATCGTAACAATAATAGTGTGTTGTTGCTGCATATAGATTTATTGTTACCTCATTGGCTGCATTGGGATGATGCTGCGTCTCCAAGCACAGCCCAGCATGAGGCTGTATTGGTAAGTCATCTTTCCCAAGCGTTACTCCATCCAAATAACCACCAACATACAGTTGCACACAAGGTTGGTCAGTGAAGATCTGAAGCGACCGCGCGGAGTTGGGATCTTTGAGCCTGTATTAACGCAGAGTGAAGAAACTTCAATAACACATTTCACATACGTAGCAGCCCAGTGAAGATCTTTATCTCCATCAAGCAATGGAGTCTTCTTGAGACAATAGTTGTGATCATAGCCTCGCTCTCCAACCTGACTCATTTTCTCCCCAACACGACGAGGTTTTTGGAAATCAATTGGATCAGTCAGTCGAGCAATTTCACCTGAATCAACAAACACCACTATAAACACTGCAAAAATGCATGACATCTATACATATTACCAGGAGCGTAGGAAGGAGCGTTCAACTGCTAGTCTGCCACCATGCGCTGTTGCTACTTGGAACTTGGGCCTTTCTTTGTGCATTGTTGCTCGCTATTTCCTACCTATAATATGTTCATCCACGCTTCGTCCTGCCCGTTTCCAGCTAAAACAAGCGAGCATTCAGCCAGAGCCATGATCACCGTCATATGCGGCCAGCAAAAACCTTCCTTATAAGGAAGCTTTTTGAGCGCAAGCGGCAGACTTTAGATTTCGTTATCAACAGTTAAACGCTCCTTCCCCTTATACGCTCCTGGTATTACTATGCACAACTTGCTTTTTACAAAGTGCTCCAATACTACAAATTACACATTATACTGGTGCACATGTCTATGCACTATCGTTCTTACCAGTAGCAGTTAGATCCTTAGGGTCTAGAGGAGTGTAGGTATCAGCATTCAGTGTTAGTATGTGGTCCTCTATAGTACCCTAACAGTATTGCACACATTGTAGCTCAGTTAAACCTTTATACATACCTTTCCAGTTAGGTTAAAGTAGCTATGGTTAGTCATATTGACAGGAGTAGGAGCAGTAGTCTCAGCCCAGTACTCCACCAACATGTCATTAGACCCACACAGAGAGTAGCGAGCATGAGCCGTGAGTGTACCTGGGTAACCTTGGTCACCATCTGGACTAGTGTGTTTGTATGTAACCGATGTTTCTGTGCGACTCTCCAGTTTCCAATCAGCCTAAGAGACATAAAATCATAATTATTAGAGTAACAGAAAAGCATATGCACTTTGTTAAATCCATCTATTCCACCGTGTAGATGATTGTCTCCGGCATTTGCAGTCAATTTGTAGGTTTTACCATCCAGCGTGAACTGGGCTCCAGCAGTGCGGTTGGTCACTCGTCCTACACTGCATCCCAGGTAGAAAGGATTGGTCTTGTATACTGAGAAAAAGAGAACCTATAGTTGTTGCACTGCAGAGCAAATTTACCTTCTAAGTCTTTGTAGCCTAGAACAACATCAGTCCTGCAGAAAATTAAGTGGGTGTTACCAAACATTCATGCATGCAGCTTGGAGCACGATACATATTACATGTATAATCATGCTGCATCTTACCCATCGGGAAGCTTGATTTCCGTAACAGAGGCTCCGACTGAAGTGACGGAGATAGAGAGGGACCGCTAGAATTACTGATAGTTGTTACCGACATGTCTATGTCACGTGTCACGTACACGAACGAGTACACGAATCGGTCACAAGCCCCTCCCGCCGAGCTACACGCCCGCTAGCTCCCTTCCCAGCAAGTACAAGCTGTCTAGATGTCTACAGCAACGTCATCACAGCATTCACAAGAACGATTAGAAAGAGAATGCGTTGTAGCTTTTCAACGAGGGAACAAACTAGACGCTGAGCGATTACTACCACAAACACGACAACCAGCTGGCGCCAGAACGATAACGATCAATGTTCCAGTAGTTTGGTGGGCTGCTAGTCTCGTCTCCCTGCTCCACCTGGCAGCTGCCCACGACTGGGTGAATCTCGTCATTGAACTGATAGCCAATTACAAGTGCGACGCCAATTCTAGGGACTCTAATGGAAGCACTCCTCTGCACTATGCCGCTATCAATGGTCACCTGGAGATAACAAGGTACTTAATCAATGAACAACACTGTGATCCAATGATTAAAGACAATGATGAGTATACGCCGCTTCACTTTGCTTGTAATTCTGGTCATCTCAACATCACCCAATATCTCATCAGTGAGGTACGCTGTGACCCATCATGTAAGACCAAGAATGGTCATACACCACTTCATCGAGCCTGTTGCAATGGTTGCACACACACTATCTTATACTTACTGTCAACTGGTAAAGTAGACCCTCTGGCCGAGGACAAGTTTGGAAAAACTCCGCTAGACTATGCGAGTAAACATGATGACAGTTATGATATACTGAAACTGTTTCAGTCATTTCCACAATACAAGAGGGACTTCCCTGTACACGCTATCACAAAAGTTATCTTAACTGGATACAGTGGAGCAGGAAAAACCACCATATCTCAGCTTATTCTTCTCTTAGCCACAGCTAAAGAGGCTGGGTTTTTCTCAGTTCTATCATCAGGTCGTGTTTCTAATGTAGAATGCCTCACTGCTGGAATCGTACCTCTTCATATCGAAAGCAAAGTGGAGGAGGTTGGTAACATGGTATTATATGATTTCGCTGGCCAGCAAGAGTACTATTCTAGTCATGCCGCTGTACTAGAACGTGTCATGAAGAATTCTGCTGCTATTTTTGTTAATATTGTTGATATGAGCCAGTGCATGGAGAAGATCAGTGAGTCTGTACACTACTGGATGAGTTTTATCGAGAATGCCTGCACCTCAGCCAAAGAATCATCACACATCATCATAGTTGGCAGCCATGCTGACCTGGTCAAGTCACCACGAGAAATCAAGGAGAAGAGCTCACTAGTGGAGAGCATAGCAGAGAGCAGAATGAAGCAGCTGACATATGGAGGATTTGTTAGCATGGATTGCCGATGGTCAAAAACCAAAGAGGCACGTCAATTCCGTTCTCTCCTCTCAACCAGTCAACAAGCCATACTATCATCCCAGCCCAGCATGAGTTTGTACTGTCATGTGTTGTATGCTTTTCTTCGAACAAAGCTTGGGAAGTCAAGTTGCACAGTACAAGAGCTGGCCTCTTCTCTTGCTTCAGACAAAGATTTTCCTTCTCCTGACTCTACTATACTGATAGAGTCACTAACCTTCCTCTGTGATAAAGGCCTCATTATCTTTGTGCTTAACCAGGGACGTCCCCAGTCTAGCTGGGTGGTTGTAGAGAAAGAGACGCTACTGAGAGACGTCAATGGAACACTATTTGCTCCCAACAATTTTAAGCAGTATCGCCGATCTCTCTCCAGCAATACTGGAATAGTACCTATTACAGCCCTAGAAGAGTTTTTCCCTCGGTATAGTTCAGAGATGCTAGTGGGCTGTCTTGAGAGCATGGAATTCTGTCGTCCAGTAGACCCCTCAGCACTTCAAGGAACTAACTTAGGATCACTAATACCATCACCATTAGGAGCAAGCCATCTCTTTTTCCCAAGTTTAGTTAAAGAGCATCGACCTGATATTTTCTTCTCTCCTAGGTTTGGCTGGTGTTTGGGATGCAGTGACCCTCATCAATTTTTCAGTAATCGTTTTCTACATATCCTTCTCCTTCGACTAGCGTTCACATTTCCTTTGGCCAGTAAGCATCTTTCTCCCTCTTCTTCTCTACGTGGTCTTGAGCGACAATGCATGGTGTGGAGAAATGGAATTAGCTGGGAGAGCGTCTCTGGTGTGTCCACAGTAGTAGAGATTGTGGATCGTAATCGCTGGGTTATTGTGCTGGTGTCTGAGAAAAGTACAGAAGCAGCAGAGATCATTAGCAGTGTCATTAGGATGATCCTTGACCTCCAACAGCAGCTGTGCAGTGTTGTGAGCACATGTGAATGTCTAATCTCTCCCTCTCTACTAGACCGCTATCCCTTTGACATCTTGCCTGATATCGACCTATTTGATATGCCTACAGTAGCAAAGTCGATGCTTCTTCAGCATAAGCTTCTTTTGGATCGAAAGGAAGGAAGAAACAAGTTTCTTACAAGTGATGCTCTATCTTGTGAACCTTACTATCTCTTACGACCCTCATCTGTCTGCCAGCTCTTCAAAGAAACCATGGCTAGCCAACCTGTTCTAGATTCCCTCTTTCAGGAAGTACTCAGGTACTTCCAACAGGCCCAGCAGAAACCACAAGACCATAAGGAACTGAGAGATTGCCTGAACAAACAAAGCATATTTGCCGGTAGGAATCCTCTGGTGAGCACTGTTGCTAATGACATGTGCAGTAGTATTATGTATGTGTGTACAGGAAGTAGCAGAACTGAAAGCAGAGGACATAGAGCCACCAGAAGCTCCTGATGCTGTTAGCAGTGACACACTCTGTGAGTAAAACCTGGCTACAATATGATGCTTGTGCTAGCTTCTAACAAACATTATGCTGATCAATACTAAGATTAGATTGTAATTTTTATCATGCAGTGTCATAAGCCTTGTTGTCTAATGCTGGCATCTGTGTCATGTTTTGAAACAGACTTTAGATCACAAAACTGTTTTTTTTTCACTCACAGCTGTTAATGATCTGTGTGATGTGTTGGAAATTGTAGAAGATCTGAATGACTGGATGAACCTTGGTCTAAAGTTGGGCCTGCACTATCCCACATTGGAAAGAATTTCAGAAGAACAGCATAGAAATATCTCACAGTGCAAGTTAAAGATGCTGGTAGCTTGGCTGCAACAGAAAGACACTGTATCACAGAAAGGTGTGCCCTCATGGAGTGTGTTGAGAGCTGCTCTAAAACGGATGGAAGAGAATGAGATGGCTGACAGGATTAATAACTAAACAAGTACTTTATTACATGCAATTTGTAAATACTCACTACCACTACTAAGTCTGAACTACTGATCTAAACTGCATACCATGTAACTATTCACAAGACCTATGTCAAATTTGTTTATACTGTGAAATCATTATTATAATTATTATGACGATCAATAAACTAAAATGAGGATTAAAGATATTTGTAACTATGGTGCAAGTTTCTTCAGGTATTGATGTAATTAATCTGTAAGCACTTTAATCTTCAAACATGCGTAGGTGAATCAAGGATATGAGTAGCATCTTTGAAGTGCTGACTACGAATCATTCTGGCGAGATTAGTGTGTGATGACAAATAGCCTCCTTCATCATCCTCAAGACATTTCATCTGCTTTATCATTGGGCCAGGATAAGCTTCAAACATCACTAGTACACCGGCTGATTGATGTCCTTTTTCTTCCTCTGAGTCGGCTGTAGAAAGAACAACATCGTACTCTGGTAAAGGGCTGGTGAATCCTTTAGCTCCAGCCAAGACCATGCATTTTTCTGTCTGACAAGGGCCTTCTGATAAAATCGGACAAAGGAACCTCACATACTCTGTGTATGGTCGAGCAATCATCATTACTAGTTGCTCATGGAATACCACGATGTGACCTGTTGCCATGCCCACAAACACTGTGTCTAGTGCTGGAGTTACGGCTGTCATTATGATATCATATTCTGAGTGGATTCCTTTCCCAACTAAACGTATGAACTCTTGCTGGATATTGATATCGTACAAGTGGGTCTCATCATGTGCATCAAAAGCAGATAATATTGTTCCTCCAAGATGAGCACTCCAGATGATCTTTCCATCATTTGAACATGACAGCTGTCCAATGAACGCATCTTGATTCCCTTGTCGGTGCCAGGAGTGTTCCATTTGCAGTGTTTCAAGGTTGAGGAAGTATATCAGCTTAGTGTGAGACACCCATACATGCTTGTTAGTCACAGCAATACCATCTACTGCATTCTCAGAGATGTACTTATATCGTGGACGAGCATTCGACTGAATGGCCTTGATATCCATGCAGAAAGCAAAACAGTAGCCCTCAAGTGTACCGAGGTAGACAGTTGAGTCAGAACAGGTGATGCAGGAGACCAACTTAGTCATTTTTATGTTATGAACATGCTCATGTGACGTCTTGCAAAATATATCAATCACTCCGTACTCAATGCCAGCTCGTGATCCAACCCAGACATGGTCTCCACACACGCACATGCACTGCACTTGATTGTTCTTGATGAGTATCTTGCCCAGATTTTCCATTCTAGTGCTGTAAATGATAAATTCTGTTCCTTCAGTCCCATCACAACAAACCCAAAGCTCACCCAATAGGCTCCTACTGTTGAATTTGCAAGACTCGCTGAATTGGCTACTGCTATGGAATTGAGCAGATTTGCAAGACAATGTTGCACAACAGCAATTACGTACGGAGAAGCGACTGTTCACTGAATGTATGGCCATCACTGACTGCATGACCATTCCAGACACTTTGTTGATGATATCACTGGTCTGTGGTCGTAACTCTGGTCTGTCTTCCCAGCATTTCTTCATCAAGTAGGTCAAGAAAAAGTAACCAGTGTCAGCGAAAGGGACATCAACAATGTTCGGACGCTCTCCACTCACAACCTTCGTATCAATCTTCACTGGCTGTATATTATGAAAAGGACAGCGACGAGCAATCATCTGATACAGCAACATTGCAAAAGAAAATATGTCAGCCTTGTGAGTGTAAACAGCCTTCCTCTTTCCAATGTAGAGAACCTCTGGAGCAATAAACCATTTGTTTCCTTGAATTCCAAGTGCTCCAACTGGAGAGAGATGCGTGGTGATACCAAAATCTGTTACCTTGCAGTGGCACAAAGACTCAGGCTCTAGTGACCAAACAAGCACATTTGCTGCCTTCAGATCTCTATAGATGTACCCTGTATTATGAAGAAACCTTAGTGCAGCTGCAATCTGAGCTGCCATGCGATAGATCACAACTCGAGAAATTGGTATTGGTTTCTTAATGAGGTACTTCTCTAAAGATCCCATGGGAGCTTCTTCTAGAACCAGTGCCATCATAGGATGAACACAGACTCCCACAAGACACACTAAACACGGATGATGAGACTTCTGAAGAACAAGAGCTTCTGCTCGAAGCTCACTGAAAGCATCTTCAAGACGATTGCTGTTCACTATGTACTTCTTAATAGCAACACTCTTATCTCTGCACTTGCCTCGATACACCTTTCCAAAGCCACCCTCGCCTAGCAAAGAATTGGCATCTTCTTGATACTTGATTTCAGAATGTTTAAGGAGAAATACATCATCAAGATCTCTCAAGAGCATATCTGGAACAATGTCACTTAATTGGACTAAATGATTGGCTGAATCATCTCTTGTGTTGTATCCACATCGTATCTGCATCTGATTGTTACTTATATGTAGACGTGATTGCTCAATTTCAAACTCAAAAGGATCACTATGATTTTCTCTGAGGCACTCGTAGCAAGGGATGCGTTGCTCAACACCACATGCACCGGCAAAGGTACTTTCGTTCAGGCCTGGATACCAGTCATGAATAAGTGCCAATACCAAGTCGACCAAGAGGCAGATAGTCTTGGTGCCTTTCCCAGTAGGAGATGCCTTTAATAGCACACCTTGTCTACCAGATTTTGATCTATGCCCTGATCCTGTCAGTGACTCCACAGCAAAACTAACTGTAGGTCCATCATACACTAGTCCTTCTCTCCAGTACACCAGTTTGATGTCTTCGGGATTGACATCGCCAAAGTCTTCATCATGAATAATGCGACTGATATTAGGCAAAACAATGGGTGGGTGAACAGTAGGTTGACTACCGGGAGTAGAAGGATAAGACAAAGGAGACTGTGCCTTGGGAGATTGAAGTCCAGCAGAAGAGACGCCCTCAGAAGAATCCATAAGTAAGTCGCCTGATTTTTTATCTGGTGTTCCAGGATAAGAATATGCCATAGCCTCCTCATCACTTGATAAGGCAGCTTTCACATCAACAGCATGGTACACTTCAGGCACAGTGTGCATGATATGAGAGATAAGTCGGCTCCAGAATCCAGGAGGAACAGTAGTAGCAAACGTGATGTAGCGCATGTAGTAAGGGCCATCTGGATGACTAGATAGATCAGCATCGTTTGGACGCTCAATGGGCAACATGGAGGGAATAAGTACTCGCTTGTTGTCGAGTGGAAGAGCTATTTCAAAGCGATCCAGAAGAGTGATATACTGCTCAAAGTACTGCCAGGGAAATTGTTTCTCACGATAAAGAAATGGTATGTACATACTATGGAGAATTCCATTCTTGACAAAGTTGTTTCTTCTGACAACTTTTGACATCATGTCGCAAAGCCAGCAAGGATCCACGAAATATAGCTCATTTAAGCTGTGACTTCGATCATCATAGTGGAGAATAGTTCCTACCTCATGGAGGAAGAGGGTGGCTGTTCGCAGCTCTCCATCGCTGTGGATATCAGGGAGCTTCAGTTGTTGAACTAGATCCTTGAAGCGCTCGGCATGCATGATTGGCTCACTCTTGTTTTCTTTCACTTGTTGTTGTATCTTCTCCAATTCTTTGTTGAGCTGAAAATAGCTAGCAGGAATCTCTTGTCCCATAATTGGCTGGTTTCCTCGAGCCTTAAACTCAGAAGCATGTAAGTATATTGCCTCACGAAGATATCCTATGTTCTCTAGCCTGTTCACAAGACCAACAGGCAGTACTTCAGGAACTTGCAGCTTGTTGCCATAGCTGCTGGCAAGAGTGGCCACACTGTTGAGAAGTTGGTCGATCTGTGGCCTTTCTGAGTCTTCCACTTCATCAAGATGAGTACCAACAATGATGACACAGGAACGTGGTGCTCTGAGGACAATGTTGTCAAGCCATGGTTTGAGCTCCTCAACTCCTTTTTCTCCGTGCTTGAGGTTGAAAAGAAGGAGGTACATAGATCGCTCAGAGAGAAAGCACTGATGAGTAGCATAGTATTCTTCTTGACCACCAAAGTCCCAGATACTAAACTGAAACTTGCGCTTGCCAATACCACCATAATTCCACTCGCTCACGTCTACACCTACCGTAGACTGGTTGGGACCCACGATCTCATTGCCTAGCAGTCGAGTTACCAAAGTTGTCTTACCTCGATCTTGCTTGCCAATAAGCATAAGCTTCATGCGATAAAATTTTTTAGCACTGCGAAGCTTGCTATTGAGGTAGTAAACACAGTCTCTTGCATCACGCTGAACATTACGTGGAGGATCACTGAGATATTTCAGACCCTTCAGTCCTAGCTTAGTAAGATTAGAGAGTCGACCCATTTCAACAGGAAGAAAGCGAATGTGAACATTTTCACTGAGATCAAGATATTGAAGGCTGGTAAACGAGCAGATGCAAAGTGGAACGAAGCGAAATTTGTTGCCGCTGATATTCAGTGTCCTGATGGAGGGAGCTACGATTGTATTAGGGAGGTTACTTAGCTCATTGAAAGCCAAATCTAGTACTGTCAGACCAGCGGACCACTCATGTATATCAGGCAATTCCACAATATGATTGTGGGAGAGGATGAGTTTGGTTAGACTAGGCAGCTCAAGGATACAACGAGGTATTTCTGTCAGCTCATTGTGCTGTAAATCAAGCAGAACGACCTAGATAGGGAAAGAGTAAACAAGTATGAAGTGAGCAGTGTGCACCCATTTAAGGCCCTTCATTATACTATGGCAAAATTGCGAATTCAATGTACATTATATGCACATTGAATTCGATTTGCATCATTCACACTGAATGCGCATTCGAGTTCAATGCGCTTTCAGCTAAACCATGTACGGAGATGGTTTGGAAGTGGACTGGAAGCGATTCAAGCAAATCATATTATTATTCATCAATAACGAAGTCACACCTCTTGCATGAAATCGTGAAAATGTGCTTCGTGAGTGCATGCAGAGAGACTAGAGGGGTACTACAACTGCATGGATGATTGGATGGGCTACTGAAGTGACTAGGACGCCAAGAGAAATTTGGTCACATGACAGCGGTAATGGCTAATTCATTTTTCAAATCGTTTCTTTATTTGTATTGTCACTAAATTGTGAACGCACTCAATGCGCATTGACTTCACCTTGGACGAGCAATTCTCCAAAGGGAATTCAATGCACTTTGTAGGCCTTAATTCTAATTGGAAAAAATATTATGCTGACTAATTACCTGTTTTAGATATTGTCTGACTTCACTTGGAATGAAGCGGAATCCATTTCGAGCAAGACGTAGTCTCTTTACCCAGTGAATCTTTCTGATCCAGGAGAGCTCAATATTCAGCAGTCGTAGCCCATGCCAATATACGGTGCCTTCATCTTGTTTCACTTCAGTGTGAAGAAGCAGCTCCTCTCGGACACTATCCTGGCCCTTTCTTCGAGCTATCTCGATTGGTACGACTGTGGATACTTGCCCAGATGTAACAGCTTTCTGTACTTCTTTGATATCCTCTTCAGTGATTTCTACACCTTCAGGGAGAGCAACAGCCCCAGAATACTCAGTAAACAGCTTCAGAACAAGCTGACATTTCCCTTTCATAGCAGCAATAACCAAAAGAAGCATGGCCGTGGCATGGTATTTCTTTGTTTCGATGGCTTGCTTGAGGGCATTGTCGATATTTGTGGCACCCTTAACAATCAACTTGCCCACATTGAAGTGGTTACCAGTTGTGACAGCAGCTGTGAGAGCTCGCTCGAGGCAGTCCTTCTCCAATTCCTCATTCTTTATTCGATCCTCATCCTCTGTTTCTTGGATTTTTTCTATGATTAAAATTTTAGTGAAAAGTTTCTATCACACACTATTAAATCAGTAGTGTAAAAATTTGCTACAATAAACACAGAAATTTTACTGTTTTCGCATAGTAAAAAGCATCCACGCTTACAGTGTCATAATGTGGAGCTCCTCTACCTTGATTATCGATTAACCATAGTCACAACATTAACATTGTATTGAGTCATTGAATGATTATCATCTAGTCGAATTCTGCTGCGCCTCCATGGATGTAGCTGCAGTGAGCATAATGTGTGGGCGCTGTGCTGGAAAATGGCATACCAATTCTAGCATCAAAATTACGAACAGTACTCATCTACTAACTGTCTTACTAGGGCCTGAGAGAGTAAAGCTATTTTGCTAACTATGTAGTGAATTGTCCTCGAGGATTCCATGAAGTTCAGACTTGTTCGATATTCATCAGTAGCCAAGCAAAACAGTATCGGGCACTCAAGTAGATCAGGATACTTTTGCTGGCTACCATCAAGCTGTTTAAATTTTGGTGCAATAATAATTATTCAGTCTTGTGAGTTTTAATCCTTGTTACCAGACAATGCACTATGACTGCTGCATACTTGTGTTACTTCTGGAAAACCACTAACTTACTAAATGGCATTTCCTTTTGCCAATACAGGTTTTAAGAATTATAAATTAGCTCAAACAGGAGCTTAACATACTCCACAGACTTCTTTGTGGACTTACATAAAATCATTCATTGAGTCAAGCTTTTATTATGAAAACCTTCTTGTCATAATAAACGTCCAAACCTCAAACAAAAACAGAACTGATTCTAAAACTATAAACAAACCAAATCTTAAAAACTAACACCATTTCTGAAAGTTAAACAAGTCAGAAGTTTGCGATACAGTGGAGCCTCTATAAAGCGGACACCATTAGGACAAACAATATTGTCCATTTTAGAGAGCTAGGGTATCCATTATTTGGGGTTCAGTAATAATAAGTGCTATTATAGAGAGATGAGTCCGGTCCATGCTAATTAAGAGGGGTTTCACTGTAAATCTCATTATAAATAATAGTTAGACAGCGCATCCGAGGATCTACACAATTTAGAAGCCCGAGAGCCGTTGCTATATAGCATCCGAGTGTAGCGAGGGCGCTATGGTAACGGCGTGAGGGCATCTACATCGCGTAGATCCGATTGGATGCGCAGTCTAACTGATTTAGACCATAGCAACAGCAAACAAAAACAACACGAACGACGAGCAAAGACACGTGAGCGTTGTTTAGCTGTGGTCTAATAATTATTATGCTCTAATCAGTCGCTAAATGGAACAGCAATGGACATAGGTATCTCATACCATATAGCAGAAAATATTGGCGCAAAGTACTACATGTATAATTATTAGCGTTTTGTCAAAATAATTATTGGTGGATTTTAATTTAATGGCTTGGCCACGTCTCACAATTGTGGCACACCTACTTACCGGAATGTTCTAATCGGCGATGTTGCTAATAGGAATACATGCATGGCCGTAGCACGCGACAGAAGACTTTCATGCATGACTTCGCAAGCGTTGAATAAATATTCAACAACCAAGCTGTTGAGAGCTATTTCATGACAATCTTTGAGCAGTAAGGCAATAAACAGCCACGTTTTTTGTACATACACATACTACATACAGACAGACAAACCCAACCCTACCCCAGGGTAATAATGGCGCTAATATCTGTACCAAACCAAAATAAAAATCCGACCACCTCCTACCGCAATGAATAATGCCCTATCCACCATTCGAATACATTGTACATTTGCTCCAGCGGCAACCTCGTACAGGTCGTAGCCGCAAATGATTCAGAAGCACGGACGCGGAGTTTCTTACCTTGAAGCGAGTTGCTGTCTTTTTTCTTGAAGCTAAAATATCTTGCCATGATCACCTGCTATTAAAATCTCGACTCTCGACACATCCAGAAGAGATCTCTATCACGTGGACGTGACGAACCAAAGCGCGAAATAATAATGATCTGCATGCAAATTTACACTGAAATCAAATTAGTCTATTGTAGAGTCCTAGTTGGTAAAAGGTGCAATACACATAGCACACACTAGTATAGTTATTTTAGGATCAAGGTTAGGCTGGGTCGAGACTCCATTTTGAGATACTGCTGTAGTTCATCGTCTGCGAGCACCTTTATCATCATTCCCGAATCTAGAGCTCTATACCCAAGACAATGGTTCTGAGTTGTCTCCTTTGATGTATTGATGGCTAGCTCTCTCATAACTTCTGACATTGTTGCTGGCTTGGGACAGGAGATACGTACCGCTTGGCCTTGCACTTCCACATCCATTGTCTCTTGAATAACCGTGTTGGTTCTTGCTCGTGGTCGAGGAGGAGATTCCAATTCTTTGATAATTTCTTCCTTGTTACAAGGAGGTTGTCCATCTATCTCGGTGGATGAGGGAAGTGGTGAAATTTTCTTCTCTTCAAAATTTTCATTTGATTGTTTGATAGGAGTAGAGGGAAGAGAGCCAGCTATGGAGGAGGTCAGCATAGAGTGACGAATGCCGCTTTCTTCAAAATCTTTGGTGGTTTTCTGTAGAACTGGTCTCAGTGTCTCACTCTTTCCAGCTAAATCAAGGATATGAGTAGCATCTTTGAAGTGCTGACTACGAATCATTCTGGCGAGATTAGTGTGTGATGACAAATAGCCTCCTTCATCATCCTCAAGACATTTCATCTGCTTTATCATTGGGCCAGGATAAGCTTCAAACATCACTAGTACACCGGCTGATTGATGTCCCTTTTCTTCCTCTGAGTCGGCTGTAGAAAGAACAACATCGTACTCTGGTAAAGGGCTGGTGAATCCTTTAGCTCCAGCCAAGACCATGCACTTTTCTGTCTGGCAAGGGCCTTCTGATAAAATCGGACAAAGGAACCTCACATACTCTGTGTATGGTCGAGCGATCATCATTACTAGTTGCTCATGGAATACCACGATGTGACCTGTTGCCATGCCCACAAACACTGTGTCTAGTGCTGGAGTTACGGCTGTCATTATGATATCATATTCTGAGTGGATTCCTTTCCCCACTAAACGTATGAACTCTTGCTGGATATTGATATCGTACAAGTGGGTCTCATCGTGTGCATCAAAAGCAGATAATATTGTTCCTCCAAGATGAGCACTCCAGATGATCTTTCCATCATTTGAACATGACAGTTGTCCAATGAACGCATCTTGATTCCCTTCATCTTGATTCCCTTGTCGGTGCCAGGAGTGTTCCATTTGCAGTGTTTCAAGGTTGAGGAAGTATATCAGTTTAGTGTGAGACACCCATACATGCTTGTTAGTCACAGCGATACCATCCACTGCATTCTCAGAGATGTACTTATATCGTGGACGAGCATTCGACTGAATGGCCTTGATATCCATGCAGAAAGCAAAACAGTAGCCCTCAAGTGTACCGAGGTAGACAGTTGAGTCAGAGCAGGTGATACAGGAGACTGAATTCTCTCTCATTCGGATGTTGTGAACAAGTTCGCGTGATGTGATGCTGAATATATCAATCACTCCATACTCAATGCCAGCTCGTGATCCAACCCAGACATGGTCTCCACACACGCACATGCACTGCACTTGATTATCTTTGATAAAGTTTTTGTTCAGCTTCACCATTCGAGTGCTGTAGATATTAACTTCCGCTCCCTCGGCCCCATCGCAACAAACCCAAAGCTCACTTGGATGGTTGCCTACATTAGCACGAGCATAGTTACTTGGTGTAATCGCACAGCAACGGCGTACAGAGAAGCGGCTGTTCACCGAATGTATGGCCATCACTGACTGCATGACCATTCCAGACACTTTGTTGATGATATCACTGGTCTGTGGTCGTAACTCTGGTCTGTCTTCCCAACATTTCTTCATCAAGTAGGTCAAGAAAAAGTAACCAGTGTCAGCGAAAGGGACATCAACAATGTTCGGACGCTCTCCACTCACAACCTTCGTATCAATCTTCACTGGCTGTACATTATGAAAAGGATGGCGACGAGCAATCATCTGATACAGCAACATTGCAAAAGAAAAAATGTCAGCCTTGTGAGTATAGACAGCCTTCCTCTTTCCAATGTAGAGAACCTCTGGAGCAATAAACCCTTTTGTTCCTTGAATTCCAAGTGCTCCAACTGGAGAGAGGTGCGTGGCGATGCCAAAATCTGTTACCTTGCAGTGGCACAAAGACTCAGGCTCTAGTGACCAAACGAGCACATTTGCTGCTTTCAGATCTCTAAAGATGTACCCCGTATTATGAAGAAACCTTAGTGCAGCTGCAATCTGAGCTGCCATGCGATAGATCACAACTCGAGAAATTGGTATTGGTTTCTTAATGAGGTACTTCTCTAAAGATCCCATGGGAGCTTCCTCTAGAACCAGTGCCATCATAGGATGAACACAGACTCCCACAAGACACACTAAACACGGATGATGAGACTTCTGAAGAACAAGAGCTTCTGCTCGAAGCTCACTGAAGGCATCTTCAAGACGACTGCTGTTCACTATGTACTTCTTAATAGCAACACTCTTATCTCTGCACTTGCCTCGATACACCTTTCCAAAGCCTCCCTCACCTAGCAAAGAATTGGCATCTTCTTGATACTTGATTTCAGAATTCTTAAGGAGAAATACAGCATCAAGATCTCTCAAGAGCATATCTGGAACAATGTCACTTAATTGGACTAAATGATTGGCTGAATCATCTCTTGTGTTGTATCCACATCGTATCTGCATCTGATTGTTACTTATATGTAGACGTGATTGCTCAATTTCAAACTCAAAAGGATCACTATGGTTTTCTCTGAGGCACTCATAGCAAGGGATGCATTGCTCAACACCACATCCACTGGCAAAGGTACTTTCGTTCAGGCCTGGATACCAGTCATGAATAAGTGCCAATACCAAGTCGACCAAGAGGCAGATAGTCTTGGTGCCTTTCCCAGTAGGAGATGCCTTTAATAACACACCTTGTCTACCAGATTTTGATCTATGCCCTGATCTTGTCAGTGACTCCACAGCAAAACTAACTGTAGGTCCATCATACACTAGTCCTTCTCTCCAGTACACCAGTTTGATGTCTTCAGGATTGACATCGCCAAAGTCTTCATCATGAATAATGCGACTGATATTAGGCAAAACAAGGGGTGGGTGAACAGTAGGCTGACTACCGGGAGTAGAAGGAGTAGAAGGAGTAGACAAAGGAGACTGTGGCTTGGGAGATTGAGGTCCAGCAGGAGAGACGGCCTCAGAAGAATCCATAAGTAAGTCACCTGGTTTATCTGGTGTTCCTGGATAAGAATATGCCATAGCCTCCTCATCACTTGACATGGCAGCTTTCACATCAACAGCATGGCACACTTCAGGCACAGTGTGCATGATACGAGAGATAAGTCGGCTCCAGAATCCAGGAGGAACAGTAGTAGCAAATGTGATGTAGCGCATGTAGTAAGGGCCATCTGGATGACTAGACAGATCAGCATCGTTTGGACGCTCAATGGGCAACATGGAGGGAATAAGTATTCGCTTGTTGTCGAGAGGAAGAGCTATTTCAAAGCGATCCAGAAGAGTGACATACTGCTCAAAGTACTGCCAGGGAAATCGTTTGTCACGATAAAGAAATGGTATGTACATACTATGGAGAATTCCATTCTTGACAAAGTTGTTTCTTTCTCTGACTGTGACAACTTTTGACATCATGTCGCAAAGCCAACGAGGATCCACGAAATATAGCTCATTTAAGTTGTGGCTACGATCATCATAGTGGAGAATAGTTCCTACCTCGTTGAGGAAGAGGGTGGCTGTTCGCAGCTCTCCATCGCTGTGGATGTCAGGGAGCTTCAGCTGTTGAACTAGATCCTTGAAGCGCTCGGCATGCATGATTGGCTCACTCTTGTTTTCTTTCACTTGTTGTTGTATCTTCTCCAATTCTTTGTTGAGCTGAAAATAGCTAGCAGGAATCTCTTGTCCCATAATTGGCTGGTTTCCTCGAGCCTTAAACTCGGAAGCATGTAAGTATATTGCCTCGCGAAGAGCTCCTATGTTCTCTAGCCTGTTCACAAGACCAACTGGCAATACTTCAGGAACTTGCAGCTTGTTGCCATAGCTGCTGGCAAGAGTGGCCACACTGTTGAGAAGTTGGTCGATCTGTGGCCTTTCTGAGTCTTCCACTTCATCAAGATGAGTACCAACAATGATGACACAGGAACGTGGCGCCCTGAGGACAATGTTGTCAAGCCATGGTTTGAGCTCCTCGACTCCTTTTTCTCCGTGCTTGAGGTTGAAAAGAAGGAGGTACATAGATCGCTCAGAGAGAAAGCACTGATGAGTAGCATAGTATTCTTCTTGACCACCAAAGTCCCAGATACTAAACTGAAACTTGCGCTTGCCAATACCACCATAATTCCACTCGCTCACGTCTACACCTACCGTAGACTGGTTGGGACCCACGATCTCATTGCCTTGCAGTCGAGTTACCAAAGTTGTCTTACCTCGATCTTGCTTGCCAACAAGCATAAGCTTCATGCGATAAAATTTTTTAGCACTGCGAAGCTTGCTATTGAGGTAGTGAACGCAGTCTCTTGCATCACGCTGGACATTACGTGGAGGATCACTGAGATCCTTTAGACCTACCAGTCCTAGCTTGGTGAGATTAGAGAGTCGACCCATCTCAACAGGAAGAGAAAGAATATCAACATTTTCACTGAGATCAAGATATTGAAGGCTGGTAAAGGAGCAGATGCAAAGTGGAACGAAGCGAAACTTGTTGCCGCCGATATTCAGTGTCCTGATGGAGGGAGCTACGATTGTATTAGGGAGGTTGCTTAGCTCATTGAAAGCCAAATCTAGTACTGTCAGACCAGCGGACCACTCATGTATATCAGGCAATTCCACAATATGATTGTGGGAGAGGATGAGCTCGGTTAGACTAGGCAGCTCAAGGATACACCGAGGTATTTCTGTGAGCTCATTGTGCTGTAAATCCAACTTCACAACCTGGAAAAGAGAAAATTAATAATGTTAATGAAAAACTGATGTGCTTCATGGTTTGCTTGACTTTGGTAATGAATTACTAATGCAGCTTATTCAAACTTCAAATTAGTTAAGGCTCGTCCGCACTAGGGCTCTAATGCGGTTCAATGCGCATTCAAAATGCGTAGTTTAATCCCGTCTACATTACACGTCAATTTTACAAAAGTGAATCTACGCGAATCGATGTGCACATACGGAGGTGCATTGAAGTGACTTGAACTGGATTGGATATGGGAGTGGTCTCGAACACATGGCGTGTGACTAGTACTATGGAAGCTCTGGTCGGCGCTCGGGCAAAGAAAGGACACGAAACACACTAGAATAGCGTTAGTATGTGACAAGGCCAGTTTTCTTGCTGTTTAGCGAGCTGTTGCTTACGTCACATGACAACAGCATTTGCAACCAGTGCGGACATGTGGTAAGCAGATCGATGCACTATGATCTGATCTTTAACTAATGCACATTGAACCAGTTCTGTAGTGCAGACGAGCCTTTAGTTTTGTCAGATCAGTCTTCATTTCCACATCCTTTTGACAAGATGATTAAGCTACACATAGGCAAATCAATCAAGCAGTATTTCGCTTTCTATACCCATGATGACTCACAGACGATTGCCACATGCATCATAGAGAACCAGTATGATGGCCCACAATCACAGATTCTACTCGTTTCTCACTTTAGCAGTATCTACTCGAACTAGCAGACAGGGAAGATCGCTTTGGGATAGTAGAAATCTGCTGTTTATCTTTTATAAGTCCAGTTCCATCCATTATAAAAACAGCGTACATGTACTGTCAGCCATCACTACTATTCATTAGTCTACCTTTAGAAACAGCCATCATGTGTGGATTTGGAATTTCTAATCAAATGCATGAGTGTCCTACTCCTGCCTACTCACTCTGATTATGCTCTCCACACACGCTTTACTGGCTATAGGCCGGGAGTGCTGCATGGTGTTGACTGAGAATGCATGCATGAATTGATGCTCTTAGTTTCCACCATTGGTTTAGTTTTTGCTGTTGTTGATGGCTTTGCTTTCTAACTTGTAGCCCAAACTATGCTGTGCATCTCCAAAATCCTGAAACTACTAGCTCACCCACACATGAAAGCTCTTCATACAAGCCTCGCCCACTATTGCTTAGAAATTCAGTACGGCTATTCTACTATCTAGCAAGTAGCAAAATGGTGGTCCTACACGATCTTACTCACTGAATTGTTCATTGAAGTCTCCAGACTCCAATATGCGCTGCTCTCTACATGGGGTTGTAGTATTTGCGTGATTGCATATTGCGCAATATCACAAGATGGCGTCTAATGCTTAGCTGACAACTGATTGTGATCGTAAAATCGTTGAATATATATCATTGTTTCGCTAAAAACTAAGTTCAAAAGGCACTTGGCAGCAAAATTTCATGGCTGTTCGTGGGTGTTTCATGCTGGGCACTGCTCGAGTAAAGGCGCTAGGCGTGCTGAAGAAAGAAAGAAGATGACGAAAGTCAATTTTCACCATTTCCAGGTTCATCACTTTAGTAACAATTTTGAACAATCTCATTGGTACTATAAAGATGGGTCAACGCCAGAGAGCAGATCTAAGTGTCTCTGGACATACACAATTCACCACCAGGTGAAATATCAGCGTTTGAACGCTAATACATCCTTACATAGGGATGCACTGCCATCATCCCTAATATAATTTCAGTAGTATTGATCAAGCATGAATGCCGAGGTAAGCTCTTATTGAATCTTTTTGGTCTTTACATACCTAGTCCGTTACCACACCACATTGAATTGTCTACCTTTATCGCCAGATACATGTATGAATTAGCGGATTAGTGTAAACCGACAGGAATGGCAAGCGGTGACATTATTTTTCTTGGCCAATTGTACTAGCGTAATCGCAAGAATCTAAGCAGTTCAACCAATATCTGGGCAATTATCTACGTTTTATGTAGAAGTAAATACTTGGCAGTAATTGATAATTACCTGTTTCAAGTATTGTCCAACTTCACTTGGAATGAAGCGGAATCCATTTCGAGCAAGACGTAGTCTCTTTACCCAGTGAATCTTTCTGATCCAGGAGAGCTCAATATTCAGCAGCCGTAGCCCATGCCAATATACGGTGCCTTCATCTTGCTTCACATCCGTGCGAAGAAGCAGCTCCTCTCGGACACTATTCTGACCCTTTCTTCGAGCTATCTCAATTGGTACGACTGTGGATACTTGCCCAGATGTAACAGCTTTCTGTACTTCTTTGATATCCTCTTCAGTGATTTCTACACCTTCAGGGAGAGCAACAGCCCCAGAATACTCAGTAAACAGCTTCAGAACAAGCTGACGATTTCCTTTCATAGCAGCAATAACCAAAAGAAGCATGGCCGTGGCATGGTATTTCTTTGTTTCGATGGCTTGCTTGAGGGCATTGTCGATATTTGTGGCACCCTTAACAATCAACTTGCCCACATTGAAGTGGTTACCAGTCGTGACAGCAGCTGTGAGAGCTCGCTCGAGGCAGTCCTTCTCCAACTCCTCATTCTTTACTCGTAAAAGATCAGTCAAGTTGTCACCCTCTTTCTCTACCTCCTTGATAATTTCTGAAAAAGGTTAAAAACGTGAATAAAATTAATAAATTATGGATGAAAGATTTGCTGTTATGAAAAGTTTCGCTTTATTGGAAATTATACAATGAAAAGTTTGTTGAAAAAACATCCTTTCTGATGTAATCACATGCAAAATGGAATAGATACAGTGTGTGTATCTCAAACCACAATCAGTGGTTACAACACACACATTTGATAAACTCTGACAGCATGGCATCATAGTGTAAACTGCTAAGTTCTATTTTAAGAGAGGGAGGGACACTACCCATTGTCTAGTTTGGAGCTAGTCTTAGCCAAGGCAGGCAAAGTGGTTACTACACACACATTTTATAAGCATGGCATCATAGTGTAAACTGCTAAGTTCTATTTTAAGAGAGGGAGGGACACTACCCATTGTTTCAAACTGGCTAGTTTGGAGCTAGGACTATTGTCTTAGCCAAGGCAGGTACTCTACCTGATAACTCCCATAAACTCAAACAGTACCAGTAGGTAAAAACACACACAAGCATGTGTACATTAGGTTACTAGTTTCATATTCAGTACAAGAAGGTATTTCAAACACACCAGCTATTTTTTTTTGTCCAAAAACAACTCTATCAACCCTGGTGGTGACACTGTGAAAGTCTTCATTTATAGTCCTTTGACTGTCGGCTTATAAATGTACTGAAAAAGCTTTCAAAATGGCTGTTACTAGTTATGCAGCTCAGGTGCTCCTTTACAGTTAATGCAGATACAATGAGTACTGTTGATTTTAATCCATTACGGGCCCAGGCTTATGATATATAACTTGTTCGCCCTTTCCCTTACCTTCACTACGGAGCAGTTTGACTATGTTATTCTTGGAGCTCAGTCCAGCGGTCTGTTTGGGTGTTTTTCCATAGTCGTCCTTGAAACTGATGTTTGCATCATGCTTTAGCAGAGCCTTTACACAGTTGATGTGTCCGGCGCTAGCAGCGAGGTGCAGTGGCGTGTAGCCTGAGTTAGCACGACAGTTCACGTCTCCACCTTTTCCAAGTAAAAAGTCTAGCACCACATCATGTCCGCCACTGACTGCTTCGTGTAATGGAGTGTAGCCGAACACGCCTCGCCTGTTGTTGAGACGATCGTCAACGTTCTCTTCCGGGATCACGTCCAAGTAATCTTTAATATCTCCCATTTTCCCATTGTGGCAGAGACGGTGAAGCCGAGCGTCATCTTGGATGATCCCAGCCATTGCTCTCGCTTTCACAGCTAGAACAAGCTGAGAGCTCAGCTGGCAAATGCGACAACGATTTAAGGTCACACGGTCACATGCGCCAGCTCGGTAACGCCTCCTTTCTAAAATAAGATTGCCACGCCTACCCAAGAAGCAAGTCGTCCACCATCCACGGTCAGCTATATGTCTTTCTCACCTCTACTTTCTTACCTTCTCTTGTTTTCATGCTCATTGTGTCATTGTGTTCGTTTTCTAATCCAACAGCAATGACGGCAAGTGTTGTCAGCGAGCAAGACCAGCTACTGGTCGTGAACACTCTCTTGCCTGGTGAGATTGGACTCTTCAGACAGCGTGTGGAATACACGTGTCTACACGCGTGTGGTGACCTGCTTGCAGTTGGCTCTGAACAGGGCTATGTCAGGGTAATTGACACTGCAGCAAAGAGGGTCCTTAGAGAGCTTAGTGTGAGTGTAACCTTATAATGTACCTGTGCACATGCATGCATATTATATTTCCAGTCTCCACTTGTGTATGCAATATGTTTATGTGTTGCTTGCTTCTCATAAAAGGAGTCTAGGTCAGCTGTCAAGAGGGTGAGATTGTGCAGTGCACATAGTTTTTTTGCTTTGGGCTTATCGGACGGATTGTTGATTGTAACCGACATTCACAGAACTCATGTAAGTACATGTACCATTCATGTCTACTCCTCAAGCTAACTTGCATTGTCTTAGTCTTCTTCATTAGCTATTTACTTTCTACACGTCCTTATGCATTCCTCTTCATAATTCAGGTCAAGTCACATCATGTGAAGGAGAGAGACAGTAGTCCAGTTACTGCTATATTGTGGAATGACAATGGTGATAAATTGTTTGTTGGTTACGCATCAGGAAAGCTTCTATCGTTTGCATTTAACAAAGACAAGGTATATTAACCATTATTTAGTATATGCAAATGTGGGTGTGGGTGTTTAAAAACTAGCTTAGAAAGGACCTGTCTGATTGTTTATTTTTCCACTATGTTTTGGTTCAGGCTCATCTTGATATTTCACCACTCCTGGAATGTGGCTCTCAGGTCACATCACTGAGCTACTCCGCTCCCCATCTTCTAGTCTCCACTCTCAACCTCCCTCTTCTCGTCAACACAGACACTGGAGCTTCAACTCAAGTTAGTTGTTATCTGAAGCATTTTGGTGAAATATTTTGTGAATGATAACATTTTAGCACATAAAAAGAATTCATAATCGACATACTGTCGATACACATTCCTTCCTGACTCATTTTGTTTAGTTTGGTCACAAGGATTTTGTTTATGGTACTAAATACAATACACAAAATGGGGATTGTCTTTTACAAAATTCCCATATTTCAGAACAGTACATGCATGGAGAGTAGTGCAATGATGTGTACTAGGGACAATCATGTTTACTTATTGACAATAGTAAGCACCTTCTTCTCTTACTATAGGTTGGTTCCCGCCCTAGAAAGCCCGGTGAATATGGAGGTTGTTTTTTACCATCTTCAGGTGAAGCAGTAGTTGGTCGACCAGGATTAAGATTATGGCTAACAGATAACCAAGGAAAGGTTAGTATAATGCTTTACATTCAAATTGGATCTCTAAAAGCTGATACCAACATTATGTTGGCACTGTGTTAGTCTTTATTGAATCGTGCCAGCAATCACTGTTCATTGTGTTTATTCTATTCATAGGTCTTGTCCACTGCCAAGTACAAGGATGTTCTCTTGGATCATTCACATCCTGTCATACCACTGTTTGGTGGTGTGTTTCTTCCTCTTGTACTCCGATCATCATGGCAGCTGTCTTCAATTCAGCCACTTGGTGATGAATGGGTGGTTGCTTCACATGAGAACACTGTACTAGTCTTAGAGCCACAGTCACTTACCTGCATAGGTGGTATATCGCTTGGACAGGGTATAGTAGACATGGCTACTGACAGCGGGAATGTGTACCTGCTGTGTAAGGGGCACCAGAGAAAAATAGTGAAATTATCTGTGCCAGCAGAAGAGCCAATTGATGTGTCCCAACCCTCGCCTGTTGAAGAGAAAAGGGAAGTGATAGAGGAAGAAGTTATAAACAATAAGGAAGAATCGATAATGGAGGAAATCAAACCAATTGCAGATGATGAACCAGAAGAGAAAGTGGTGGCCGATGAGGAGTTGACAGCAGAAGATACAAAGGAGGAGAGTCAGTCTGAAAATAATCAAGAGTTCCCTGCTCTTGTTGTCACAAATCCCAACGATGAGGAAATAGCTGCACTGACAAATGAGACAGATAATAAGGAGGAAGATGATGTAGAGAAAGATGGTCCTATCACCACGATGGATGACAGTGTTGCTTATAGTCAAAATGAGACCGTATCCACCGACAGCGACTTGAAGACTACCACTGAAGATTGTGAACAAGATGAAGAGGCAGAGAACAGAGAGCCCAAGACTCAGGATATACAGGCAGCCAGTAGCCCCAGTCTGTTTGTGAGGGCACGGAACATCAAGATTGGTCTACAAGTAGCCGAGTTCAAGAGCAAGCTGACCTCTGTCAGTGAACAGCTCATACGTCCTAAATCACCTCAGCAGGAGCCTAGCACAACTGTATCAGAGCAGTCACCTCTTGTAAGCTTCTACAGAATTATCATGTCCCGTTACAATCACACATTTATTTTCTGTACATTAGTTGGCTGTCACTCGTGTGGTATCAGAAGAGGAGACGCTGCGGAGGACAAAGATGGCTGAAGTTGCAGATGAAGATGACCTTGTTGTACAGTCTGTTTCAAAAACCAAACGAAACAAGACTAAGAGACGAAAGAAAAGACACAAACTCACTCCATCATCTAGTAAGCAACACCTTTACTCAATTATTATCAGTATAATCTATTCATTATCAGTGTTCACTAGCTCACTACTGTATTTTCAACTGTTTTTATAGGCACACACAGTTCAATTGAACGCTTACACGAAGCAGTAGAAGAAGAGGAGAAGCTTGAAGATACCAAACCAGTCTCTGTTACATCTGTCAATGAGAGTTCTTCAGAGATCTTACCTCCAGTTGTCACAACTTGTGATGACGCTGAAATTGGTGAAGATGACCTCAAAGAAAAAGAATGCCTTGTAGAGAAAGAAGCTGATACAGCAAATGAGACAATAGAATGCGAAGAAAATATAGTGAACGTGACGGAGAAACAAAGTGAAAGCAATGAGGATGAGGTAGAAAATGTTCCTGCAAATGAGAAAAGCGATGAAAGAAAGAATGAAGAGGAATTGCCTTATGACGAGTGTCTGTTGACTGTTAAAGAAGAGGTAAAAGAGGTGGACGAAAAAACAGACCAGCATACTCCATTCATTCAACGACGAAGAGCCTATGCACTGAAAGAAGAGAACGAGGAAGAAGAATCACCTACTCAGGCACAATTACCGGGACAGAAAGATGAGCAGAATGTATCAGCTAGCAGCCATGATCAAGAACTGTCGAATACTCTATCAGAAAGCAGCATGGACGAGGATCTAGAAGAACACTTAGCTCTCCATCATTTTGACTCAGATGAGGATGTGGATGAAGAGGAAGAAAAGAAGAAGATATCGCATAGAATGACACGTGTTGAATCAGGTTTCTACAACATGTTAGGAGATCTGGTGAAGCAGACTAAGCAATCAAACCCTGCTGATGCTCTCCCGCCTCATCGCAGGTCTCGTATCATGACATCTTTTGTCTCGCCTAAGGAAGATGAAGCAGAAGACAAACCAGTGATAGATGATCCAGCAATGTGTGCCGACAGTGTTTCATACAATGGTGATATATGGTCACCAATTCCAATACCCGGTGGTCATGTGCAGTGTGTGTGCCTGTCAAATACATCACTTTGGATCACTGACCTAAAAGGGTCCGTCTTTTGGAGCAGACCAGACAACAGACGTCTCAGGTGGGAACCGGTGAAGCATCCTATGAACCTTATCTCCTCCTCTTCCTCTGGTAAAATTGTTTGGGGTGTGTACAATGGACATGCATATGCACGTCTTGGCATCAGCGATCTCAATCAGTCTGGATCTACATGGAAGAATCTAACCAAGAACACACCAATGAAGAGACAAGTAAAGATGATCGCCTGTGATGAGAATGCTATCTGGATGTTAATGTTAGATGGCAAGGTCTTCTATAGGAAAGAAGTGTCCGAGGGTCTTCCCGATGGTTCTGTATGGCGGGAAATCCCAACTCATCCTTTGTGTTTTACCCAGATTGCCTGTTGTGACAGCATTGTTTGGGCTCTTGATGCTGCTGGCAAATCGTATGTCAGAGAAGGAATCACTGGTTCTATTCCAATTGGGGAAGGATGGGCAAAGGTTGGCAAGGCACCTTTACTAGCAGCAGTCAGTGTCACAGCATCTGGTATAGTCTGGGGTGTAAATTTACACAGTAGATTATTCTTCCACTTTGGGGCATCCTCTCATGAGCCCTCTGGCTCTGGCCAATGGTGGGAAACCACACACTCCACTATCTCCAAGACGCCAGCTTCTTCACCGACTGACTCTTTATTGAAGTTCATGTCAATAGAACGATCTAATACTGGCAGTCTGCTAATGTCAATGTCCTCACGTATATCAGCAGGACTTTCACATCGTTTGCTTGGAATATCTGCTTGCATGAAGTCTGGTGTTTGTGTCTTAACATCCGACAGTCAACTACACGCATGTTGGGGCAATGCTACGGGATTTAGCTATGAGAAAATTTGCGAGGATGAGATCTTTGACCTCAGTATTTGGAGCCAAGTGGAAGCAGGCCACATTGCACCATGGGTTGTACGGGATGATGGAGAGCTATGCTGTGTGCCATCGAACACCAGAACAGAGCATGTTGAGTGTCAAGGAAAGGTCACTAACGTGGCTGCATCTTCTTCTGCTCTCTGGGTTGTTAGTAAACAGCAGATCTGGTCACGACAGAGTATTACATCTAGCATGCCGCATGGCATCTCTTGGGACTACATAGAGCTTGGCACACACATGCAAAACTTGAGTGTAGTTAAACTAGCTATTGGGAACCGTGTGGCATGGGCACTAGATCATCTTGGTCACATTCACTTTCGGTTTGGAATTCATCCTCGTGAGCCTGGTACTGGCATGGCTCCAGCCTGGATACCAGTAGATGGCAATGCACAGCCTTTTGTACAGATAGCAATCAGTCCAGATGATCTGATTGTGTGGGCATGTGACAAGAATAATAACGCATATGCACGGATCGGAGTGACTAGTGATTTTCCTGTTGGCACTCAGTGGGAACTAGTACCTGGAGAACAAGCTAAGCAGCTAGCAGCAGCAAATAGTAAAGTATTCACTCTCACGCCATCAGGAAGCCTTCTCGCACGACATGGAGTATCAGATTCTAATCCAACAGGAGACTACTGGAGACATGTTCCTGGCAAATTCGAAAAACTATCATTAACTGGCAATGGTCATCTTTTAGTAATTGATGAGCGTGGATCTGTTCTTAAGCAGCAGGTAAAAGTGATGCCTGTGTGTGTGAGAAGATCAAGTAGGAGTAGGAGTGGAACATACCCTGGTCGGGGCAGCAAGGATCTTGAAAAGACGGTTACCCTTGATGAGTGGGAGGTCCTTTAAATAATGTGTGGCAGTGTGTCATTTATTTTTATCATACAATCTAACAAGAAGTTGTATCATGTTACTTGAAATTAAAATTATTATTGTACAGTGTATACTGACATCAGAGACATAATTCCACGTGTGCTCGGCCCGCGCGCGCGAAAATCGTGCCAGCTGCAGCGCGTGTGCCTGGGAGTCTGAGACAGTCGAGGACAGTACTATGGAGCTGGAGGCTACAGAAGCTGCTGCTCGGTTCACTACTAGTTTACAAGGTCAGACAAGTAGCTAGCAGTATTGTAAGAGGAGTATCATTTCTTTAGGTCTGCTAGGTGAATTGTCCAGTAGTTGTGAAGATGAAGAAATGTCACTGCTTGCTGACAAAGCTATACAGCACCTTCACTCCTCGCCCTCTGCTATATGTAGCTCTTCTTCTGCCACACAGTTGCATGGCTGTGGCGTGAGTCTCTGGAACAAAGTGGTCACTCTCAAATCAGCAAACACACTCTCACTCAGTCTCAATGCAAAGTGTATGTGAAAATCCTGGTATTATACAATCATTATAATGTGTGTGTAGTGCGTCAAGTGGCCTGCAGTGTTGTCCTTCTTTTCACTCCTTCGCAATCCTCACAACAAGGACTTAAGAAGCAAATTACAGTTAGTCGATTGACTGTTATTCACCTGCTATTCTCATTTTCAGATGGCTATTAAAACAAGTAGAGCTTGGTTAGGTAATTCAGTCAGCGTGTTCCTGTATGTTCTAACTTTATTTTAATATAGATGCTGAAAATGCTGTTATGGCTGAAACAACTCTCAGCCTGGCTCACCAGGTACTAGTTATTCCAGCTCATAAATATACCTCTTCTCTGTATTCTTCAGTGCTGGATGAAACTCAGTAAGGACCATCCATCAATAAGTCAACAACAAGACTGTGTGAAGCTGTTGTTTAGAATACTGTGCTGTAAAGCTGAAGCGGTAATCAACAGCTTCTCTCTAAATCTCACCAATGTCTCTCTGCAGTATATAGCACTCAACCAGGCAGAGGAAGGACTACTAGCTGCTCAAGAGGCACGACAACTTCTCTCTGAACTGAACAAAGAAGTACTCAAATTTTCTTACCACATTTTTTTATTCAATGCTTATCACAGCAGGCTAGCTACCTTGCCATGCTGTGCTATAACTGTGGTCTAGATTTGTTCCAGCGTGGAAAATATGAGCATGCTGTCAACTGGCTCAAGTGAGAGAATGATGCTGTCAGCAATCAAGTGATCACTCTTTGTTTTAGGGAGAGCTATGATATTGGTCAAACAACACAGAATGTTGGAGCAGTAAAACAGGTAAACTTAGCTTTCTGATTTAGTGCTTGGTGGTGAAACATAGTGACCAGGCACGCACTCTTCGACTTCTTGCTAATTCTCTTCTCGAGTGGGATGGAGCAACAAAGTGGCAGCGAGCTCTCAATGCTGTTGGTCAGTGTTGGAGCATATTCTGATGATTACTTTAGTTAATGATTCTGATAGGTTTAGCCAACTCAGAGCACTCTCATCCGTCTGGTTTATTGTTAAAGATACGAATGCTCTTGCAGTACATGCCTGACAGTGAACGGCTAGCATCAAGTGAGTGCGTGTGGGACAGAGAGAGTATCGTATGTCAATCTCCTTCACACAGCACTTGATGATACTCTAACTCATCCTGATATTAGTGTAGAGATGGCTTCCGTTGCTATTAGGATTGCCTCTCAGTATAACAGGCATGTATTCCATTGTTCCCAGTACATGTGTAGCTATTATCACTCCCAGGCATGACCTTGCTGTGGCTGGCATTACTCTGCTGAAACAAAAGTACAAGCACTCACCTGATTTGCTTAGCATACACCTTCTCCACCTGGTGAGAGAATGAAAGAGGTGTCATGTGTAGCATTCTTGTCCTTAGGGTTTGTTGCTTGAGAAAGGAGCTACTGTTGATGCTAAAGGCTTAGTGGAAGAGTGCATCACTTGTTAGTTTTTCGTTTGTAATTTCATTGATACATTTCTTTTCAGCTCATGTTCGTGGCGATAATTTCAGTACTGGTAATGCAGCAATCAACCAGCTGCACTACATACTGTGGGAACAAGCAGCAAAAGCATTTGAGGTAAGTACTTTTCTACAGTACAAAATTTAATTTGCGCGCGTAAAAAATCGTTCACGCCCTCTCTAAAGGCGGCCGCGGGTCGCCACGTGGTTCGTTGCCAGCAGCTGTGCTACTGAAATGGCGTCCTCACGGCAGTCTACTTCTCCGATTGTGATAAACTTCGACGCCGTCGAGCATGACAGTCCCTACCAAAGGAGGTATCAAAGATGCAAGACTCCTGGCGCTTGCCCGAATGCATGTACAATCTGTATGGAGCTATTCAAGCGAGCAAAGGCGCCAAAGATACTTCCCTGCTTTCATACGTTCTGTGAAGAGTGCTTAGAGGGGTTATCAAGATCAGGCGCCGTCCTTCGATGTCCAACATGTGGTGCCAAACACAATCTTCCTTCAACTGGCGTGAGTGGATTCTCTACCAACTTCACTGTCGCTAATGTAGTGGAATTCTCGTCACTCTCTGATCCTGCACTGGGCGTGCCCAACAAATGTGAAAATGAGACCGACGACAACCCTGCTGCTAGCAAGTGTCTTGACTGTAACTTCTACTTGTGTAAGGACTGTACCACTCTTCATCAGAAACAGCGATCCACAAAGAACCACAATACCGTTTCAATATCAGAAATCAAGAGTGGAGGGATTACACAGCTGAGCCAGAAACACTACTGCACAGAACATGATGGAGAGGAACTGAAGCTGTACTGCAGGACCTGCCAGGAGGCCATCTGTCGAGACTGCACTATTGTCACTCACAAGCAGCATGACTATGCCTTCGTAAAGGATGTCACAAGTGAACTAATGGAAAAGGTGGAAAATCTATCAACCAGCATAACAAGGAAGGATACCGAACTCCAGGCCGTCCTGAAGCATATCAATAAAGAAAGCCGAGCAGAGCAGGAGAAGTTAGCTTTTTACAATCGTGAAGCTCGTCGATTTTTTGATAAGTGCATTTCTGCAAATCAATCACGCATTGCAGCTCTAGAAGCACAGAATACACAACTGCGCCATCACAAAACATCTCTTGCCTTAGACATGACTATTGTTAGCTCTTCACATACAAAGCAGCTGTCAGCTCAAAAAGAAGAGTTCATACTCTCGCGCACCCGCATTGCAAGTGCACTCGCATTTTCTCAACAGCTTCTTTCCTCAGCCAGCAGCACTGACCTTGCCACAACTAGCAAGCTGGTCACAGAACAGTTTGAGATGCTCGCCACACTACCATCTGACAAATCTCTTGTGAGAAAATCTCAGTGGTCTACGGTATTGTCCAATTTCAACCCTCTGAGAAGTAAGGCTGTGGACACTTCTCTAGTTGACAATGTGATCATTACAATGCCTCGTTTCGCTCAGTTAGGTAGCAATGATTTCCTGGTATCTCTCAAGCATGTTGCTGAAGCAGTTGATCCGAACGTTGACTTTGGTATTGATGTGAAAGCATCTTTATCTTTTGGTCGAATTTGTCCTGTGACTATACGCCAGACACGCGATCAATTGTTGTGGTCTGCTAGTTTCATAATCAACCCACCGTGCCCTCCTAAAGTGACGATCTCAGTCAGGATCGGTGGTATCGAGACAAAGGACAGCCCTTACTGCCTGCCTTGCCGTGCTGGTGGTGTCAAGCGTTCAAGAAAAAGCAAAGGATCAACTGACCCTGGGAAGGCAACTAAGAAACAGCATTAGCCTGTCATTCATTCATTTATCAAAACACCAACCATAGTATCACTCAACTCATATACCACATTAACTCGCCACTTTTCAATATTCATTTTGTGATTTTCAGAAATAATAATCGTGAATTAAAAACAAGTAGCAAAATTACGATATCTGCATTTACAATTTCGTCTCTTATCATCCAGTTGTCCGACTGGTCTGATGCTCTCCAGTGGTACAGTTATTCTCTAGCATTGTTCCCAGAACACAGCTCTGGAGACAAAAATGTTGCCAAGCTACAGGTTAGATACTGTATTTGCCTACTACATTCTACTTCACTCTGCTACTCTTGTAGAGAAATCGCTGTGCGTGCTACATTGCTTTGAAACAGTATGAGAAGGTGACAGTAGTAGTAGTATAGTCATGATGATCATCATGATGTGCCCTTCAGGCTACTGAAGCAGTTCAGTCAGCTCTACAACAGGAATCAGACTCTCCACACACTCACTTCTTGTCCTTCAAGGTTGCTGTGTTATTGGGAGAAAGGGATAATGGTAAGTTTCTCTTTATCATTCAATTCCTTCTCACTGGTACATGCTATTATCAGCTATCCGAGCACTCCAGGCAATGGTTACTGGTGACCAGTGTGTTGATGATCTTCCTGGATTGCTCTCTCTTGCTGCACAACTAGCTTTTGAGGTTAGGCATGCATCACCTACAGTAAGTTATCCAGTGCCATTCACAAACAGCGCAACAATAAAGAACTAGCTGTAGAAGCATTGCAACATATATCAAAAAATTCTGTGAATAATCAACAGGCACTCACATCTCTAAGGTGAGTAGCTGATTAAATTTCTTAGCTCACTCTCTCGTGATCTTCAGGTGTCTAATACGATTGAAGCTGACTGAACTGAACGATGCATCCACTGAAGACCAACTGTGAGCTATTGATCACTCGTAACTTTTCATCATCAACTTTTCTTCTCCTTCTGCCTTAGCTCCACACTTCAGAGAGTGCTTGGTTGTGTAGAGGAGGCAGAACAGTACCTATCTGAGCTGAAGGAAGAAGAGAAGGTGGCTGAGAGTGTATGGTTCATGAAAGTGTCCTGGAACGCCGCTCTACAATCAGGAAATAACTTCAATGAAATGAGACGTGCCTTTCAGGCTTGCTACAAAGTGAGCTATTGGTCTTCACTATTATCTTCTGATATCTTTACTCGTTTTAGTTATGTTCCATCTTACCCAATGACCACACAAACATTTCTCGGCAAAAGACATGTCAGTTGATGTCAGCAGCTGCTTGTCTACAGGCTGCTCGTACCAGTGAACAGGAAAAGGTATGAAGGCTGTCTTTATCACTATTAATTCTCTCTCAGTGTGACCTCATGGAGCAAGTTCTATCACACGTCAACAAATGTCGGGATCTTTGTCAACTGCTTCCATCCTTTTCATCTGACCCTTCTCTTCCCTTGCTTATTCTCTACGAGCTAGAGGCACAGCTCTCTCTTCATTCCATTGAAGCTGGTCGTGTTATGGAAAGAGTCAGCCAAATAGACAATGTGGAGCCTAAAATATATGAGACTATTGCTGGTGAGAAGTTGTAGTGAAATTCAATCACACTATTGTCTGTATGTTTAGTCTCATCATAGACATATATCTTTAGTCTCTGTTTCTCCCAGCATTGGTGTTACAAGCTGCCAGTCACAGCACTACTAGTAGCAGTATCAATCACAAGAGACTAGCCCAGGCAGCACTCCACAAAGCTATTGAGCTGCACTCACATGTCACTTCTCCTGATGGTGATCGATTAGCGTAAGTATAATAAGGCAAGCTGTGAGCTATAAGGTGCTGCTTTGTCACTGCCTAGGCATTGCTACCACAGCCTAATAATGGTGCACATCGCAGGAGAGACTGCTACTGACATGGCCAGTACTGAAGAGGCATGGACTGTGCTCAGCGAAGCCCTGAGAGTAATTGAGAACGGCACTAAGGTATTTGGATTATGTTTCAGTGTATAATATCGTGCTTCTCTTAGTTTCCGGAGATGGAGCTAGTGTGGTTGTTGGTTAAAGTATGGAACACCGGTATACACCTGTACAGGTAGCCTTCATTCCTACTCATAATACAGGATCTTCTTCATGCTTTCCCCAGTACTACTCAGCACAGACAAGCTGAGAGATGGTGCAGCCTTGCTATGAAGATCCTCTCTCATCTCCCTGCTCACCTCACTCCTTCCTACCAGGACCAGATGAGCAGTGTGTATGATGAGGTACTGGCACACGTCAACCAACCAGGAATGGACCAGTACTGAAAATAGATGCAAATAAAAACAATGAAAAGTCGCTATTAATAATTTACCAAAATTAATAAATGCATCATGTAAACATAAATTTATCATTTTCAACATAAAAACAAACAACAGAATTATAGATTTTTATGAGATAATATCCGTTGGTTGAGGTTATTGAACAGTGCTGACTAGTTGTTTGATGGTTGGAAGGAGATGAGGGATAGAGGAAGGGTTAGGGTGACGTACTCCTAAACCAAGCAGAAGTGATGAAGGGGACGAAGAGAGGACACATTCACCAACAGCACGACCAAACACGTGTATGTCAGGCTGCATGGGACAGTAGGACAGTGCTGTGAGATGTTAGACTGAGCACACACACACACACACCTTATCATGACCTAGCAAAGTCCGAACTGAGAATATTGGTTGTGATTGTGGTCCCTCGGTCTCCCTGTCAACAGCCATCTGTGCAATAACGTGACCAATAGCTAAAACAGTGCTAGCACTCACCAATGTACCCATCTTATTCATGTCGGTAATGAGAACGAACACAGTTTTACCAAACTGAGAACAGACTATATCCATTTCTGCCCCGCCCACAGAAACATGATCCTGCCAAAAATTATCTCAATACAACACGATAAATCATTTCACTCTTACCTGAGCGGTATTAACGGGACTACACATTTCACTCATGAGCTGCACGCACTTCAGCAGCAAGCAATCACCAATCACACCTGCCTTTGGCAAAGATTTTAAAAGTACCACCACGTGTTTTATACGGTAACTTATTTTCTAATTATCTGTAATCACGTAAAGTAAGTGATAAACTTCCTAGGCCTAGGACAAAGACTAGCAGCGCAGCAACGTAACAGAGCCAACAATGGCGTGGTCAGCAAGAAGAGTGCTACCAATAATATCGTTAGTTTTCCTGTACATTATCAAGGTTTCTTCCTCTAATTCTCTTCATGAACCTGGACACGTGCATAACAAAGAGTGAGACAAGCACTTGTTCCTTGTTAATTCACTTCCAACTCTCTAACATTGTAGCCATCTGATGGAAGATTTACGTGAAATGATGCCTGACCAGGAATTCAATTTCGACAACGATGAATCGTTTGAATTCCATTACTTCAAACTCCATGATTACGATAACAACAACAGACTCGATGGTCTAGAACTGGGTAAGCAAAATACCTCGATGTCTTGCCTTTTTGTGTAAATCATCTATGCTTTGTCTTCGGTGTACTGCGAGTTATGTACATGTATCTACTCTCTTCTCTTACAGGAGCTGCTATGACACATTTTCACGAATCAGGGGATACTGGTAAAAAGCAGCGCCAGATAGATATCGGCGATGCAGAACTAGCTGATCTGATTAAACAGATGCTGAAGACGGATGATCTAAATGATGATGGCTACGTTGATTACTACGAGTTTATTAAGTCACAACGTAAATCAGAACAACCAAAGTAATTAATACTGCCAGTAATTTCATCATTCAATAAAATTTAATAAAACTACTCTTTGGACTATAATAATAGTCTACTGCTATTTTGGGCTATAAACCAGATGTACAATGATAATAGAAAATATTATAGTGAAATATCCACGAAGATTAATAATTACTTTCAGAGTTACACTCATAATAAAGAGCAGGCTTTCATATCGATAACCATGTTAGAGCTGAGTTCTGGCCCCACTGCTAGTACTAGTTCCTCCAGACGAGTCTCCAGTAGTTCTCTTTGCTTATCCTCTAACCGGTACTTCTCCACTAACTCACGGAAGGGGAGGTATCGCTGATGGTTCAGACAAATGACCACACTCCCAACGTCAACACTGCTGGAACCAGTCAAACGCTCACGACGTACTCTGTCCAGTGGCAAGGCATCGCCAGGGACAACATTCTTCTTGACAGCATTTTTCTCTGGCCCCGAAACACTGTTTGCCTGTTCGACACTGACAGATGTCTCCTTGATTTCACCACTATCTGTCTGATCGGTGGCTGTGTCCTTTTCTTGAGCTTGTCTCCATTTCTCTCTAGCCTCTTCTTGAGCTTTCTTGACTCCATCAAGTCCACACACCCAGTCTGTGACAGTACAAGGACTATAGAAGTCACCGGGAGTGTAGTTAGCTTTGTAACTGAGCTTGTGATTGTTGCCATTCCACCCTTGCAGGTAGTAGTACTTGATGTTGGGGTTGCGTTCGCTTAGTTTCTGTGCAAATTCGATCTCCTTTAGAGCAGAGTAGACTCCGAGAGACAGTTTCTGCATCTTCTTGCTCATAGAATACCACATGTACAGGCTCACCACTCCATTAGGGACAATATCGATCAGTCCAACAGCAACTAGCTTCCCGTCCAGCCGATACAACTGGTGATGGGTCCCATACTCGATCCCGTCAATGGTTTCGTTCCTGATTGGGCTATTGACAGCATGCTCATGGTAATAGTAAGAAGAAATATCAGACTTGTCATGCTTCTTTATGTTGTATTCATTGTAGAGCTCAAACGACTCTCTCACGAACTGGGTAGGGATGGTTTCAATGGTCATACTGTCTGGCACCTTCTTGAGCACTTTTCGATAGCTTTTACGGGAGCGATGGTTGAACTCAGAGAGGATAACTCTCGTCTCCCAGTCACTGCAATCCAGGGAGTGAACATAACGTACTCGAAACATGTCCACACCTCCTCTGCGGTACCAGCCATTGTCTACAAGAACCTGATACTGGTGAAGTGTAAGACTTTCTGGTCGAAAAACAAGCTCTGGAGATTGATTGCTACTTTCACAGTTACTGCAGGTTTTGAAATTGTTGCCACACAGTCTACCAATTCGAAAAAGAGGTTCATCAGGTGAAAGACCTAGCTCAGAAAGACGTAGCTTGTCTGCTGCTGAGAGAGAAGGACCAGTAGGATGCTGAGGAACAAGTAGTTCTTCAACTTCAGGAAGCAAGTGTGGAGAGGAAACAGAATCAGAGATTGTGCGTAGTGGCCAAGAAACGCTCTTATTCACTTCCTCCACGACCAGCCTTTCCTCACTATTTTCCATCACCGATTGGCTAGCACCTACAGTAAATAGATTGCACTTTTCCAGAAATGACCCATGCCAACGTTTTAGGTCACTGTCAGCTTCAATCATTTCTTGGCTAACTTTCTGAACGTCATCAGCAATGCAGAGGCTGCGCATAAGAATCATGTGTTTGTCCAGATCTGCAATTATCAAGAAGATGAGAACTGCGTAGGATATTATCTTAGGATTATCGCTTGTCTTGAACACCTTGTACACCTCTTTAACTATTGTTTCAGTAAAGATCACCTCAAGATTACAGACCGATATGAAGCCAATGGACACCAGTAGACTGAGTGTCCTCCAACAAACATCCACATTCTTCACATACTGATTTAGCAGGTCAAGAACAGCATCCAATACTCCACAACCGATTATCTCCTTCTTGTTGGTATAGCCGTTGGACAAAATTCCGAGTACTCTACAGCTTGCCTTGAGAATTTGCTCGTGTATAGACTGTGGATGGCTAACATTGTCTAGCAACTTGATGTGGAATCGATCAGTAAGAATTTGCGTTTGCAATTCATTGCAATGTAAACAAAGGTTACCCACAACATGTAAGGCAGCAAAGGTAATCACCATTTCATGAGTACCAGTAGCTAGTAAACACATCTTCGTCATAAAACCCTGTGACAACAATTCCTCACTTGAATTTTTCTGAGTTGTGAGGTCAAGCAGGAGTTTTTGGAGCGATTCCAAGATTTCGTTCGGCTGCTGCGCAGATTCATGAGGGCTGCCCTTCTTTCCAAGCTTAAAAGCTAAGGCAACAAGCTCAGTAGGGAGACCAGACTTGGCGAAAGGCATTGTGTCCTTGGCAGTGTTGCGGTAGCAATTGAGAAGACCCTCGACCACATTCAGCGTGCTAGTGAGTGCTTCCTGGTAAGAACATAATGAAAGCACAGTCGTGAGCTTTTCAGCAATCTCTTGGTCAGTCAGAAACTGGCAATCGTCTTTGTCACCAAATTGTTCCACTCTCACAAGAACTAATTGAGCAGAGGGAGCAAATGCATGTATTCGCATGGGTGCCCTGGCACAATCTTTCACTAGAGTATCAAAGAAAGCTTTAAGGAACTCTTGATCTATGCATTTCTTGGCAAAATCTTTAGGGCAAAAGATCAAAAGACCATGCAAGGCTCCATAAATGCCAGCTCTAACACCGTCAGGGAGAGAAGGACAGTCACTAAGCAAGGTCTGCAAAAACAAATGATAATCATCAGCGAAAAACTTCTGTTGAATCTGTAGTAAAGGTTCTGGAGTTGGCTGAGCTTCACTAGGAGAAAGAAGAGTCGGATCTGGTGGAAAATGGAGTATAACTCGTCCAAGAGTATCGCAAGCAGTACTAGCCAATTGATTGGGCCACTTTGCAGCAACATTCTTAAGATGGTTCAAAATGCCACTTTGTACAAGTGGTTCTATAGTAGGTTGATTCGGGACTTTGCTGCTTAACAATGTAACCAGATGAGATGCCATTTCTAGCTCATCCTTATCTACATCACTACTTATCTCTCGAGATGAGTCAAGAATTGACGATAAAACATCAAGCAGTTCTCTCTTGTCAACACAGGCTGGTATCATCTCTGATTTATGCAGACTACCACAAACGCCAAGAAATTGAGCAGCAGGAGTAATAGCCATTGTAGCACGATCCTGAGCCTGTAGAACTGTGGCAATAGCATCTACTACCATAGATGGACTTAGATCAATAAAATATTGGGAAGCACTTCTACATATATGCAATTGTAATTGCCAAACACGAATCTGGAATTTAGCCGATGAGTGGAACTTCTGAGCAGCAAAGAAAAGAGTGATGTGATGGTTTTCATTGATATACTCTTGTGCAGAGGTGGGACAAGCTTTGACAAAAAGCAACAGTGGTGAAACAATATCTGCAAGATTTTCATCTGTCATCTCTTCGTAGTAGACCAAGGTTTCTCTAAGTTTCTTGTGGACTCCATGTGCATCAAGATTTTTGTACATAGCTGCTGAAAAAACCTCCGGAAATCCACTAGCAACTTCAATGGCTGGTCGTAAGAGTCCGTCATAAGTGTCTATGTCTAGAGCCTTTTTATAAACAGCGGCAAGATCAGAGACTGTATCAGAAAAGAATTCACTTGCAAAAAAGACAAAAATATTTCCGGTTGTTTCAATAAACAAGGCTCCTTCTGAGAAGTGGTTTTTCCAATCAAAGGAAGAGAGTACTGAGATGAATGACGACACCAACTGAGGAGGACGAACTAGAGGTGGTGGGATACCAGACCGAATGAGTAATCCACTCAGAGTGAAAGCTTTGGCTGACATATCAACCACGTCGATGTGCTGAGGAAATTTTTGGAGCACTGCAGGGATGGTAATCCACAGCCTAGAAAAAATAAATTACAATTAAAACAGTAGACTAGACAAATTCTTGACACAGGAAATGTGCAGTTCATGAATCACCTAAGAAAAGTCCCTACTACAAGCAACTGTATAGATAGAATCATCATAACACACTATGAATCCTATCCATTTACATGCTTGACATTGCAATAGCTACATATGTTCAGCTTTTGAAACCCTCTCCTTGGACAAGAGCCTCTACATACATGTAATATTCGGATCACTAATTAATTTTTGTAACTGAATGACATCAAAACATGTCCAGTCACCAGTTCAAGGGACAGTATGCATGAGGATACTCGTGAAGTAGTGCACAATAGAACTATGAGTGCTCACTCTTGTATTTTTTGCGTTGATGAGGAAGATGTCTGCCGAACCTCATCAATAAAGTTTGCCACAGTGGATACATCTCTATCACCAACTGGGGAGTTGATAGGTGGAGGGTCTGGTGTCTGGTGAGGATCTGGTGTCAGGTGAGGAGATGGAGCCTGATGAGGAGTTGGATGATTCGGATCCTGAGCCTGATGATTCGGATCCTGAGGAGCTGTTGATGACTGCTGTTCAGCTACAGACAATAAATGCATATATCGTGTTCTTAAGATCTAGCAACAGCTAAATACCTGGCTCTCTCGAGCATTGTTCATTGTCTTGTGTCTCAGTCATCATAGTCATGTCAGTCTATTTGTAAAGACATGATTGATTGATGATAGGTACATTTTGGATGTACACGCTTACCGTGGAACGGTCTTCGTTTTTAGAAAAAAGCCCACCCATGTCTAGCTATCTTACTAAACGAACAATTTGTTAGATGTAGAGCTCGGAACAACAGTAGCGCTCGAGATCACGACCCGAGCAGGATCCGACGCGACGGGGAAATCGGGACCGCCCATACAGTAATGAAAACGTCAACGAGTAATAATGAACATCATGAATAACATCAACATAGCTACATTACTAATTTGATTTCTTTGGAGGCTCATAAGGAGCATAGCGGTGATCAAACAATCCAAATTGTTGGTGACCTTCAGAGAAGCATCGCAAACAATAGAGATCCGAGCTACAATCAAAACAACGAATGACAGCATCTTCATTGCATATGCAGCACCACGGTAGGTCGTCTTCACCAAATGCACCGTATGGAGTAGCAGCAGCAGCTGCTGACGATGATGGAAGTGGTCTTGCTTGTGAATCGTTTTCTTTTTCTCTCTCAACAATATGTGTAAGACCATCTCTTTCCAACCGTTCATCAAGCTTTCCTTCAACAGCCATTTGCTCCAGCAGCTCATGAACCTGTTGATCAAAGTCACTGTCATCCTCATCCATCCAGTCCACAATACTGCTCACTGCACCAGGTGCATTAGAGGCTTGTGAACCACTAAAATGCCGCCATTGAAATTCTAGGTCTCTCTTAGCAGCAGCAGCAGCTGGTTTACTACGAACTTCTTCTTCCTTGTCATCTTCATCTCTCAGTCTTGCTAGATGCTTAGAACTTTCTGAAATAAACTGTTGGTCATCTTTCAATGCATTCTCTTCAAGTCGATTCTCTTCCTTGGCCATCTCCATTAATTTGGCAATCTCCTCTTCTCCTTTTTGTTTGTCTTTCGTTGGATATGAGATGTCAGGAAATTGATCATTAGGCCCACCCTCAACTAGGGTCTTCATATCATTACCCTGCAATGCCAGGGCAGCTTTTCGTTCTTCATCTACTGTCATTGCTTTCAAATCACGAAGCACTTTTTCAGGATCTTCTGGCTCTTGCCCATTGTCGCCAGCTTCTGCATCTGGTGAAGAAATGGCTGGTTTTGAATTTTGCTCTCTTCCTGTTAGAGCACTAAATCGATCAAACAGCTCATCTTCCTTGTTCCCATGACTGTCTGCCAGTCTCTTATCCAGTCTGACCTCTCCTTCCATCTGCTCCATAAGATGGTCTGCTTTCTCTACATCGGTTCCAGCGGCAGCTGCAGGATTACCTCCACTAACACTAGGGGTAGATAACTGATCCTTAGGCTGCTCTCCCCGTAACTTGTCTAACCGCTCTTTCATATCTTCTTCAGATACCTCCTCCTTGTCTGATGAGCGCGATTCCCTTAACTTCTGAAGTCGATCGGCTATCTCCTGATCTTCTGGTGCCAGCTTACCACTGATATAAGGTTTCTCCGGATCACCAGGAGCATTCTGCTGCTGTGTTTGAATACGACTAGTATCCAGCTGGAGCCGGGTGACTGTCGGAGGTGCTCTGTGATGACGCTTGTGCTTGTTAAAGTGTTCTTGAAAGTTTTGAACAATCTCCTTCTCCTCTTTGCGATAGACAGATTTTTGAGCGCAGTAGACACATGTTTCTCTGCCTTTCTTCGGATCCAAACATTTGGAACAAAAGTTTCTGTTACACTGAGGACAAACGCGTGGTTTTTCGCGAAATTTGTACTTGCTGGTGCAGCCAAAGCATCTGTCAGCCATGTTGATAAGGCGGGGTAGACTATCTTCGTTTTATCAAGATTACGGATTCGGGAATAGAATACGGAGGATTACCGTGCAGCTGCACATGGAGACAGTAACATGAGCAAGCGCATATCTTCGCTCAAACTCACTTATGAAGAGCAACACAGCAGATTAAGAGCAGGAGATGGTCAGTCTCGTCTGACTGCTGTTAAACAGACAGTTATGGAAGACGAAAAAGAAATGCCTGTTGTACCAGATGAGAACACACCTTCACCACAACTCAACACGCAAATAGAAGATTCAAGTGTATCCGACAGTCTGTATCCTATATCTCAGAATCATTCATTGCCAAGCACCAGAAAAAGACTCCATTCTCGTTTTCTTATTCGTCCTCCTCCTTCCGTGCTACCTGATAATACACTGACCAATCATATCTATGGTACAAATTTATGTAGGTACTGTAACGCTGTCACTATAAGTTTACAGGTATAGAAGATTCATTGAGACATCGCGTGAATGTAGAGCTCGAGAATTTTCGTGCTTGTCTTCAACAGACAGTGTCAGAGCAGTTCACTGCATTGCACTATTTCTGCAAACACCCAAGCCACTATGATCACCAATCAACAGTATGTGTACATGTTAGTATGTGCATTTTCAGTCTATGTTTAGTTTCTGTGCATTGAATCCTGTGTTGACAAGAGTTCTAAATAGTCTTGCTGTTGGATTCCAGTGCTACAGCAAATGTCTGCCCAGTCTTCAGCTAACAGCTGTCTGTATCTCCAGCTGAATAGCCTAATAATGGACCCAACATCTGCTATCAACACCTTTCATACCTGAATTGTGCTGCTTTTAACACATAGCAGTGTTTCATTGCTAATGCAACCACATGACTATCACTGGCTTCTCCTCACTCTAGCTATGCAGTGAATGTCATGTTGTGCCTGATGTTGATCCTGGTCTGCCTCTAACTGAGCCTGCTGGAGGAGGAGGACTGTATGATAGCTACAGCAACCAGTCTGACATGTGAGAAGTATCATAAACATTGGCGTGTTTTATTTTGTGTTATGCTCTTAGGGACTCTACCAACCAATATGATGATCACATGAGGTAAAATTCACTACCATTGTAGTTCATGTCTTCCCTCTTTTCTAGTCCCCAAGACTCTGGTGTGGATAGCTATAGTGATGGTCTATATCATGATGTTGCTCTGCTGGACAGTCAGCTAGATCAAACAGCTCTCCAGCTGCTCACTGCTACTTGCTGTATCACTGCCACACTCAGAAGAACAGAGTATTCATCATGACCTTCACTTCCAGAACAATCAATGCTGCATATCCATGTCTCCACAGTTTGTAATGCTATCATAACATGATTGTCTTTCATCAATAGCTAAACACACCCTTTCTCAGAACGTTGTTATCAGAAACAGAATATCAAAGCAGCTGATAATTTTACAACACAAAAAAAAACAGCAAAGAATGAATCACTTGCATGCTGCTTGTGTATGAGTGTGAATGTCAGTTTTGGGTTAGTCTAGTCAACTTCTTCCATGCGGTCAGCGTCTTCCTCTTCACCTTCTAGTGGAGGCATGTCTTCTGAGATGGGCTCGTCTGATGCTCCACCTCCTTCCACATCCTCATCGATACCAAGTCCCAGCTTGATCATGCGATGAATGCGGTTAGCGTGTGACTGAGGATTTTCAAGAGAGAAACCAGAAGACATCAGAGAGGTCTCGAAAAGGAGCATCACGAGATCTTTGATAGACTTGTCATTTTTGTCGGCCTCGACCTTCTGTCGAAGTGTGTCAATGATGTTATGGTCAGGATTGACCTCCAATTGTTTCTTTGCTGACATGTAGCCCATGGTGCTAGAGTCTCTGAGTGCCTGGGCTTTCATGATACGCTCCATGTTAGCAGTCCAGCCAAACTGGCTTGTTACAATACAGCAGGGAGAGCTCACAAGACGCTTGGACACGATAACTTTCTCGACCTTCTTGTCAAGGATATCCTTCATGACCTTGCAAAGATCCTCGAATTTGGCTTTTTGTTCCTCAAAGCGCTTCTTCTCATCCTCATCTTCGGGCAGCTCTAGTCCTTCCTTAGTGACACTGACGAGTGTTTTGCCATCGTAGTCCTTTAACTGTTGCACAGAGTATTCATCAATAGGCTCAGTCATGTAGAGCACCTCAAAACCACGCTTGCGTACACGCTCAACAAAAGCAGAACTGGCAACCTGATCTCTCGTCTCACCAGTGATGTAATAGATCTTGTCCTGGTTTTCTTTCATACGAGAAACATAATCCTTGAGCGAGGTCATGTCGTCACCAGAAGCAGAAGAGTGGTAGCGCAAGAGCTCGGCAATCTTCTTTCGATTTTGGCTGTCTTCATGTATTCCCAATTTAAGATTTTTGGAGAACTGGTCGTAGAATTTCTTGTAATTCTCAGCATCTTCAGAAATTTCCTTGAATAGCTCAAGACACTTCTTAACAAGATTTTTGCGGATAACTTTGAGAATCTTGTTCTGTTGCAACATCTCGCGAGAAATATTGAGAGGCAAATCTTCAGAGTCAACTACACCACGGACAAAGTTGAGAAATTCTGGAATAAGCTCCTCGCAGTTTTCCATGATGAAGACACGTCGAACGTACAACTTGATGTTGTTCTTGACTTTTCTATTCTCAAAGAGATCAAATGGTGCACGCTTTGGTACAAACAGCAGCGCTCTGAACTCAAGCTGACCCTCTACGGAGAAGTGCTTGACAGCAAGATGATCTTCCCAGTCGTTTGTCAGAGATTTGTAGAACTCCCCATATTCTTCAGGCTTGATGTCGTCAGCATTACGGGTCCAGATTGGTTTTGTCTTGTTCAGTTCCTCTACCTCAGTGTACTTCTCCTGAAAAAAAATGGAATCAAACTTGATAAAAAGTTTATCAGTATTGTACCTTTATTTTCTTGGTCTTCTTCTTCTTCTTTGACTTATCCTCCTCATCTTCCTCATCATCTTCCACATCCTCAACCTTTGGCTTGTCTTCGTCAGTTTTTTCTTCCTTGTCCTCTTCACCTTCTGCTGCCTTCTTTTCCTTTTCCTTTTCTTTTTCTTCTTCCTCTTCCTCCTCTTCTTCAGCTTCATCGTCAGTGATCTCCTTTTCTCTCTCCTTCTGCATCTGCAGCTCTATCGGGTAGCCAATGAACTGGCTGTGCTTCTTCACTATGTCCTTCACTTTCTTCTCCTCCAGGTACTCAGTCTGGTCTTCCTTGAGGTGTAGGATCACCTTGGTACCACGAGCCAAGGTCTGCGAGTCATCACGACGAACCGTAAAAGAGCCGCCAGCAGCAGATTCCCAAACGTACAATTCGTCATCAGGATGCTAGAAAAATGTGTTGGAAGTCATGTTAGTGGTTAGTGAAATGGGCATACCTTGGTTATTACTTGAACCTGTTCAGCAACAAGATAGGCAGAGTAGAAACCAACACCAAACTGCCCAATCATGGAGATATCAGCACCAGCCTAGAGTGGGCAGATCATTGTAAACCAGTAACGTGATTGTGGTCAGTGGCGTATCTGAACCCGGGCCTACACGGGCCTGGGCCCTGGCATCAAAAGCGATCGTTAATTATATTCATAAATATATTAATTAAATTCATTTACACGCATGCATGGTTATTTCAATTGGCACGTTGTCATAGCTATTGAAAATAAAAGCAAGGCTGCACAAACAGGTGATAAGAACGAACTAATTAAATTTTTTATTCATGAAGCTAAAAATGACGTCATCGAGCACATGGTCAGAAAGAACATTCTAGCGCCAACTGTACCTGCAGCGCTTCCATGAATTGACGGGTGCCTGATCGTGCAATGGTACCCAAGTTGTTGACGAGGTCAGCCTTTGTCATGCCGATACCAGTGTCGATGAGTGTGATGGTATTGTCGTCTTTGTTGGGGATAATGGTGATCTTCATATCTTTCTCTTCGTCCAGAACGGACGGGTTGGTTAGACTTTGGTAGCGGATCTTGTCCAATGCCTGCAGCATTATTTTTAAAGTTACACATTTTCCCCGTGCAACTATTCATGCTTACGTCAGAAGAGTTCGAGATCAACTCTCGCAAGAAGATCTCTTTGTTGGAGTAGAACGTGTTGATGATCAAGCTCATGAGCTGAGCGATTTCTGCCTGAAAAGCGAACGTTTCCACGCCATCTTCCTCCTCCATTTGCGCAGCTTGCTGGGTATCAGTCATTTTCAAAGGCTTTCGAGTAGTAGACAATGATATAGGGCTGATGAGCAAGTCAAAGTGACCGCGTGCAAGAAATAAAATGCCTTTTATACTAGCTCAAATCGTATGTTCGAGAAACTACGAAAGGTTACCCGATTTCTTACCGCAAATTGCCACGTGCTTGCTCTAGACTCTTCTACCGACTACCGAGTGATCACTGATCTGTGACGAGACCTGTTTATGCGCAATCGGTACTCGGTAGGATCTAGGACTACGGTTTTGGAGGTGCGGTCAGCCCACCCATTAAAATTACGCCCAAAACAAGAAGATGGCAGGGAAAGGTGTTGCCACGACCGCCTCTGACCTGCGAACAGAATTCAAAGGAAAGGAAGGCATCTACAAAAATGTGAAATCGCTTCAATACTGCAGAACAAAGCGACAACCTCTAATAGGAGAAGACTTATCGCCAACACGCATTTCTCTTGTGACTACTCAAGACGCCCAGGGGCACACCGACCTGATCGTATTCAACTCCGGCAGAGAACTTTATTGTTTCCCATTTGAAGGAGCTGAGAATGTAAGTCATGTTTGACCAGTGTATACAACTCACTAGGCCACTCCTGCTACATGTATAGTTGTAGAGGCCAGACCACTCCTCATGTAAACTGACCCGTGTATTTTCCTGCAGATACCAGATCTTCAAAAATGGACTGACAAGCATTCATACCGTACCTCATACCCACTAGTACATGATGTGAACCAAGTCACTCGAAGCACTGAACATCTTGATCTGATAGTGGGCTTCAATCGTGGTCCTATACAACATCTAGACCCTATAACACGTTCTAATGTTGGAGTCTACAATGGAGATGTGAGTGCATTGTAATATGTATCTCTTTGTTTACATACACAATGCTTATTTTGTCTTTTTTAATTCATTGTTACTAGTCCTCTTTGTTGTATAATCAATGACATCTACTTAATTCTTTCTCAGCACACAATTGATGAAACAGACATCACTTGTATTCGGTGGATGCCTGGTTCTGAGAATCTATTTATCTCTACACACATGAGCGGATATTTGTATTTATGGACAACAGAAGACTCACTCAAATCACCGACTCTTCCAACCTACTCTCTCACAAAAACACTCACCGATACTGAAATTTACACTTGCAAGCCAAAAGGCAAATCACAACTAGTCTCACGCTGGAAAATTGGTCATGGAAACATCAACATGTTTGAATTTTCACCTGACACAAGGCACATGGCAGTGGTTAGTCAAGACGGGTTTTTGAGAGTGTATGATTTCCAGAAAGAGGAGCTTCATGGTCGAATGAGAAGCTATTTTGGTGGACTGCTGTGTGTGTGTTGGAGTCCTGATGGTCAGTTCGTAGTGACGGGAGGAGAGGATGACCTCGTGAGTGTGTGGTCATTTGAGATTAAGAAAATTGTAGTCCGTGGTGAAGGTCATCGTTCGTATGTTAATGCAGTCGCTTTTGATCCATACAATTCACAATCCGGTGCAACATCATCCTCAAATGCTGGTAGAACTGTACCTCCTATGCTTGATAACACCAGCCATAGAGGTAGTCGGTACTTTGCTGAAGATGACGTTTCTTATCGACTGGGTTCAGTTGGGCAGGATGGTTTGCTGTGCCTATGGGAGCTGACAGGTGACTCACTAAAACCACGGCGCCAGTTTGGTAGAACACGATCACGATCGTCAAAACATGCATACTTTCATCCGGATAAACCGGAGGGAACCTCACAAGCAGTAGATTTTACCTCTCGATCTTTAGACACAAATCCCGGCATGTCAAATACTCTGCCAAGAGGTGGGCCGAGCCAATCCTCTTCTTCTCCACTTACAGAGAGACGAGCCAGCACTGGTAGTCGATTTGAGAAGAGAAAATGGCGCGCTCGCTTGTCACAGCAAGATGAATTTCGTCGTCCTTCTTCGCCTCCCAAAGACAGTGACAAACAAACTACCGGTATAGAGATGAACAATATGGCTGGTGAAACCTCTTGTCTTCCTCCCAACTCTTCCTCAGATGCTCTCCCTGATTCTACTCAATCTCTTCCTTCCTCTGTTTCTTCCACAAAGTCGAAGAAGAAACAAAAGAAAGACAAAGCACTAAAGGAAAGTGGCAAAGAGAAAGGCAGTGGCATTAAATCAATAACAAAGAAAATTAAGAATATTCCAATTTTTTCAAGCTATCAAGCACCTCCATCACGACGCTTTGTTTCCCAATTTGAGACCTGTCAGAACGATGACATTGCTTACCCGATGAATGAAGTGAATCTCATTGAAGCACTCGTCTGCAAGAAGATCAGTCACGAACGATTGTCTGATATTGCATTTCGTGAGGACTGCCTTCTTACTTCCTGCATGGATGGCTACGTTAGTGTGTGGATACGTCCTAAACACGGCATGCCGATAGAAGTGATGAGTGAACCTCCTGATATTAATCCACCTGGGGTAAGTCAGTCTCGATCATTATTGTGCTCTGCCAGTGATATTCTTTCTCTCTCTCTGTAGCTCAATAGTCCACGTCCTGGCGGTGTTGGTGCTAGAACATAACTTTTTATATGTTGTATTTTGGAAATTAATACTGATGTATTATGGTGTGCTATTTCTATTTATAGAATACTCATTGTCTTATAAGGAAGAATGTGTTCTAATAATAGTTGGGGTGGAGAGTATATATTCATTCTAGTTATAGCGCACTTTTATAGTACACATTGGTCTCGAGCTCGGTCAGCTGAGTCATGGAGCTCTCGTCGACTAACAAGAGCGCTTATAATGCTCCCAAACCGATGTCTACTAGCGACATAGTAACCTTGAATGTCGGCGGAGAAAAGTAAGTGAACACAACAATGCTAAGCTATGCATTTTTGTCACATATATACATGTAGCTATAGCAGTCTAGCTATGCCATTCTGTACGTTTAATAGTGTACGTAATACTCACTGCTACTGATCTCTCTTGCATCTTAGGTTCTGCACTTCTCAACAAACCCTAACTTGGATACCCGACTCATTCTTTTCCAGGTATAATATTACAAGCTGCTGATACTCAATGCATACATAATGTATCTCTCTTTAGTTTGCTCAGTGGTCGTATTCCATCAGTACGGGACGAAACAGGAGCGGTAGGTGGTAATTGCATATGTTGTGTCTAAGCATTATGTTTGCGTGCTATTGAATTCTATAAGAACTTTGTTTTCAATATAGCTCTTCATTGATCGTGATCCAGTCATTTTCAGACAAATTCTCAATTTTCTTCGCACTCGTACAGTTGACATTAAGTGAGTTTGTGACTCGAGAAATGTGCAAGTAAACCTGTTTTGTTCTGACATGTTCATGTCCAGGAATGCTGATCTATGGGCACTGAAACACGATGCTGAATACTTTGGAATCCATCCTCTCGGTAAAACATAGACATGCATTATCCATGTAGTGTTCAAGGCTGTTTGTTTGTCTTTTTCTAGTCAAGCGACTAACTGTCTGCGAGGAAATGGAGACCAGCTCTTGCGGTAGCATTCTCTTTCATGCTCAACTCCATCCACCTGGTAAAATGCACAATTCATTTGCATAAACACTAGTTACTCTTCTCTTTAGTGTTCGATTCACTGCCTGATCTGGATAGTAGACCACATTTTCCACCACTAAGACCGGGTAAATCTCAAATAGTCATTTGACCTTTTTGATTCATCTGTTTGTGCAGATTTACTGCGTCAGGTGATTCAGATTGCTGGTCACATGAACTGTATTGCAGTAGCTTACCATCACTGTGTGTGCATGTTAAGGTGAGTACAAGCATAGCGCGAGTGAAGAAGAGAGGTTCATTGTTGTGTAGTGCTCACTCTCGAGGTTGGGAGCTAGTGTTCACCACGCCTCCTCTTGAGAAGTCTCCTCAGAGGATAGCTCTCAATGGTCGTGTCACAGCTACTGCTCTCGGTGATAAACTGTTAGCTGTAGTATTAGGTAAGCCATGACCTGTCTTATTGTATTGTCTATAGCTGTCTGGTAATACAGGTTATGAAATAAAAATATGGAGCTGTTCTCCTGCTTCCAAGTTGTTAGGTAAAGGCAGTTTGTGTGTTTATGGGTGTGTGAGGATATGAGTAAGCAAACGAAGAGCATATTAGGCAACATTGACTGTGTGTTGTAGGAAGCTCTGACTTTCTGTTTCCTCTAGCATCATTTGACATGAGGATACCAGTGGACGGTCTCTTCTTTTGTAACAATCAATTGGTTGCTATTAGCAATACAGGCAAGGTGGCTGTATGGCAAGGAGTACAGAGACACTGGCAGGTAATAACATTTGGTCCCAAGCAAGTAACTCTTTCACTCCACCTGGTTTAGGTGCAAGAATTGTCTCCAATCAGTAGCTACACAATGGCTGGTCTATATCTACTGATAGGATGTGATAATGGTTGTATATACTACATTGGTGAGTTGGGACTGTCTTGTATTGGCTATAATATCATGTCACTCCTTAATTTCTAGACATGGAGAAATTTCCAGTTAGAATGAAGGACAATGATCTGCTCGTGACACAACTGTTCGAGGACCCATTTAAAGAAGCCATCACTGCCCTCAGTGTGTTTATGCCTCCTACATGCTGTAAGGACACATTACCCATACACGTGCAGTGCTTAACGTACACACATGCAGTGCTTAACATACACACGCGTCTCTGTACCTATAGGGTCAGACCAAACATGGATGGAGGTGGCGTATGGCACCAGAGGAGGAGGAGTGAGGGTGATAGTGAGGCACCCTGAAAACATTGGACAAGCTCCTCAACTATTCCAGAGCTACAATATTCATTCATGTGCTGTATCACAAGTTGTACTGGGAGAAAAGAATCTTGTGTCAGGTAAAAAAATCTTGATTTGATGATGCTTGGTCTCTATTGTTCGGTTTCAATAGTTTGCTCTGAGAACCATGTTCGTTCATGGACAGTCACTCGGTTCCGTGGCAGGATATCAACCCAACCTGGATCCACACCTATCGCCTCATTCAAAGTTCTCTCTCTTGAAGGAGCTCACTCACTTTACAATCACATTAACTCAATTGGTATGCTACACTCTTACCACTCCTTTCATTTCTTCATCGTGTTTTGATCTGCAGGGCCGTTTGGAGAAGCTGATGATGAACGCGTGTTTGTTCAGAGAGTAATTCCTGACATTGACAAAATCTATGTGCGTCTGTCATCTACTGGAGAGAGGTAGTCATCGAGAATCATTATGTCATTGTTATTAATATTTTGCCGGCAGGGTATGCAAAATTGAAAGTGTTGATAACAGCAATGTTAGCACATACTGTGTGCACGAGTGTGAGGGTGTGAGTCGTGTGGGCATGAGATCACGAAGATTCATCTTCACTGGACATGTGAACGGCAGTGTACAGGTCAGTACAGCTTCAGAGTCTGATACCAGATATTCTATACTTGTGTCACAGGTATGGGACCTCACTACTGCTCTGGAAATTTTCCACAAGATTAGTTCATGTGAGTAGACATTTGCTATTTGATATTAATTTTGATATAATTTTTGCTTCACATTCTTGTTCATTCTCAGCTGAGCGAAAGGCGGGACCATCCAAAGAGGAAGTCTTGCGATTGCTACACAATTGCGAACTGACCAGTTCATCACTGGCTGGAAGCAATGTGTCTTCTCGTGCTCCCTCTCCTTCTCCATCACTGATGAGCATCATGTGTCCGGGATACCGTCCAGCCCCTTCCTCCACCACCCAGTCATCAGGCACACCCATCAGCACACCCATACTTCCTCACTCTACCTCTGATCATCTTCAAGTACCTGACAGTGGTCTTGTGAACTTTCAAGCGACCAGATCTTCCGGCATTTTCACCACCTCTTCTTTCTCACTCCAAGCCCAAGAAGAGCAAGGTGATGACGATCAGAGCGATCCAGTCAAAGTCCCAGATATTCCTGTCACTTCGTCTGAAGAGCAAACTGTTAAACCTCGTTTGAACTTGCGTCGTAGTTGTAGCCCTCGTGGAAACCCTCCATTGTTCACTCGTGTTCCCTCTGACTGCTCAACAACCACTACCTCCTCCTCTGTGAGGCACACACGCACCTTCACTCCTCCTCCAACTAGTGAGTCTGGTAGTCTCACACGATCGCTCTCTGGTCATCATATTCGTGCCCGTAGTCTTGGATCAGAGTCATGCGCCTCTGATCGTACCATCACACCACACGATGGTGATAGACCTGTGAGCAGCCTCTCTGCTGATCTGCTACAATCTTCATCACTTGAAAGAGAAGACTGAAAGTGATCTGTCTCAATTTTTGTCTACAGAGTTAAATTTTGTTGCAGTCTATGTTATTATCAAAGCAAAGGACAGTTATTATTTTAACAAATTTTCTTCCTGTTTGTAAATAATATCAATAATTCATTTTGAATGTGAAAATTGGTTCGCTCGGACTCACCCGCGGAATTTTTATTTAAAAATGGCGGACAACACGTTAAAGTTGTGCGGAGGTTAGAAGTCAATAACTCGGTATTCAGCAATTGCTGTGTGTATTTCCAGAGCCAACTGTACCTGGTATGGCGTTACCTAAGGCAATGGAGAGGATTGAGAAGAATCTGGAGTCTGTCGCGAGAATGGGACGAATGAAAGGATCCAGTGAAGCTCAGCTTGCCGGCCTACTGGCAGTTTGTGAAGAGCAACAACGGCTATTGAAACTGGCGTTCATTGGTAAGACACCTATGTATGATACAGTGTATTCAAACGTCGATAATATTCAGAGAATGGTATGTTGGCTAGCAAGATGGAGATACTAACATGCTACCAAGCAGAATCATGCAAGAAGTTTGGTAAGTAACTGTATCATCTTTCACTAATCTCTATGTCTCTCAGAAAAGAGACTAGCAGCAGTAGAAATGGAGCATAAGGTCACCAAGCGACATTTGCGTCAGCTCAGAAAGAAATTGTCTGGTGAGAAATGAGAATTAATACTAGTTTGATGTGCGTATGATCACAGATAATGAGGCATTGCGCAGAAAGAAGGAATCTCGTAATTGGTGGTCTATGAACGTGTCATGTTCTGACTACAACTCTCTCACTACCTTAGCTCGAGTGAGTCTGATTTTATTAGCAGCTCAAGTGAATCTATGTTCCTATAGTCAGCTGGTCTGCCTGATCTCGACTTCATGCTACGTCTCAATCAGCTAATGATTGATTTTGTTAAGGATTCTGATCTGTCCGAGTGGGTTGGATGTTGAGTATGTAGTGTAATATTTGAGTTTATCTCTCATAGGATACTCCTGCCCCCTATGGGTACAGAGGAACGAACAGAGGTATGGAATTTATCTCATGAAACTTTTTACTATAATTTTTTTTCTTTCCAGTTATCAAAGTTGGCATCAATATATCGACTCAGGTGCCGTTTTAACAAATCCACTCAGGTTGGCTCGTCAACTCTTATCAAGGCTAGGTGAATATAAAGCACCAGATGGTATCACACTAGTTTGTTTCATGTATTCTCATACAAAATTGGAACTTTGTGACCTTATTTTTTCAACTACTTTAGCCACTTGAATAGCATCGATTAAGAAAATAAATTGATGCTTATTTCAACAACTGTTTGTGCTACGACAAAACTGTTTACCCTATTTAGTTTGTCTCATGATGGAGATTCATAGAAAACAGTGGTTTGTTGATTTGAGAACTTGGTGACCTTATTTTTGACCAACCTTAGCCACTTGTGTAGTAGTATCGAATAAGAGAAATTCAAATGCTGTATCCGTTGTGGTTCTGCCCACTAAAGTATACTTTTCTTCTCTATTAGACAAACCTGTATTCCTGGCCCAGGTGAAGTGGACTCAGTATTAAACTCATTCTCTATCAGGTAAAATTGTCTGTTTGTGTGTAACTTGCAAATCCTTAAAATGTACACTTTACTGCTAGAAGGCAAAAAGACCTTGAAAACACCACAGCTACTTCATCTTCACCCAATGCAGGTACTTTATGGATGTAGTAGAGACATTACTCGCTATCTTTACACACAGACCAGACACAGCTCGGTGACTCGTCCCAGGATACACCTTCATCCCTTCCCTCCTACATGCTCACTCCAGTGTCCTCATACGGCACACCAACCATCACCCTTGAAGTAGATCCACTTACCTCACTGCAGGTCTATCCTCCTGTAGATGAGTCTAAAAGTGCCATTGCCTCAGAGAATCCATTTGATCTTCTTCCCAGCAAGATATCATCAGCTATCAGAGCTGCTCAGCCAGGTCTAGTGTCACCCACTTTGATGCAGGTAGTTGAGTCATCCCAGCGAAACCCTTCGGTTCTTCTCTCTCCCTACCCCAGTCTCCTTGCTGGTGCTGCTGCTGCTGGTAGTGGCTTGTCTTCTCAGACCAATGCGCTGCATCTAGCACTCCTCAACCAGACACAGCAGATGCGATCATTAGGAATTTTACCTTCAGCATCTTCTGCTCAACCTGCTACTGGTTCTGGTGTGTCTACTGTTGTAGCCTCGCCTCTTCCTCCTACCTTGTCGGCACAGCAACAGACACCTACTACTAAATCAGCTTCTTTATCTAATAAACGTGAGCCATCTTCCTCTAAGCAAAGCTCTTCAAAGCGGTCTCGTTGGCGCCGAAACACATCCGCAGCAGATTAAAACTCTTGTGATTGTGTTCTAGCTATAAATCAACGCTTTGTTATTTCAACTTGTAATTATTTTTGTTAGTTATTAAATAGTATAAATTGCTATGCCATTTTCATGTTTATAAAGTGCTGTCTGTTACTTAAGTGCTACTTGTGCATCTATTATAAATATCTATTTGTTAGCTAAATTTTTGTATCCATAAACATCGTCTCTTGATAGTCTAGTGAAGGATCTTCAAATGATGGTTTGAGAGAAGGTGGTGATGACAACTGCTTTTTGTGCGGATGTGGTTTTGGATCATACATGCTTAATCTTGCTATGTGCTGCAAGGAAGAAGTGAACAGTCATTCTTTAGCTATGGTCACTTAGTTACTCACAGTGTCTCCTAGTGAAGTGTCAGCGTGAATATTTGTCAGCACCATTTGTTCTGGCTTCACTGGTGAATGATGCTTCTTTGGTCTGCTTCTTGGTCGTGATGGCGGTCTGCTGGGCTCAACTGTTACTTCACTGGGCTCTTGAGATTGATTAACCTATACCACAATGAATAAAAAATAACGGATTTGCTCTAGTGTATCATTATGCATCAAGTTCTTGCATAGTATGTCATTCTATGTACTCACTGATAAATCACGAGTCCAGCTGCCTCGTACTGTTCCTGGTTCTTTGTCTGGTGAGGAGGTCGTAGACTTCAAGGTGCTGACTTTGTAATCGTCCTTCTTCCTCGGACGACAGCACGCCACTATGATGATGAGTATGATGCAAATTGGGAGCAAGGCCAGGATCACCATTCCAACAATGAACGGGATCTGTTGGTAGAATGGAGAAGGAACAAGAGCAGGTGTCACAGAGGGAGAGGGGACTGTTCCATTGGTGGGAGGTAGAGCTAATAAAGAGAGAGAAAAGAATGATCAACAGCAAAGATACACAAACAATGCGTACTAGGTGGTGATGGAGTATCAGGAAGCTGAAGAAACAGTGGTGTACTGTCAATCTGCCCTTCTGTGGAGACTGCTCTTACAACATATCTTAATCCTGCAAACAGACAATAATGCATCATTTTCTTGCTGGCTCTTTTTCGACTTACTTATTCCACGTGGTTCACCAATCAATGTCCTAGATTGTGTTGAGCCTTGACTCTTGGATACATCTTCTCCCACTTCATTAGTTCCAATCAGTTCATAGTATTGCAGTATTCCGTTTAGGAGAAACGTCTCACTCCAGTCCAGTTGTATAGCAGTATTATCCAGAATCTCAAATCGAATAAATCCTGTGCTGTTCACTTCTGGAGCTGCATGATGCAAGTCATACATAATACCTTTTTGTGGAAATAATAAATATAACAATGTCTCACCAGCAGGAGATGTGGTAACTATCAGTGATTCTGATGAGTTGACAGCTCCAGCATTGTTCTCAACTTGCAGGAGGAACTGATAGTTTGTGAAAGGAGTAGGATCGATGGTTGTGCCGTTAGTGCTAGAGAAGGTGACTGATGTGATGGTGGACAGAGTCTGTGAGAGCAGCTGGTAGGTGTTGCTGCCCTGACATTCAGATCCACTATTCAACGCAGGTATGGTAACTGGCTGAGAACAAGGTAGCTTGAACCACAGTGAATATCTGAAAATGGATAAAATTACGATATTCAACTGCACACACACACACACACACACACACAAACCTTGTAAGATTTCCATTCGGGTTGATTGGTGGAACCCAGGAGATAACCATACTCCTGAACATCACTTGAGATGCTACAGGAGGCGGCAGATTAGCTGGAGGTGCTTCATTGGTTCTCACAACCAGTGACGCCCCAGCAGTACATCCTGCACTAGTGCAGACCTCAAAGTAGTACTCTGATTGACTGAATGGAACTTGATTGGTCAGTGTGTGCAGAACAGCAGAGCCAGTGGGCATCCTTGTTGCTATAAGCAGACTGTTTTGGTAGAGACGGAACTGTGTGAGGTTGCCATTAGGAATGGAAGGAGGAGACAGAGAAAGAGTGACAGTAGTATGTGTTTTGTTAACAAGCTGTGGACCTGGAACTCCTTCAGGCACTTCCTCCAACAGAACAACTCCAGTAAAATCACTAACACTGTTGCCTCGATCATTCATAGATGTCACTCTGTATTCGTATTGTAGAGCAGGAACAAGAATAGCGTCTTGGTCAATATAACTCAAGGCTAGTCCTGAAAATATTGTACTTATAGCTGAAGGCGATCCATTTATGATTTGCCTTCTTTCCAGTGTGTAGCTGGTTATGATTCCATTAGGGCTTGCTGGGGGAGACCATGTGATGTTAACAACAGCATTTGGCTGAGCAATGAGGATAGGAGCACCTTGTCCCTCAGGAAGATCAGAAAGAGTGGTTGATAAGGATATTGAACTGTTGGCACATGTGGTGGTGCAAGCTTCAATAAGGAACTGATAGGTTGTGAATATTTCCAGACCTGACACGACTTGTTGGAGAATGTTACTATCACCTTGGTGTCTCACTTGATCATTTACATAGAGTCTGTACTCCATAACTGCTGCTCCATCAGGTACGGTTGGTTCTGTCCATGAGGCAAGTATTGAAGTAGGGCTAAGAGGTACTAGTGTTGGTGCTGCAACATTGGTTGGCGTGTCTACCAGTGTCTGTACATTGGCTCCATTGCTTCTCGTACTATACCCAGCACTGTTGTTAGCCTGCACATCGTATGTGTAGTATGTGAATGGTAGCAGTCCAGTGTCAGTGAAAGACAGAGTGCTTCCTTCATATACAACTGAGTTGTTTCTTCTCAAGACAAATGCTAGAATGATCCCATTGGGCTGCAAAGGTGCACTCCAGTTTACCTGTACAGCTGCTGGTCCTACTGCTAATACCATGGGTGGCTGCACTCCTGTTGGGTTGTCTTCAAGTGTTCTGACATAGCTTGGTTCACTTAATACACAGCCAGCACTAGTACAGGCCTGTAGAGTCATATTGATGACAGTATAAATTGGCAAGTTAGTCACAATTGTTGAAAGGCTTGTTACAGTGATCTGTATGACAGGTTGTTGGTTGCCAATGCTGTACTGTATCGTGACCCGATACTCTGTGATGATGCCATTTGGTGTCTGAGGAGGCTGCCATGTGATAGATATGTTATTTGCACTCAAAGCAGTCGCAACAGGTGCGCTCAGCCCCTCTGGTATTGTCTCATCTGTTCTCTGCATTGCCATGGAACCATTGCCGCACCCACCAGCTGTGCATGCTTGCAAGAAATAGCTGTATAACGTAAATGGACTAAGTCCAGTGTCAGTGAATGTAGGGTTTTGTCCAGTGTACACAGATACTATATTGTCATCAGGTTCCACTCGGAACAGCTGATAGACTGTGATCACACCATTTGGCATGGTAGGTGGCGTCCAAGTGGTCTGAATTGAAGTAGGTCCTGTGGCATCAAGTGAAGGAGTAGAAATACCAACTGGGGCAGCTTCAGGCATTAGAATGAACAGGAAGGGACTGACGGTCTCTCCTGCATTGTTTGTTGTACGTATGGCATACTGGTATCCACTGGCGGGTAGCACAGTTGTGTCATTGTATTCTCTTATAGATGACATTGTTGAGAACAGTGTCAGCACTCCAGTGAGGTTACTGGGAGGTGGTTGAGTACCTGCCACTCGCAAAACTTCAAATTGAGTAACAATTCCATTAGGATTTAGAGGAGTATCCCAACTGACTCGGAGAGAATAAGGTGTGATGACAGTTAGTGTGGGAACTTGCTGGTTCTCAGGAGGTGCTTCAGATGTGGTGACTGATTGTGGTGTACCGTCAGTGCAGCCCGCAGAGTTGCACACAGAGAGATGAATAGTGTAAGTTGTAAACGGGTCTAGTCTCATGACAGTGTACATTGTGAGCGAATTGTGAAACACTCTCTCTCCATCCAAGAAAAGCTGATACTCTTGTATAACACCATTAGGCATGCTGGGTGGATCCCATCGTAGAACAAGTGTCTCTGCTGTCCTTAGCTCCACAATAATAGGACTGATACCATTAGGCAGAGCCTCTCCTGTAGTAACCAGCTCCCATATGCTCACTCCTTCTCCTGCACCATTTACAGCAATGATACGAAACTCATAGGAGGTGAATGGGCTAAGTCCAGTTACTACTGCTGTGGTAATATTCGGTTGTACCGTAGCAGCTAAAATGGGTGTTCCGGGAGAGTTTGTTACTGGGTCAAGTGGAATACGATAAAACAGCCTATAACTGGTGATTACTCCATTGGGTTGTGCAGGTGGAGTCCATTGAGCTGTTACATTATTTGCATTGATTCCTGACTGAGGAAAAGATGGTGGGTTAAGATTGGTTGGTAAGGCCTCCAGTGTTCTCACTTCAACGTACTCACTTTCAGTGAATCCAACCTGATTGACTACTCTAACTCTATACTCATAGACAGTATAAGGACTGAGGCCAGTGCTATTAAAACTTGCGGGAGACGAGCTCTGAAAGTTCACTAGTGGAAACGATCCTGGTAGCCTTCGGAAGATGAAGTAAGAAGATATGATTCCATTTGGTTCTGCTGGAGCAGTCCAAGACACTTCAACTACATTAGAATCAAGAGCAACGAGAGTCGGGGGGAGAGGGATCCCGGGTAAAGCAGCATCTGTCTCAGCCATTGCTGTTGTGCTGCTAGCACATCCAGCCAGATTACAGGCTTGGATAAAGACAGAATATGATGTGAATGGTGTTAAGTCAACAATAGTGTAGTCAAACTGCAGACCCATGAAGAACATCATTTGATTCACAGAGAGAGTATAGTTGAAAATTTGTCCATTGTCTTTTATCGGCTGTGTCCATACAGCCAGAATAGCAGTTGAGTTAATGACAGTTAGATTGGGAGGTGCCAGACCCTCGGGAATACCTACTCTAGTTCTGATATTTGTTACGGAACTCACAGTTCCACCAGCTGCATTAACGGACTCTACTGTATACATGTATAACACATCTCCAACTAAATCTGTGTCGATCAATTCAAATGCAAGACCCTGGAAGATGACGACTCCATCACGTCGAATGGTGTAGTTTGTTATGATACCATTTGGTTTGCCTGGCTCCATCCATGTTATCTCGACTGATGTGGTGGACAGATCTCTAACATCAGGTGGAAATACCTCCTCTGGTACTGCTTCCTGTGTTTGCTGAGTAATCAGGCTAGTCTGGGAGCATCCTGCGGTATTGCAAGCCATGACCAAGAATGAATAGTTTGTGAATGGAGACAGCCCAGTGACTGTAGCAGCAAGAGCAGTGCTGTTAGATACCACAGTACCGTTGCCATAGGATAAAGTGTAGTACAGGATTACTCCATTGGGCATTGATGGAGAAGACCAAGTGAGAATGAGTGAACGAGCTTGTACAAGAGACACTATTGGATCATTGAAACCAGCTGGCACAGCTTCCATTGTGGTGTTCATTACCACACTGCTGTTAGTGCAACCACCATTGGTGCAAGCTTCTACTATATAGTTATAGCTAGTGAATGGAGTCAATCCAGTGTCTGTAAAAGAGGTAGCAAGTCCAGTGAATATCTCCTCATCATCACGATAGAGCTGATATGAGGTGATCACACCATTGGCCTGTTCAGGCGACTGCCAAGTGACCGTGATGGAAGAAGAAGACACACTTGCTGGATAAGGAGCTGCAACTGAAGAAGGAGCATCTTCATCTGTCGTTTGAAAAGAAGTCTCACTAAACACAGATCCAGCGCTGTTAACAGCCTCAACTCGAAAACCGTAAGAAGTGTGAGGATCTAGATCCATAGCAGATGTATTGAAGCCTAAGCTAGAAAAGATAACCGAGAAGTTGCATGGATTGTCTTCCTCGCAGGTAGCCTGGTGGAGATCGTACCTGGTGATGATACCATTGGAATCAAGGGGTTCATCTGATCAAAGAAACGATGATAATAGAAGCATACACGGTTAGAAATTGACTTACTCCAAGTAACTCGAATGTTATCTGGTCCAAGAACAGTGAGTGATGGAGACCCAAGACCAAATGGAGCTGAGGATGAAAGACAATACACACATTAGACGTGCAATTGGTATGACCTCTCATTGATTGCTTACTTGTCTCTGATGTTCTGTTAGAAGCTACTGGACTACTAGTACAGCCAAACACTGTGCAGGCTGTGATCTGAGCTGAGTAGAGAGTGAAAGGCTTTAAATCGCTCACAACAAGTGATCCAACAGTGGTCTGGTTGTGAATCTGTACGCTATTTCTGTGGTGAGAGGAACTTAAAGATGAGATTTGAGTATGGTTGCTAAAGTCTTACAGAAGCACTGTGTATATTATGATGAATCCATTGGGAATGATAGGCTCAACCCACTCAATGATAATGGCGGTACCATTAATAGCCAATACACTGGGAGCAGGAAGATTCTCAGGTACTAAGAGATGAAAGAAAGAGCAAGTGAGACTGATGCAATGTGAGTATAATGAGCTTACTTCCATCAAGGGTAGTCGCTGATGTTGCATTACCGAGTGCTGTGCCTCGAGTGTTGTTCACTTCAACCTAATAGATACACAAGTGTGTTTTGCCTAGTTGTTTCACTGGTATAGCTTACCACAAATGTATATTTGGTGCTGGGCATCAAGCCAGTTACAGTGAAACTCTCATCGGTACCAGAAAAGATTTCCACCTGTTGGTCTTCACTTTCTTCCATGAGTAGTGTGTACTCGCTGAGAGGACCAAGAAGTACTGATACATCTAGAGGCGTCCATGATATCTGAATAGCAGTGCTGTTGATAGCAACAGCTGTAGTGACAGGACCATCTGCAGGCATAGGAGCTGGAAGAGTTTGAGTCGAATCTGAGAAATTGCTGTAGGTAGAACCAGCTGCATTGAACACTATTACACAATATCGGTAGAATGAGTATGGTTCCAGTCCAGCATCAGTGTAGCTAAGAGCTGATGCAGGGATTTGTGCTACAAGACCACAATTACTATCAAGAGAGATGTTCATCTGTAGCTGTTCACAGCAGCTTGGAGTTGGAGAAGAACTGCTGTAACCAATGCTAGCTCTCAGTAGACGAAAGCCCAGCAGTACTCCATTTGGGTTTGAAGGAGGCTGCCAGGACACCATGATGGAGTTTTCAGACAGTGTCTCTGTTTCTGGTGGAAGCAGTGAAGTTGGTGGTCCCTCTAGTGTTGCCTCTGTAGCTTCCATACTTGTTGTACAGCCTGCTGATGTGCACGCTGTGACAGTGTAGGTGTAGGTAGTGACCGGTAGGAGAGTGGAGTCAGTGATGGTGACGTTAGGGGCTGTAGTATCAGGGAAGGAGATGGTGAAGGTGGTCGATGGTGCACGAGTGATATTGTACGAAGATATGATCCCGTTCAGCTGGGCTGGCGGAAGAATGGTGACCAGGATAGCAGAATATGACAACGCCATAAGTACAGGAGGTGAAACACCAGCAGGAGCTAGGAAAGAGAAATAAAGAGCAAGTAACTTAGATTAGAAAGTATGTATGTATGATGCTCTTTAAGTGAGGTGTATTCTGTGCACTGATGTTGGGTGTAATGGACCTGTTTACCAGCTTCTGGTGTTTGAATTGCTGCAAAAGGACCAGTTACTTGTCCTGCACTGTTCTCAGCTATGATGCGATACCGATATACACTGAAGGGAGTGAGGCTGGTGTCTGTGTATGTGAGTGTACTACTAGAGACAGTTGCTACTTGAGAGAAGCTGTCAGGAGCGCTCATCGATCTTTCTACTCGATAGCGTATGATGACGCCATGAGGCAACAGAGGAGGTTGCCAGGAGATGACAATAGAACCATCAGTTGTAGTGGTAAGAACAGGAGCTGACATATTCTCTGGAACTATAAAAAGACAAGAGTGATCAAGATAGTTCAAGTGTAATAGATACATTAGTAGGGTACGTATGTGTATAATATTGTGTGTTATATGTACATGCTAACCATCTTCAGCTGTTGTCACATTCACTGGAGTGTTCTCAACACAGCCGATACTGTTGCAAGTCTCTATACTGATGCTGTAGTCAGTGAACGGATCGAGTTGTGATACTGTGAATGAAGTCACACTAGCATCGACCACTCCTTCCTGTTCATCGTCCAGTAGAATAGTGTAGTTAACAATTACTCCATTTGGACGTGCTGGAGGGTCCCATGAAATATTGAGCTGTCTAGACCCCACTGATGGGGAAGCAATAGGGTCGAAATCACTTGGATCTGAAGGAATAGAAATCAGTCATTTTTTCTGTCGATATTTGAGTATGAGGCTATAATTCTCACCTGTTTCTCCAGTAATTATTGTTGTTTCAGCACTTGTAATGTTACCAGCAGAGTTTATGGCTGTCACAGAGACTGTGTGAGTCGTGAAAGGAGGTAGATCAAGAAAGAGTACAGCGTTGGTTGCACTGGCAGCCACCTCCATTACCAGCCCTGGAGAGGGAGCTGTGATTGCTACCTGGTATCTAGTGAGGATGCCGTTAGAATGAATAGGAGCAGACCAGGTAGCCATCACAACAGTAGCAGAGGAGAGTGAGAGGACAGGAGGAGAAAGACCTTCTGGAGCTGTTTTGAAAGAGAGTATAATGATAAAATATCTAAAGCACTTTTGATGCTTTACATACCTGCTGGTGCTGTCATTAATGAGAAGGAGTCACCAACCAAACTCCCAGCACTGTTAGTCACATTAAGCACACATTGATACTCAAAGAATGGTACCAGATTGCTGATGATTACAGTCCCCACCTCAGTACTGCTGTAGACCACTTTGGTTTCTAGAGTGCTGTTTCGCTCGCCACCAGGAGGAGTGGGAGCCAGTAAAAACTCTCCTGTCATTGTCAGTATGTACTGTACTATTCCATTAGGTTGGTTGACTGGGTTGATAACAATAGTGGCTGTGTTCGTCTGTGTATCAGTCACATTAGGTGGATTGTATTCTGTGGGAGTAGCCTCTGCAGTACGTTGGGTAGCGGGAGAGCTGGCGCCACATCCTTTAGCAGTGCAAGCCATGATAGTGAAAGAGTACTCGGTAAAGGGCTCCAGACCAGTGACTAGATATGTCATTTCTAGACCAGTGAAGATAACTTGATCATTCTGGAGCAATCTGTATTCTGTTATAACTCCATTTGGTTCACAAGGCACTCCCCAGTCAACTCTGAGTGCAGTAGAGTTAATGGTAGTGACCTGTGGAGGACTGATGCAGTCAGGAATGTCTTCAGATGTAGTCACATTGGCTGCAGTACTAGCTGTCTCACCACCATTAGTACGTGCTACCACACTGAAGTAATACCGTGTGTTAGCAGTCAGATTTGACACCACAGCTTCCAGCTGCAGTCCAGTGAAGAGGGTTTCTTGCTGAGACAGTCCTGGTCCAAACATGTGCACTAGACTATAGGAGGTGATGATTCCATTTGGAGTGGTAGGGATAGTCCAAGTTGCTCGAACACTTGTCGGGCTGAGAGCAATAAGGGTAGGAGGAGCGACTCCTTCAGGGCTGGCAGACAAAGTGATGTTGGATCCAACAGAGCTGTTAGCACATCCAATAGCAGTGCAGGCCTGCAAGAAGTACTGGTAGTTAGTGAATGGAGTCAGGTTACTGATTGAAGCAGACAATCCTGTTCCTGCAGATATACTTGAAGTACCAATGAACAACTGGTAAGATGTGATGATGCCATTTGGTTGAATTGGAGGATTCCATGAGAACGAGAGTGAGCTAGAGGTCCTTGCTACAACAAGAGGCGTCTGGACTCCAACAGGGACTACAGAACAAAGCCCATAATGCAAGGACTCATTGGTTAACTACTACTGCAATACCATTTTCTCCAGTCAGGTGATATGTTGGGATTCCACTGGTATCTCCACCATTGGTAGCAGCTGTGAGAACAAGTGAGTAGTTTGTAGCTGGTTGCAGTCCTGAGAGGGTTGTCATCAAGCTCACTTCAGGTTCCTTTAGAATGAGATAAACGTCAACATGTAGCAAAAAAATGAGTAAAACCATACATTAATGAGCAGGTCCTGTGTTACAGTAGTTGCGGATGGTGTAGCCAGACCCACAGTGCTCACGGGAGTACCAGCCACAGTGTACCTCACTATGATACCATTGGGCTGTGAGGGTGGTTGCCATGATACTGAGATACTTGTAGATGTGCTCCCAGTTACCAACACTTGACCTACTTCACTTGGATCTAAGAGAAAGAGCATGTTATATCCAGTGTATTGAAGTGAGTGTGTGATTACTTGAATGCTGAGTTATTCCAAGTGACCAGCTACTTGCTGTCCTTCCAGCAGAATTGACAGCTGATACACGATAAAGGTACTCTAAAAATACAAAACAGCATGGTTAATAATGAATACAGCATCTCTATGCTCACCTGTGAATGGATCAAGTTGACTGTCGTCACGAGAGGTAGTCACACCCACATTGAGCTCACTATCTCCCGTACTGCAAGCTAGAGCTGTGTTGCTGGTGCTGTTCCCACAGCCTCCATACCTCACAAGCTCCAAGCTCTCTCTGGAACCATACATGTCCACCACTGCATTATTGACACTCAATGCTCTCATACAACCACTATACTCGTCCACCATTCTACCAGTAATGGTAGTGAAGGTTCCCTGTGCAGTAGGCTGTACACCTCCTAGGAATGTACTTGAGAGGGCACCAAGATTAAGGTTATTCACAGCCACTCCCTTAGCCTGTCCATCCACATTCAGTATCACGCCATCTGATTCTCGGTAGATTTCAACTTGGTGCCATTGCCCATTGCAAACCTGCTGATTGCTTAGAAGAGATTGCTCATTTGTGTTACTACCTTTCACTCTAAGAGAAACTGATGAGTTGATCACTTCTAGTAGAACATGAGAGTTACTGCCATAAGCAAAAAGCAACACACCAGTTGGTTTGGTGGTGCGGAAACTCAAAGAGATGGTGAAGATAGTATTGGAAGAAATATTTAGAGGTGACAGTTGAAGATAGCCTCCGCCAATGAATGATACACCAGGCTCGGTATCAACTAGGCAGCCAGTTCCTGGTAGACCAACTCCACTGGATGGGTTGAGTTGAGTACTGAAATCCAACGTTGCTGCATTGAACATCACATTGAAGAGACAACCAGTGAAGCTGCCTCCAATCAATGTAGCCGATGGGTTGGATGATCCCTGAGCTGAAGACAATGGTGCCCCGTCAGCCAAGCCACCAACATAAAGTACACTGGCTACTCCAATAAACTGATTCACTCCAATGGAAGATCCACTACCTGAATACATATTGTCCACAGAAATAGTTCCATCTCTGCCGACTAGATTGATGGATAGTGTGTGCCAGCGACCGTCATTGAATGTAACATTAGTAGCTGGTCTAATAGCGCCAGGACCACTTCCGGAATCAAAGATAAACCAAGGCACTCCTGCTCTTAGCTCAATTGCTATCATGTCTGACCTGCTCTCAGAGATTGCATACACCAGCACACCACTAGGTCGACTAGTGCGAAACCACAGCGACAAGCTAATACTGAACCCAGATAAGCTGGTTGATGGAGGGAAGGAAGCAAAGTGAGTACCATAGAATGCTACTCCGTGGTCTCTTCGGGATGGTACAATACTGGGACGCCTGCGTTGAAGAAAATATCCAGTGATGTCTCCATTTGGTTGTGTAGGTGGTGTCCATTGAAGACGAATACTTGAAGAATTGAGAGTCATAGCAGATGGTGCTGACAATCCCATGGGAGCTGAGATAGGAAACATGGTAAAAATTACTAAGTACACAATACTGTACTTACCGCTCTCACTGGTAGATGCTGTTGCAGGTACACTGCTGGTACAGCCAACTGCTGTACACACAGTCACTATGAACTGGTACAATGTGTTGGGGCTCAGTCCAGTAACATCATGAGAACCAGTTGTGGTCGCATTAACCAACAGTACTGAGGGCAACTGGTACACTTCATATCGTAGTATGACTCCATTAGGGACCTGAGGCTGGATCCAGCTTACACGAATACTTGTCGGTCCAAGAACAGTCAATAGAGGTGACTGCACTCCACTAGGTACTATGAGAAAATACAATTATGATAGTAATATGCACAGCAGTAGTGCACTCACCATCCTCTAGTGTGGTCTCTCTAGTCCAGGCACTCGGTGTACTGCCAGCACTAGTAGCTGATACAACACGGAACTCATATGGTGTGAACGGCTGTAGACCTCCAACCACCAGTGACAAGGGTTCACTGGACACGCTCCCAACCATTGCACCATTGCCTGTGAAAGGTGATTCTCGTTGAAACAATGTGTATCCAGTGATGACTCCATTTGGTTGATCTGGGCTAGTCCATGTCAAGGTGAATGCAGTAGAATTGATCGATGTCACGTTTGGAGCAGGTTGAAAGAGAGGAGCATCTTCTAGTGTCTGTACATCCACTCCAGAGCTAGAGGTACATCCTCCCATTGTGCAGGCTGTGATTACAAAGGTGTGGGTTGTGAATGGTTGCAAGTTCACCGCACCAGCAGAGAAAGCCAGACCAGTGAAAGCAACAATGTATTGTGATAATGATTGTCCGTTTATAGCTACAATACGTAGTTCGTAGCGCTGAATTACACCATTTGGTATGGATGGTGCCTGCCACATAGCCTGTACTGCTGTAGAGTTTACTGGAGTTAGAGTGGGAGGAAGCACACCAGTAGGAGGAGCCTCTTGAGTCCTCACAGATAGCTCAACACTCTTAGCAGAGCCAATAATATTAACCGACTCCACTGCATACAAGTAGACAGTGTTTGGACTCAGACTAGTGTCTGTGTAGTTCAGAACCTGTCCACTGGTGTTGGCAATGTTGTCACTGCCTCTGAACAATCGATAAAGAGTGATGATTCCGTTAGGAGACTCAGGAGGTAGCCATGTCAGCAGTACAGTAGAGGAGCTTTCTGGTAGCAATGTGGGTGGAGCTTGTTGAGCTGGAGCTGTGTAGATAAAATGACTATAAAGCAGTTCTGAACATTTAATGGTACATTTGAGCAACTGATAATAAACTAATTGACTGACCTGCTGAACAGCCAAATGGGTTATTCTGATCTAGAATCTGAAATCCGTTCTTGCATGTGTCACAGTTCAAACCTTCAACATTTGCTTTACACTGGCACTCTCCAGAAACAACATCACAGATAGTGGATGAGACAGAGCCCGCAGCATTACACTGACACTGTAGACAACTGTAGAAGAAATAGTAGCATTGATTAAAGAAATTTGGTTAAAATGATGTCTCACCTTGGGAACTGATAGAATCCTGGTCTACAACTATCACATGTCTGTCCCATCACTCCACTGTTCACACAAGTACAGTCTCCACTAGTAGCATTACAGACATTGTTAACTGCTCCTGTTGAGTTGCATTCACATGGTATGCATAAGCTAGCATCGCTCATGAAGAAGCCACTTTCACACATGCTGCAATCAAGTCCAATTGCTGAGGGCAAACAGACACACTGCTGAGAGACGGGATCACAAAGAATGCTACTACTAGAGTCAATGTTGTTAGCAAGACAATCACAAGGACTGCAACCATCAACGTTAGCAAGGTCTAGATAGTAAAGTTGGTGCGGCATGTGTCACAGATACGACCCATGACATTAGTCTTGCAGTCACACTGTCCAGTAATGGAGTTACACTGAGCAATCTGACCAGCAATGGTGCCTGCTGAATCACATCCACAAGTCGGGCAGCCGTCAGAGATATTATATCGACCAGTTGCACACTCGTTACACTGCAGCCCAGAGTAGTTAGGAAGGCAGTTGCAAGCTCCAGTGATCTGATTGCACTCTGTGGAGTCTGATCCATCAGCAAAGCAGGCACATGGCT
>CBDBDR010000014.1:0-70301 GCA_965203965.1 Thermodesulfobacteriota bacterium | reverse complement strand
TTTATTAGAAACGATCCGTGTTCCTGTCAAGTCGCTGGTATTGCTGGTAATGAGGAAGGTTTCCAGGCTATTGAGGAAGAAGCTGTGGGATTGTCCAGGAGAGAGCGTAACGCTGTTTGAGCCCCCATTTAGATCACTTGGTATAGTGATGGTTTGTGTTGGAGTAATAGTTATATTGGTACTTGGTCTGCAGCCAACTAGCATAATTTGACTATGAATCCCAGATGACTCAACCCCTTTAAATGCAACAGCATAGTATTCGTAGTTGGACCCCATCAATGTATCGTGACAAGGGAGTGCTAAGAAGGCATCAGAGATTCCTTGGAAATCATACGGATAGACAACAGCAGAAATTGGAGCACCATTGGAGGTCACCAGAATACCATTTTCTCTCGTATTTCCATCTAAAGTGATCAGATTGTGAGCTAGCGCTAAATCAGCTGGTGCCAACACACTGGTCACATTCGTATCTATGGATTCCACATCACCATCAGCACGAGTGATAGAAAACGTAGAGTTTGTTGTAGACTCGGTTGTAATTAAAACGTTTGGGTCGTAGAAAGTAACGCTTCCAGTCGTCACTGTTGTGCGCATGAATCCGATGTATAGATCAGTAGCAAAATTGGTTTGTGGTTGAGACAAGCTACTTCCTGCAAAGTGAATGCAACTTCATCACTTCTGTACAATTATCACAATGCTATCTACTGGTATGATACTCACGTGCTAAAAACAGAAGCATCATCGCAGCAAGGAGCCTTGGCGAGCCCATGGTCGACAGCAGCAATCTGCTTCTTGATGCAACATGCACGGTAGGGGGCGTGGTAGAAATAGTATTCATCCTTGTAGTCCTCGTCGATATCGTGCGAAACATGCCCCACCCTTGAAACTGCAGACGCCAGAGCTTAAAATGCAACTTCTCCTCTTGACAGCAAACGTACTGCTACTATGCTGTAAAAACGGTGAGTGCACAAAAACGGACTATGTGCAGGCTTTAGCAGCTGCTACACACGCAGTGATGTCGTTATTTTAGCGAGTTCAAATGTAGCGACTCAGTTTACACGCGAGCTACGTTTGTTTAGACAGATCACTCACTTATCTATCATGAATACCAAGGAGTATGACTGTTCTTTTATCTTGCTAACAAGTAGTCAATCTGTAATAACACTGGTAATGTATATTGTGTATATATTATGCTAACCAAATTTCAGTGGGAGAAGTGGTTGCATAAGTTTGCTGGCTAGCTTATACAGCACTTAGAGATAATTGTATTTTATTTCTGCAGCCCACAGTCAAGCTGTTACCGTCACTGAACCGAATATAACTCCCACTGTGACTTCAGAGTTTACGATATCAGAGGTGGAAGATGACTTTTCATCAGCAACAGAGATAGATGTGTTCACATTGACCTGCATAGCAGCTACAGTCACAGTGACTTACACACCCACACCAGCAACCACCCAACCTGTCATAAGCCCAGCTCAAACTCCTGCTGGAGATAACATATTTGACTTCTTCAGTAGTATACCCACGGGAATAGTCATGCTGATACTGCTAAGCATGACATCAGCTATTATACTCTTAACCATCTTTTGGTTGGTCGTAGCGACACTCTGCTGCATGGTGTGTTACAGACTGGGAAAGAGAAGAGGCAGTTCACAACCAAAAAGTTTTTTCACTCCGTCTATCAATCCTTATTTTCAGGAAGGCTCTAAATCAGATGTTCCGGATCCCATCTATGAACTGGAAGAGAAGGACACCAGCAAACTAATTATCACTGATTGATTGTTCACATTATTATAATACACATGTATAATACATCATTCTATTTATTTATTATGAAATGCTATTACCTTGCTTGAGCACCTGGTAACATCGTCATTAAGCCTAGCTAATGTAGTTGCTGTACACAAGTACATGCACGATTTGATGGTGGTCTCCTATTGCCCAGTCTAGACCCTCCTTGTTCTCAGTACTCTAGCTAAATGAAAACACACCCATAGCTAATTAGTGAACAATACTTTAGAGTTGTTGGTGTTTGGGTACATTGGACTATTCCTACACACACACACTACGCATTGTGCTGCTCCACCCAGGTATAAACTCTAGATACATTCTTTATCATAGTTGAATATTATCATTGCCGATCGGCAATGATATGTAGGGATGACCTCGAACTAAGATGGCGGCTACTCATGTGTGAAAATGAGTTTTCGCACATATCTCTACTGTTATACATTTCTACTGCATTTTCACTATCTCTAAGGGAATCTGAAGTGCGAGCGCTTGTAGGAAGTCTAAGAAAGTCGCCGGGACTGCTTGCTTGTCGACGAAAATCAAGATGGCGACTCTCAGGGAGGTCGTTGCAGATCTTGGCTGTTGTAGCGTTTATCGAGATTCCAGACATCTAGGATTGATCAGGCGATTGTTCTGAGCATGCAAATACCTTTGGCGAAGCGGGCAGACGTTTCTAAAGTGGTAAACAGAAATCGCCGCCCACGCGAATTGTTCATCTTCTTTCTTCTTCTTTCTTCTTTCTTCTTTCAGTAAGCCTGACGCTGTCCTGAGTGAACGAATCACTACCAAACCTTCACAATTGCACGTGTATATACCTGGAATAGTGCACTTACGTCTTAGATAGGCATTAAACACTACCAGAAGCGAGTAATCCTTGAAAAACATGGTTTTTAGACCGTTTTGGACTGAAGACGCCATTAAATAATTAACCCTATTGTCGCTACTTATTATTGACTCCGCCCACATCAGCTTTGCAGCTATCTCGATGGATACTTCGTTTGTCTCTGGTCTGGACGCTTGAGCGCGCAAGCCAGAGGTATGAAATTTGTCTAGAGCTGTACTATACTCTAAGTAACATTGATCTGTTTGTTAAAGCTTTAGATGGCTGGTTAAAACTGACATGCCCAGACGTGAACCGCCGGGGCTGAGTACTGTACCGGCGCCGCTTACCTACGCACAGAAAGGTTCCTACACCACGCAGCGTAAGGACTAGAAGCCACTGTGAGTGTGATATTGGCATCAACAAGATTCTACTAGGCGTGGTCCAATTCAGTGTCAGTATTAGTCAGTCTTCATCCATTACAGTACTAACAAGTATCATGTTGTCAAATCTGTCATACATGGACTTGATATTTTAAACCTTTCATTGAATGATTGGTAATATTAAATGATTATTTTAGACCACACTCCTTACTCTCAAGACCCGTGCACGTTCACATCTGCATGCTAGACTAGTAACTCAGTGCGCTGCTCACAGAGTTGTCAAAATGAAATAACATCTAACATAGAATAAGTTCAAACTGGTAGTGATCAAAAAAGTAACAGGAACAAGTAAAGTAAAAAAGCTTTAATAAAAAAACTGAAAAGTGTAGGGATGACTCTTAAAAAAGGAAAGGAACAAGATGGGATGATGCTTGCAAAAGTAAAGGAACAAGATGGAATAATGCTTGCAAATGTAAAAGTCCCAAGTATCCCTACATCAGCGGCTTGAAGGAGGACGCAGTCCGATGACGTAATTGACGGTTCTAAATAACTAGAGGTATCTGTGTTTGGAGGACGCAGTCCGATGAAGTACTTGACGGTTGTAAATAACTAGAGGTGTCTGTGTTTAGGAGGACGCAGTCCGATGAAGTAGTTGACTGTTGTAAATATGCTGCAGGTAGCTGTGTTTGGAGGACGCAGTCCGATGAACTAATTGATGGTTGTAAATGTATAGGAAGAGGATTCCGCAATTGTCAGTTGCACGTTGTCGCAACAAGCCGCTGATGTAGGGATACTTGGGACTTTTACATTTGCAAGCATTATTCCATCTTGTTCCTTTACTTTTGCAAGCATCATCCCATCTTGTTCCTTTCCTTTTTTAAGAGTCATCCCTACACTTTTCAGTTTTTTTATTAAAGCTTTTTTACTTTACTTTATTAACAAAATCTAATGGTCTAGTTATGATGTAAGTCTGCTAGTTGTGTCCCTCGTAGAATCTGGAGAGAAAGTCTTTTGGTTTTGCAGTTTGGGTCTCCTTAAAGAAACGCATGACATGAGTCTTCTGCTTCCATACATTAGCAGTCTCTTCGAGCTCCAGCTTACCCTAAAAAGTACGATTAATTTTTACAGTTTGTAGAATTTTGGCTGACCTTTATAACCAACATATCAATCACTCTTGGATCTCTAACGTGAGCATTTTTATAGAATTCCTTTTTCAGCTGTTCACGAGCTGTTTTAGATGATATGTCCAAGGAGAAATCTTCAAGAGTTTTTGGAATCTAAAAAATTATGTTTTACAGTGAAACCTGGCCTAATCCAGCCACCTTTGGCCCAGTAAAAATTGGCCTGATTAAGCAGGTGGCTGCAATAAAGAGAGTGAAACTCATTGCAGTTGGGACTTAAGCATGTGGCCGGATTGACAGGTGACCTACTGTGAATAATGTGACAAGAGATTTGTACTGACCTCTCTGTACCAAGCTCTGTACAAGTTGATTGCCCTTCTACGAGCCTCTACGAACGATGAAGAGAGTATTGGTTTACTCACGCCACGAAGAACCTGGGGAGCTTTAGAGGCAGCCATTTACAAATACAAACACTATTATTATTCAGCAACTTGAGGGTTAACGTAAATCTACCACACCCACAGCAGTAGATGATGGCGGCGAAAAAAGACAAGATCGACAATGTCATCCCTGAAACAGGCCCTACAATCACTCAAATTGCTCATAAAATCTCAGATTGGCAGAGTATCAGCGGATACTTCGATATCTTGGAACCAGAACAAACGGCTATCCGCTCTGAGAACCAGTTTAGTGTGAATAACCAAAGAATGGCGTTCATACGTAAATGGAGGAGCAAGAACGGCAGTAGGGCTACTTACCGACGTTTAGCTGAACTGTTTAGACTATCTGGTAATGAAGATCTGTCTGAGCTGGTACTAGGATGCTGTAGTGATGGGGGAACCAATACTGGTAATACACCACAACCATCATCTTCGACCACTCATTCACAGCCCCAGGCCTCACGCTCAAGCGGCCCAACCATCAAAAGAAGTGAGCACAAGTAACCATTAATGAAAATGAATAAATTATTATTTACGTCTGTGTACAGGTGACATACCAACCTTGCTTGAACTGATGGCGTTTCCAGTTGAGGGAGGAGGCGAAAATATTGATTTTACCGTAGATATTGGGAATTCTTACAAGAAATTCGGTGTTTTCATATTGAATGACAGTAAAGGCACTGTCATGACTGCACTGGAGAGCCAGCATTCGAAGAACAGTGAAGATATCTTAAATGATGTGTTCACTAAATGGTTAGAAGGAAAAGGTATAGATTGTACGTGGGAGAACTTGTTAGAGTGTCTCAGGAAATGTCGTTGTAACACTCTAGCTAACAAGCTGGAGAAAAATCTAGCATAAAAACAGTATTAAAACTTTTCACTATCACCACTTTTTACGTTTGTATCGTCTTTGTACTGTTTTTATGTAGTTTTCATATTATATTATTTTTTACAAACAATTGTCATGTAACAAGCTCGGTTTCATCTAATTGGTTAGTCCACTCTACCAGAGCATCAACCTCATCTTCTGAGTCACCACCATCTATAGAGAAATCACCAGTCTACCATTAGCAAGTACTGTCACATACCTCCTCTTGCTTTGCCTAGTCTATACATCTTGCTCAACTCTGAAACTCTCTTTCTCCGGCTTTCTTCACTCAGCAGTGTTCTCTGCTTTGCAGTCGGCACATTGGGCTTACCATACTTGAGCACAACATGCCTACAATGAATACGCAATCACGTGTGTGTGCGTGTGTGTGTGTGTGTGTGCGTGTGTGTGTGCGTGTGTGTGAGTGTGTGTGTATATGTGTGTATTATGTGTGCGTGTGTGTGGTGCTTCTACTCACTCCTTCATCTTCTGTTCCAAGTCTTGTTGTGTGTGTCGATCAGATTCAATGTTAGCTTGCTTGTGTGTGCTGTCTTTATCATTCGAGTAAGCTGGTACAGAAGTTGCCAGCCCTTTCCACAATATGTGATAGTCATCAAATGATATCTGTTTCATTCTTTGGTTGCGACTTCGCGGTCTGCGTGAAGATGGAGTTGACACGGAAGAACGTGTAGCAGCGCCATCTCGAATCGAGTCTTTGTCTTGTTCAATAATATCGTAAGGCGGCAATCCAGCTGAAAAAAAAACAAATCATCTTTTAAGGTATAGTGGGTATATGTACTGACCATCAACTCTCAAGCTGGCTGTGACACAATCCAGCGCTAGCTGTCTATACGTGTGCGGTGAATCTTTGTAAAGTTTGAGAGCTGCTGGATTAAGGATGCTGTCCTCGTTTAAATCAGGACTACTGAGGAGTGACTGTGACAAGGACCATGAACTACAGCTATCCATGTTACACACCTGAAGAGCTAGTAACAGTTTACTAATGGTGCAATCTTCATTCCATCCTTCCCTCAGTATGTGCAGAAAGGGGAGCCCATTATCAGGATCAACTGAGCAAGCAGAGCAGAGCAGTGAAGTGTGTGTGTGTGTGTGCGTGCGTGCGTGCGTGTGTGTGTGTGTGTGTGTGTGTGTGTGTGTGTGTGTGTGTGTGTGTGTGTGTGTGTGTGTGTGTGTGTGTGGTGAAACTCACTCACTGTTCGGATGAAATGGTATAGTCATGAAGTGTGCAACAGGAGGTGCAGTGTTGTATTGATCCGTGAAAGAGAGTCTCAGTTGAAATACACCTCCTGAAAATAATTCATGGAAGGCATGAATGGGGTATTACGATATGATATACCTTCCCATATTGTGCTCTTTACGCCTTTGATTCTAACTACCCACTGGAACAAGTCAGCTTCTTCATTTTCTGCTCCTATCGGCTTTGCATCAATTCCCTTTTATGATTATAGATTGTGTACTGTAAAACAATCAGGACTGATTTATATACTGCTTACAGTGAGAGGTGATCTTTGCAACTCAAGAAGATCCCGCCTGAGGAGCAGAAAGGGCCTCGAGTGCATCTCGTCCTCCATGCTTCAGGATGCTTGTTGACAGCGTTTCTATAACGACGTTTGCTCCGCCTTCCCGCTAATCACTTCCTCTTTGGGCCGCGTGTTCAGCTTCCTTGGAGTGCAGTGATCGATGGCGTACACTCTTGGCGTGGATATAGGCACGAGCAACATACAATGCGTTGCTGTTAAGAGAGACGGCCAAGTCATCGCCAAACACCAGCTCCCAGTCAAGGTGATCCACCCAACACCTGGTGCTTGTGAGATAGACCCCGAGGAATTATGGCGGTCCTTCAAGGAAGTAGTTAAGGTTACTCTGCGTCAAGCGTCGTTGGAACCCGCTGCAGCGTGCTTGGGAATCACTTGTCAACGGAACACGATTTTGCTTTGGAAACGTGAGACAGGCAAACCACTGTGCAACTTTATCACTTGGCAGGACCGACGTGCTGCAAAGGATTGCGAGCGCTGGAACGAGTCAATGAAGAAGAAGACAATTCAAGCGGCATCATCTTTCCTGCATTTCTTCACACGCAGCAAGAGATTCCTTGCGGCTAGTGTCATTTCATTCATAACTGGCATGTCCGCAATCAGGCTTCACTGGTTGCTGAACAACTTGGAGGGCGTGAGAGAAATAGCTGAGAAAGGAGAGGTGTGTTTCGGAACCGTAGACACGTGGATAGTATGGAAGCTCACAGAGGGAAAGGTGCATGCTACTGACTACTCGAACGTTTCGACCACTGTCATGTACGATCCATACACAATGGACTGGTCAAATTTGCTCTTGTCTTTGCTGGAAATCCCTAGTGCGATCCTTCCAGAGATCAGAGACTCTGGTGGTGACTTTGGCATCAGTGTGGCGCACATCTTTGGACAAGGCATACCAATAACAGGTGTGATCTCTGACCAGACGAGTGCTGCCTTTGCCCAGATGTGTTGGGAGCCAGGCGACGCCAAGTGTACCTTTGGGACGGGCATGTTTCTGAGTATCAATACCGGTAATAAACCACATGCATCTGTAACTGGCTTCTACCCAACTATAGGCTGGAAGATAAGAGACGAGTTGGTGTTCTTTGCGGAAGGTTTTTTTGCCAGTATAGGCAGCGTAGTAGAATGGGGACAGAAATTCGGTCTCTACTCTGATCCTTCCGAGACCATGGCACTGGCGACATCTGTTGAGAGCTCTGGTGGTGTTTGTTTTGTGCCGTGTTTCAGTGGTATGCAAGCGCCTTACAATGATCCAAACTGTGCTGCATCGATTGTGGGAGTGACTTACGACACTCGCAAAGAACACATCACTCGAGCAATGTTGGAGTCGTTTGCCTTCACCTGCAAGCAGCTCTATGATGTAGCCGTTGAAGAAGTCAGTTATCCTATTGAAAAAATCCGCGTTGATGGTGGTGTGTGCAATAATTCACTAGTGATGCAACTGACCAGTGACCTGCTGGAGCTGCCTCTCTATCGTCCAAAGACACTCAACCTGACTGTGTTTGGGGCAGTGTTTGTAGCTGGTATTGGTTCAGGTTTCTGGAGCTCACGAGAAGAGGTGAAAAACTTCTGGCAGTTGGACCGCATTTTTAAACCCCGCAGTGAAACAATGTGTGAAGAACTTAAACAGTCATACACTCTTTGGCAGAAAGCATTGGAACGATCTATGAATTGGTACGAAAGCTAATACTACTATTAAATTTTTTCACAAGACTTTAATTTTTTCATGGTTTGCCTCATGACAAGTACTTATTTTTTAATACATACACAATAAAAATACAACGAAACTACATGAAGTATATCACACAAGAAAAATAATTATGTCTGCAGAGAGTAATAGTACAATTGAGAATGAGTTATCACGAACAAAACAAGTGAATGAAAGACATGTACACAATAAATACACTTGACACAAAGTTTGTTGTTGCTACTGAATAGATAAAGGAGCTCTAGAGAGAGAGAGAGAGAGAGAGAGAGAAGAGGAGGGTTCAAGAGAGATAAGGTTGTATTAATTCACAACAAAAATGGAACAGAAAATTAACATCTTGAAGGATCAGTTTAGTTGATATTGTTTATTTATCATTACTATCGACTAGTGTATTGCTCGAGTGGTTTTTCTGCGAGTGTGCTTTCTAAAACAGCAACACCTATAGTAGAGAGAACAAGGGAAAACAGTAACCAACTCAACAGCAGATTCATTCTCTCACCTCGTCTCTTCAACAATGTCAGCCCCTTTTTCGTCTCTTCCAGTGCGTATTTGCCTATCGTCAGCTGGGCTAGTTGCTGAGGGCCTAGTGGTGCTGCCTGTAGGCCAATGACTCGGAAGGTGTGTGGAGTCTAGTGTCTGAGTTCTCAACTAGTGAAAGGAGAAAGAATGAGGGGATGAAAGGGGTGAGGGAGGTGATGAGCTCACGTCTGGGGCATGTGGTGTTCGTGTGGGTGTGTGGGACGGATGATGACCGCTTGTAGGATTCTCATAGACAACTGAGCCGATCGGAGTGCTCTATTGAAGGAGACCATTATTAACCTGTATAGCTCTGGAATCTAGTGCTTACCAGTTCTTTTCCTGTCCAGTCAAAGACGCCATCATCAACAAATCCCATTCGATCAAATAAATCTTGAAAGAGCTTGCGAAGGTAGTTGTAGTCAGGTGTCTCGAAGAAATCTAGCCGGCGAACATAACGCAAGTACGTCGCTGTTTCATCTGATAAAAAGAAACACGATTTCATCACAACAAGACAAAGGCACGCACAGTCATTTTACCTGCAAAATTCTCACAGAGAACTTCGATGGGAGTAGAGCGCTTAGTCTCTCCAATCTTTTGATATCGTTCCTTGAGTGTATCTGCCTTCAATCCCTGCCAGGGTAAACTGCCTCGTAAGAAATACATGAACATGTGTCCGAGTGCCTCGAGATCATCACGTCTGCTTTGTTCTGAGAAGAGCACAGTGATAGTTTTATTCACATAAGATTCAGTGTCTCTGTACCTTTTCCTAAGTGAGTGTTGATACTCATGTATCTCGCAGTTCCAGTAAGACTCTTGTGCTCTCTGTAGGGAATATGTTTCTGTGTCTCTGCGTCGACGTACTCCTTCGCGAGACCAAAATCGATAATATGTACTACATGTTGATTTGGGGTGCCGTATCTCCCCATTAGGAAGTTCTCTGGTTTGACATCGCGGTAGATCAAGTGTTTGCTGTGCACGTACTCGATACGAGTAATCTGTGGATGACACAGACAATAATTATGACTATACACTGTCGACATAATGCATACATTGCAGAATCTGTCCAGACACATAATACATGATAAGGCTTTGCCTAGCGTCTGCTAGCTTCCCCTAATGAACGCCCAACATGCAACTAACACAATACATTTGCCTAGTGTCTGCTATTAGCCCTAATGGCTGCTAGATTCTCCAAATGAACGCCCAACATACAGCTAACACAGTTATGACTTGCACTCTATACAGCATTTTTATAACACTCACTAATTGAATGGCTATCATTAGTACTGTCTTGAGAGTGAACTTTCTGTTGCAGAGGTCGAATAGGTCCTCTAGACTGGGACCAAGGAGCTCCAGTACCATGGCATTGTACTTGCCACATGGACCAAAGTAATAAACCTGTGGGATACCCACTAGAGAAAAGATGAGGAGGAATAATCATTGATTTAATATTACAGAATGTGAATACTGTATTGACTACTAATAATCAACTTGTAATATGGGTTATACAGAACAAACACTGCTACAATAGCTTTACCTGCATTTCCTAATGTTCTGTAAAATCTATACTCAAGATGAAGTTGAGGCGCTCTAGACTTCATGGGTTCCTGAAGAGAAAGAGAGAGAGAGAGAGAGAGAGAGAGAGAGAGAGAGAGAACAGTACATTGCGCCAACCAGATGTGCTGTACGCTCTTACCAATTTGATTGCCACATGTTCATTGTTGTATAAGTTTTTCCCTGTGAGAGGAGAGAGAGAAGAGAGAGAGAGAGAGAGAGAGAAAGAGAGAGAGAGAGAGAGAGAAAGAGAGAGAGGAGTGAAGAGTGTGTCATAGTGTTACTTTCAGTCACAAGATAGTCACTAGTCTAGGTACTATAATCGTGACCCATTTGGTTCTGATAACATATCGGAGTAAAGCATTGTGATGGTGCAATGAGATCAGAGTTCAATACTGCTTAGTGTATATTGTAAAACACAGTTTCAGCATAATAGGAAGTAACTGACCTATCATAGTACAGTATTCATATGTTATGTGATCAGCTGATCGTGATCACGGTTAAATTTGCACATTACCAAATAAGGGCATTCTAAAAATAGACGGATGGACATTCCAGAATAACACGCAACGATGAAGGGTTAACATTAAACTACTACCATAGTAAACAACAATAATAATTATGCCAATGGTGCAGGTCGAGACTGCTAGCTAGCAGAAATGAGTGGTATTCCCCATTGGTACATTAGTGGGAAGGTCTTGAAATAGCACAAGTGATTCATGACGAGAACACTGACTTGCACACGCTCGACAAGCACCCCATGATAAACACACTGTTGCACAGCTGTGCAGACATCAATGCTTTTAGACTACATAATGGATTTGCCAAAGTTTACGAGCACATCAAAAATTTACCACCTCAGCTAATTACTAGACTACAACAAGTGCTACACGTGTGTGTTGTAAACACAACTCTCTCTCAGTACGACCATTAGAAAGATAGACTGTCAATACAAGACAATGAACAGACACACAGTCTCAGACAGAAGGCAGCAAGCATTACCATAATACACGTGCATATAGGTCAATAAACAGCAATGTAACTAATGTTGGAGTCATGTGATTGAAACAACACTATGACATCATCATCTTAGAGAGAGAACACAACACATGGTGCTTAATCATCATTAGGCTAGAGTGACTGGCAGTTGTGGGGCACTCAACACACAACAAGCTAGTTGAATACGATTACACGACCACTACAGACAAAACACACAATCAAAATAGAGACAATGCCGACAATGAATGGAAGATAGGGAAAGAGTGCATGTGTGTGTGTGTTGTTGTGTTTCGTGTGAGAGAGAAAGTGTGTGTTTATGAGAGAAAGGCATGTGTATACAAGTCGCATTACACACAATCTGGATTGCTTTAACTCATCCCATCCCTACCATCACCACAATAATTATTACCATTTTGACAATACGACATAACAACTGCAAAAAAAATTTGCAAATCGAGAGCCATTCTCTCAACCCACTGTATCATTCCTAATCAGGCACACGCCTAGCATAGTCACATGAAAGATTTGTCTACTGACCTTTATTCCTCTAGATCATGACACACACAAAGAGAGAATGATTCTTTACACAAGTGCCTTTTTCTCTAAAAGCACAACAGACAAGTTTTGTCCATGCAGTAATTATTTCATAATTCCTATGAATCACCCATGCTGGCACACCTTGTAATAGGAAGGTAACTGAATGTTGCTGCTACAACCACAGGGCATTCTGTATATCAACATAACCAGACAAAAATGGCTTTGATGCTAGGACACCTTCCCATCAGCTGGAAGGGAAATTACCACAGGAGACAGAACTCCCAATTTGTACTGGTGTGACTAAGCAGCCAATTATTGACCTGTCAAAATGCACTCATTTGTGAAACCACCCACAGAAAACATTATTGTGAATCAGTAAAACATCTTCACACGATTCAGTGTCTACAGTATGCGAGCAACAGGCTTTATCTACGACAGAAGCAACTTGATCTCGCGCTGGGAATGATAATATAAAACAGTGACATAATTCCATGACGTAGATACAATATTAAATTTCGGAAACTATGGTAAATTGAAAAACCCACAAAATTCTTCAGGCGATAGAATATGACCAGTCTGGTGGAAAGGTCAGGAAAGATTGTACCATGATGGCAGGAGAGAATGCTGATCAATGTAGCTAACAAAACTATTCGGTAAACAGGAATGCACTTCAGCAGCATCACTTCAAGCAGCACATTGCACAACAAACAGCCCCATAGGTAGACAGTGAATAACAGTATATCAGTCAAGCATGTTATACTGCATGTAACATGCTGCTATAGCTGAGAATCTGCTATAATAATTATTACTGCATGCAACCACGGACCACATGAGTGTCACATGACAGCGTGAATAAAATTGCCAGCACATAACAAAGCAGCATTGAGTTGAAACATCCAGTGTCTCAGAACTGAGAGGGAGTTGCCCGTAAAGGAAATCACTTTGTGCCAAATCAAAACATTGCCACATGTAAGTTAACACACGGTGCACATGGAGACACGTCCATACTGAAATATCCTCAAAATGGTGACAACGGCACTGAGAGTGTGTACATGGACAGCTACCCTGTATAGAAGTATGTAGTGGGTTATGTGTATAAGAGAGTGCTATTGTTTCGGACCAATATGTTTTCATTAAGTAGACCATGGGAAAAAAAATACACAAACCGTATCTAAACACAGAACATTACGTAGTCCATGGGTGTGTTGCATACACTGTCAAGTCAGGCGCACACACAAATGACAAAACAGTTAGAACACCAGCCCAGAATGCCTAGCTAGCTCACAACCAACTTCGCTAGATCAGTGAATAGGCACTGTATGGTTTACACAGAGGATGAGGTGACCTGCTACCATACATGACATTAGGTTTGGTTTTTCAGTTGATATAGGTCACGTTACACAGGCAGGTGTGCTAAAAATAGAAATGTGTGTTGTAAGAGTGTGTGTATATGTTTTGAATAAGAAATACAACACCTTGTACTAGACCTAACCATACCTAATCTGAGTTCTCCAAAATTTCCACAGCCTATTTTCTTCCCGACCCGGAAGTTAGGGCCGACCATTAACACGCTACCAGAGCTGCTGGTCGACCGCTGTGTCGGTCTGCTCCCATGGCTGTTGCTGCCACCACCACCACGTCGAGGGTCCTGAATTCTCTTTGGTCTGCTGTTATCCATACTATCAAGTCCATAAAAGGGTCAGTGAAAGGGTTGCTAAAGAGGTGTGTGAAAGTGTCCCTTGTTGGGCCTCTGTCTGTACTTTGTAACCTGAAGAGAAAACACGAAAGTCTCTCACAATGACGTTCATCCACGAGCGTCAGAGTCGCTGTTGCTATTGTACAGGTCTCTATCGCTCCACAATCACGTCACTAGCTCACGCTTTGAAGAAGTGTAGTAGAGACAGGGGCTAACCAGGGGTGACAGAAGAGAGGTGAGTGTGACTGGAACGCGGGAACCAACCTCAGTCGCTCATTTGAACGACACGACGGTCGAGAAGAGGCAGACTGGTGTGCAGCAAAGAGCTGAGCGGTTGATGGACGACAGTGGGTTCACAAACAAAGTTAGTACGGTAGTGACGACACTTCGGAAGACTGACTGTATTACAGCGAGAAATCGGACCAGACGCCCGGGATAAGTATAATCACGTGACAATACGGAAAACACGTGATATTTTCTATGAAGGTCATGTGACCAAGCCTCCGCCTTTGCCTTCCAGCAGCAATGGCTGACTTGAGGTACAGACAAGATAGTGCTCCCAAAGGCGGTTATCCTGACATTCAGTTCAAGCGTGTCACACTCAACCGTGGTCCCTCAAGCTGGATGATTATTATAGGAGGAGTCACAGTCATTGCATTGGGATTTTGTGCCATTAATTATACCAGGAACGAGGACAGGTGCAATGCATGATCCGACCTCTTTTTGGTTTACTTTCAGCTTTTGCTTTAGAGAGCTCAAAAAAGAGAAGCTCAATGGAAGGTTGTTTCTACAACCTATTATAGAAGCAGAGCGGGATAGAAGGTGTCAGCAAATATTTTTGGGGGTCTTATTAATTTTTTTTGTTTTTCATAGATTTTTACGGGCAATGAAAGCATTTGAAGCAGAGGAGGCGCTCATTATGAAAGATGTTCCTGGTTGGAAGGTGGGAGAAAGTCCCTACATCTTGGACAAGTGGGTGGAGCCTATCCGAGACCAACTCAAGTTCCCACCTGGAGAAGACATTTACTAGAACGAACGGTTTGGCATGCAATTATCTCTTCTCTTTTGCTTCATTTCTTTGCTATTTCTGTGTAAAAAGTGTTACAGGTCTAGTGGTGGTTATATGATTAAAAGACAGTCTTTTTTCTTTGTTGCTTTCTATGAATGAAGAAAGTGACCTGTTCAATCAGCTCTGTTCTATAAAATGGTTCTCACTTGTATTGTTCTGGTGGGGTGTAGTCAGGATGGTCCTTGCTATGGTGCACCACAGCGCCATGATCTAGTTGATGCTGACAGAGAGCCCGCAATGGTCGAACAAGCATCTGGTACAGGGGAACAATCTTTGATGGTTCAATTAGACCGGCTCACCTCTATGATGTCAGGTGTGCCGTCTAACCAAGCGACAGCATGCGCTACTGATTCCAGTGTGGACAGACCGTGCTTCGAGGGCTGAGTTCGAATTACGTACTCACTATCGCTTGTACAGGATAGCTTCACCTGATAAAGAAACATGTTATGGTGATTGTAGCTATGCACACACACGAAGCAGGAACATTGTGTTCGTCATGTTGGTGCTATACCTGTTTAATGGATTGGATGAATGGGTTCTGTGTGTACATAGATCGTGCTTGGGCCCAAGTACCATCTATCACTAGAAGGGTGAGCGGAGTGCTAGGAGGAGAAATGGAGCTTAGCTCTATCGCTGAGAGGATTATTAGAGTTCGTCACGTACTGAGGGGTCAGTAGACTACTCACCATTGTGACTTGGGTATAGTAGTAAAGTGTGTTGCGAGGACAAGACTGATTGAAGGAGAGGTTGTCTGGTAAGAGGGTTGGAAGAGAATTAGAGAGAATTATGAGGTGACATTCACACACTTCTGCAGGTTGAATCGCTTTCCTCTGATGACTGTTAGTCTGTCTTTAGTGAGGCATTCTTGCAGCAGAGGCACAGTCGCTAGACACCTGTCAATCTGAATAGAACATGCGCGACAACGTTAGTGCACAATATACTGAATGGACCATGCATGAATACACCTCACTAGGGTGCTGTAAGATAATGACTTTAGTCGAGGTCTTGATTGGTTCTGTTGGCAAGCAAGAGCATATACACACTGTGGTCGGACGCCTAATAAACAAAGACAAATCATCACCTTACCGTAAATAGGTGCACGTGTTTAGAGTAAAGTCACCTGCATCTTGGACAAATCTCGCGCATTTTTGGTGGATCTGGAGTTAGATCGGAGAGCTCTGCAAATCCTCCGCTCAACACATCTTCTGATCCGGTCTTGTGATCAGACGTGGCTGGACAGTTGGTTGTGACAGTGTCGTGGTCCATACTGTTGGAGGCTCGGTTGGAGGTCAGAGTTGAACAAAAAGGCAAAAGTAATATTAGAAAGTAGGCTGATCCCTCTGCAGTGCATGCAGAGCTGAGTATATGGAGCCTTAGCCTTGGCCTCATAGGCGCTAGTTGCAGGTATAAGGAAGCAGGTCACAGCCTAGAGGTGGCTTAGCTGCATGGACTGCAGCAAGATACTTCCCGGGGCGGTAAACCCTGGATCCTGCTCAGTTGCTACTGGCTACCTGGGAGACCTGCCTTTCATTGTGAGTTCACACATGGTGCACACTCCCTCACACTTATGATCAATCCTTTCTCAGTGTTATGCCTCTGGTCAAAATCTCGTATTTCTTGACGGCAACTTGAAGCACATTCAGACAGTGTTGGGTGCTGATTTGGACTGTGGACGATGTTGTGTGTCGTGTGTGCATGTGGCAGAGTTCACTGGAAAGGTATGTTACATCATTCTAGTGCATCTTAGTGGTAATATCTGGTTATTCACGATCAGGTTGCTGCATCATGGGCTCACAATGTGGTCATTTTCAAACCAGAACAAATCGAAGAAGCGCCGCAGGGAAAGGTTAGTCTTTCTAAGTCTTTCGTTCTTACTTTGATTTTCTGCTTAACTAGTTTGCTTGGTCTTGGAAATTATGCCAGACACTCAAGTTTACCTTCAAAATCCACAGTATTAGCTGGAACAGAGAAGGTGTATTGATAGCAATAGCATCTTTTCATTGCTTATTACGATGCAGGATCTCGAGTTCTTGTGGGTGGAGAGAGCATTTCAATGTGGGTAGGCGAGACAGTGAGAGAGGAGGGCAGAGAAGATGGTGAACAATGGAAGGAGGTGTGGTCAATCAAGATGCCTTCCGTCGTGACTCATCTCAAGTTCTCTCCTGATGGAACAATGTTTGCTAGTGCATATCAGGTGTGTGTGGAGGTTTGGATATTGAGTGTAAACTTTATAATCTGTTGCTATAGAATGATAGACTAGTGAAGATTTGGTACAGAAAACGACCACGAGGTACGTGACTTGCTAATAAATTTCCATGCCCTGTTGTTCATTCTTTCCTATTTCAGTCCTTCCAAACGACTCACCACAGGCCCCGCGCAGATCAACCAGAAGCAGTAAATCGAGGGTGACAGAAGGAAAGAGAGAGATTAGATACAACTTTACGTATGTGGGTCACCCTCGTGCTGTGACTGGGTGTGTCTGGAGAAAGACCAGTCCACACATGCCGAGGTAAGACAGCAGCTATTCATGATTTGAACTTCAACATTTTTACTCACAGAGGTGCTGTTCCAAATGTTCTTCTGACTACGTGTCACGACAATATTTGTCGCCTGTGGAGTCATGTCATCATGAAAGAGAAGGCACCACTCTCTGATCAACTAAAGTTCTTCCTGGCAGCAACTATCGATCCTATAGCAGACATTCCTTTCCGCTCTACTATGCCTGTTGAAGATGCTGCCTTCATTGTTCATTGGTTAAACAACAAGGAACTTACTTACACCAGTCGTACAGAGAAACTTCGTCAGTCAGCTTCAAATCAATCACTGGGTAGCTTAGCTCAAGGAGGTCCAGCTGAAGAGATGCTTGCTAGTTGGGTGTGCGTAGAAGAGTCCCTGACTCCCGAGATGGAAAAGCAGCGACATATTTATGCTCTTGAAGACTACCTTGCTCCTGCTTCAGTGACAAGAGGAGCTTGTCCCTCACCTGCTGCCGTTCGTGATCCTGTGTCTCAGTGTAAGAAACAGTTGCTCGATGAATGGTGGAATCTTCCTGACCTGCTGGTCTGCATTCATCCTAACAATGGCTCCTTAATGGTGTGGACAGTAGAGGGACTGGATGCTCCTCGGCATTCCACCCGCCTCGTTCACCTCAGCTTTAGTTCTTGTCTCCCTCATGTCTTTCCTCCTCATCTTGCTCAGACGCTGCACCTCGAGCTGCAGCAGTATTTGCTCAAGGAGCCCGAAGTGACATCTTCCTCTCTTCAGTCTACTATGAATACCTCTGAGCTTAGTCTTCCTGTTCCCCAGATAAGGTTACCCGGTCGAGGGTCTATGGATATTCCTGACAGCACTCGAACTCTTCGATCAGATTCTTCACTTATTCTCTTGTCTAGTCACTGCAATGGATCTTTGAACTCGTGGTCTGTCGAACTGACAGTCCAAGCTGGTTTCTGCACATCCATAGCTGGTCTCATTCACTGTGGGCGCACAGGTGGGCATCGCTCTGAAGTCAATGCCGTCTATCGTCACCCATGGCTGCCTGTTCTTATGACTGTGTCCAGCAGTCCCTGCCATCAGCAATCCGACAACGAGCTGATAGTGTGGAATGCTGATTTAGCTGGTCCTTTAGAGAGCAAGAGCCAGTTGCAAGAACTCTCGCGAGTTTCTTCACCCGAGAGTGGGTCTTTCTCTAGTGCTACTTGGCTCCCACCGATCTCTCCTACATCGTCCAGTGCTGAAGCTCTTTCACGATGCCCCTCTTTCGGTCTTTTTGTCACTAATATTGGCAGAGAGCTATGCTTGTTCCAGACCTCCCTCTATCCTATAATACCACCAAACAGCATCGGTGTCTACCACACGACACAGCCTCTTTGCGATCTCTCTCAGAAGACCATAACAGTCACCTCTCACTCTGGCTACAATGGTATCTCATTTGTCAAGACAATAGATGAAGACTTGGGGAAGTACGACGAAATTATTGGTTTGCACACATTTCGACTCAGTTCCATCGTGCTTCAAGAGAGCGATGACGAGGAATTTGACCACTCCAACGAAGCACTGATCGTGTTGGTTGAAAATCAGAAGATTGACTCAGTTTCCCATAGTTCCTCCTTCTCGCCATCTACTACGCCAAGTTATCGAACCTATCTGCATGTCTGGAAAGTGGTGCTGATTGCGAAAATGATACAATCGCCAACTCATAAAACTGCTAATATGGATCCTTGGTTTCAGACGCATTCTCAGATCACGAGTGCTTGTGAAGCTTCTGTGATGAAGCTGTTCTCTGGTTTGCTTCCTCTCCACAACTCAGTGAGCCATATCGTCTCGGTTCATCCAGCCTGTGATGTTTCTAGTTCTCTTCAACTTCAGCTGCCAATGCTGTCGTCTCCTTATCTCTTTACCACTGTATCTTCTGATGGTGAAATCAATAACTGGCAGTTTCACATCACTGCTCCCTCTTCTTCTCTGGAATCTGGAGCATGGAAGCTGGTAGTCTACGATGTTTTTAAACCCGGTAGTTATCGTACAGCGATGAAGAGTCCAGCAAAAATCCTCAACTGCACTACTCACAGTATCTTGAAAGAATTGCCTCTACAGACTCATCTTCCTTGTGCTCTAAAAAGTGCTTATCCTGGTCGATTTGCTATGGCACATCTTTTAAACAAGCCTCTGAAGACACTACCAGTTGTTAATCCACTAGGTAAGCATGCTGTGGTATCCGTTTGGGAGTGCGAGTCATCCGGTGGTTTGGCATGGACGTGTGAGTCTGTCCTGCCACTGCATGGATTTGGTATCGAAAGTTCTCCTAGCAAACTCTCATCTCTATCGTCAGCCAATCCTGTACACATGGACTGGATTCCGATGGAGAATGGATCCTATCTTCTTGCAACTTGCTTCTCCTCTGTCATCTCAATTTTTGGCATGGCATTGCCACTGGTCTCTTCAGAAGAGATTCAAGGAAAGCCTTTGTCTAATTGGCAGCGTCGCTTTAGTAAGAGTGTGAGTGTGCCTGTCTTTTCATCTATGCAAGCCTCTTCTTCGTGGGTTTGTTTGCTTCATTTCCCATGCACTAAGACCTATCCAGGTCTGTCTACACAATGGCTAGCATACACTGGCAGTAACAGCATACTTGCTGGGGTAGGTTGTGAGATGCACCTCTACACTTGCTGGGTTACTAAAGAGCGTCTAGATGCCCTGTCAAGCAAGGCTCTTGGTGGATCGGCTTCAATCCGAAAAAATCTGCTTTCAGAAAAGCACAGTCGAGTAGACGTACGATTGGCTCATAGTGATCGAATAAACCTTCTTGATTATGCTCACTCCAAGAACACTCCTAGGCCTCAGTACCATCCCAAGATACTCACTGATCTACTCAATATGGGGAAGATGGATGCCGTGAAGCTCATTCTTGTCAACCTGGTCAAGTACCTTCTGCTCTATCAGGTGAAAGCAAAGAGGAGTGAAGATTCAGAGTTTGTCAGCTTTGATGAGAGGATACGAAGGGACCAGGAAGACCAGGGGCCAAGGATGCGCATGCTTTCTTTTGCAGATGGAAGACTCCAGCGTAGTCGAGAAGCAGGCATCAAAGTGGAGGTTGAAAATATTCCTCCAGTTTCCCTCTCTCAGCTTGACCTCTTCTGTACTGAGACAGCTGAAGCAACCTCTGCTGATGCTCAACCTGCAGCTGACACCAAGAAACCACACAAGGAGGAGGAAGACGATGACTACGATGCTTTATTCACGGATTATCCAGATGTCTTGGATTCTGACATTACTCTCGGAGAGACAGCAGAAACTGATGATATCAAGTTTCCTGAACTCCAGCTTGATCCTAGTCTCTTTACTCCTAAAATGGCTGACAAACTGCGATCTATTCTGTGCTATGCTCGTCTTCCTGACGTAAGCGACTTGGAGCAGGTTCATCTTCTAGCCATTGCAGAGACTGTGGCTCATACGAAAATGAATAGTGGTGTTTGTCAAGATGGGTATTCCACGACGTCTCTTAGCATAGGTGGCGCTGGTTATGCCTCTGCTGGGTTTGTTCAAGGTGGAATTGGTGGTGGAGAGGCTATGGATGATTGTGGGCTCAGGTTTCTTCTTACCCTACACAACCATCACATGCTGAGCAAGTCTCTACCAAAGGACGTGGATCTCGAGGGCTTGCTACCAAGCAATTTTGTCTGGGCGTTTCATTCTGATGCAGAGTCTGAGCTACTTTCAAATATCCCTTGTGTTCAAGAAGATAAGCTCAACTGGACTGATCTCAAGAGTGTTGGTGTTGGATGGTGGGTGAGGAGCAATGATACTCTTAGGAAACTAGTAGAAAAGGTGCGTAATACTTAGCGTAAAGGAGTCTCTTTATGACTATTTTCCTCTTCAGCTTGCCAAGGCACAGTTTATGGGGAGCCAGGATCCAATGGCTGCTAGTCTGTTTTATCTAGCTATGAAAAAGCAGTCACTTCTCAAAGGACTCTTCAAGTGAGTTGTTGATACAGCATTCAGAGTATTGTCTTCATTGTTGACCATTATTCTCTTATCCAGGACTGTCAGTGAACAAAAGATGGCGCAGTTCTTCTCCAACAACTTCACTCAAGATCGCTGGCATAGAGCAGCACTGAAAAATGCCTTTGTTCTCATTTCAAAGCAACGATTTGAGCATGCTGCTGCCTTCTTTCTTCTTGCTGGTCAGGTATGGGATGCAGTGAAGGTCTGTGTGGAGAGACTGCATGATCTTCAGCTAGCCTTGGTTATAGTTCGTCTTCACGAGGGTGATAACAGTCCAATGTACGAACAAGTGCTGAAGCGATTCATTCTCGGTATTGACACAAAGTCCAATTCTTGTTCTTATCCCGAGGAGCCATCCCCAGACCCGTTCTTGCGCAGCATGGCACTCTGGTTACTCAGAGATTATCCTGGATCCTTACAGACACTATTAGTAGAACAGCAACTGACCTCTTCTCCTGCAAACTCTTCTATCTACAACTTCTACTTCTTCCTTCGGTCTCATCCATTGCTCCTTCGTAGCAAGCATCCAGCGAAGCGTGGTCGGACTATCACACCATCTCCCTCTGTCGCTAGCTTTTCTACTCAGTTTCACCATCAGAATCAACTGAGCGGCATTGGTGCAGACCCACTGACGCCCACAGAGAGGAATTTAGTGTTTAACACTGCCTACTTTCATCTCAACAGTGGGTCACCTTTGCTCTCTCTTATGGTGTTATCACAACTCCCAAAGTGTGAGGATCTTGGTCGAGCAGAGCAGTCTAAGGAAGAGCTCAGCCTGAGCTTAAAGAACACTACCCAGCGACAATTATCAAGCGATTCTGTATCCGGCATGATTACTAGTGGTACGTTAACACGGGATTTTTCCACCTCTGATAAAAATGACAATGATTTCGATTGGTCACAACCAGCTGCTTTTCAGGTTGGTACTCCTACGAAAGAAGTTGATGAGTTTGATTGGTCGAAACCAGCTTCTAGTCAACTAGGTGTGATCAAGGAAGTGGAAGAAATGGACTGGTCGAAACCAGTTTTTGAACAGACTGAGAAAAGTGATGATGAATTTGATTGGTCGCAGCCTGTCTCTAGTCAGGTTGGTGGGTTATTGGACGCAGATGAACCTGATTGGTTGGAACAAGAGAAGGAGTCAGAAAAACAGAGTGAAGAAGCTGGTGGTAAAGAGGAGGAAAATGAAGAGGTGAAGAGAGGTGAAGAGGTGGTTTGCAAGGCATTGAGTCCCAGAGGTTGGTTTGTTATATGTTTAGCTGAGCAGCTGCAGTATAATGCACTCCTTAGCATTCTCACTGAGGAGCTTACTACCATTCATCTTCCTGCTTGTTCTAGCTACCTCTGGAACTACTCTGGAGGCTCAGATGCCCTCCCTCTCCTTCCAGTAGAGAAGCTTGATGTGGGTGGAGACCAGAGCAAGAGCATGGTCGAGTGGTTTGATGACGAACCTTTCACTCAGGTTCTTACCAGTTTGCAAGCCACTCTAGTTGACTGGCTTCGTAATGAGATTAAGCTTGTCAAAACTGTTTGTCGAATTGAAGTAGGAGCTGGTACGACAAGCAGGAGTCCAGGGGCTGCCTCACATTCAGGTTATGACGTATTGGCAACACTGACTAACTACATGGCCTTGCATGCGGGCACGTTACCCAGTATGGTGGTGGTTAAAATGGAGCTAATGCATTTGATGAACACTCTACTGCCATGGAGTGTTGGGCTCTCTCATCCCATGGAGGACAGTGAGGGTCAAATGACTACCTGTGCTATCAATCCTGTTCAGGTTCCTCTCCTTACCTCCTCTGCTCTCCCAGCAAAGCACCCGCTGAACCTTGCTCTTCATCTTCGAATACTCTCAGCTAGCATATTTGATCTTCTCTCTGTCCACTCCATTCCTCCGACCTCAAATCATCCAATAGATCACATTGATCGTGTCTTTGATCTTTGTTGCTCTCTTTCTCACTCCATATTTCTTTGTCTTAGTCCAATGAGGTTACAAGCTGCTGATGGCTCTCAGCAGCCTGACAGTCGACCTGAATCTACTGGTGCCACCACTAGACAAAGAGCTGGTAGCTTCTCCAGAGTGCTGGACTTTTTGTCTACATTGGACACTCCGAACACTAAGGCATCAAAATGGCCTGGTCTGGATGACTGGCCCCATTCTCTACTGTCTGATGATGGCAAGGAGGCGTCTCCATTGTGTTTGCTGCTGGCAGAGTGTCTAGCTGTAGTGTTTGTTGGTCTGTTAGCTGTTGCATGGTCAAGACACTCTATCTATGATCTGCTAGTGGTAGTCGCTAATGTACCAACTCCTGAGGCATGGGGGAGCTTGTTTGGTGGTGGTGTTGTTTTGCGACCACAAGATGGAGGAGGAGCACAGCGTCGTGCTGCTAAGTGGGTCTCTTCAATGAAGAAGCTGCTATGGCAAAACAGCTCTAAAAAGGGACAGAAAGATGATCAAGTGTCCTCCGTAGGTTTGTTTGCTGCTCCAAAGAAATCACTTCTACATCATTCTCTGTCCAAGGTAATGATGATTAGTTTAACTCACATTTTATCCTATCATTTTTCATTTTAGCCGGCTCCACGCTCAAACTCACCAAGTTGTGCAAATTTTGAGAAAGAGCCAGACAATGATTCTGAAGATGAATATATGAGTGAGGAGGGAGAAGATGCTGCTGATCCAGAGTGCTTCAGCTGGTGTCTGATGAACCTGTGCATCATCAAGATAGTCCAGAAATCTCTGAGAGCAACAGTTTCATTGACAGGGATGGAAACACTAGGTTCGTGAATGTATGAAATCTTTCATTCACTCAGTTGCCTCTCTCTCTCTCCTCTCTCTTTCTCTCTCTCCCTCCCTCCCTCTCTCTCTCTCTCTCTCTCTCTCTCTCTCCTCTCTCTTTCTCTCTCTCCCTCCCTCCCTCTCTCCCTCCCTCCCTCCCTCTCTCTCTCTCTCTCTCTCCTCTCTCAGAGTTTATCACTACCTCACCTGTTCTCTACAAGCTGCTTGGGCTACTTGAAGACTGGGAAACAGTGTTTCTACAGCAGATGGACGACCACGCCTTTACCCCGCCCTCTCTTCTTCAAGATGACAGTGAAGAGCAAAGCTTTGGTCCAGCACTGATGAGGCATAAATTCATTCTAGAACCAGAAAATTCACCTTTCAGGTGAGGTCAACAGTTCACTTGCATCCTTCCTTCATCATTGCCCTATAGAGCTGACTCAAAGCAGGCTAGATTAGCCCGTCGCTTATGGAGCTATCTTGTTCACGAAGAGAGCGTGCGAGAAACCTTCATCCACTACATCTTCACTAATAAAAAGGTCAGTTATCACGTATACTGAGGGTACTGAAGTACTGTGTTGAATCGCAGAGAACTGGTGCTACATCAGATGAAGAACCACCGGTACAGAGAATACTATACCACGACCCAGACAGCTATGTATCCTCATTCTGCATCAACGCTGTGAGTAGACCCTGTACCCATTGTCTTCATTGCTTACCATTCATCTCTCTGTAGTCCAATTCCAGTGTGTTCGCTCTAGCAACAACTCGCGAGGTACTAGAGGTTGAAATACCCGACATCACGTCTTTGGAGTCTCTTCCCGAAGACATAGAAGGAAAAGGGTATAGGCATTGCTTTCCTTTTTGTATTTTTATTTGGACTTTATTTCAGATTGTGGTCTAGTAGATCTTCTCTAGAGACACCTGAGGACTTTATTCTTGTGCAGCCGTCAGCGCAATCATTGAGGCGAGGTTCAGCATTGCTGTCTCCAACATCGCTGGTCAATCGGTTCCCTCTGGCTATGCATTCTCAGACAGGCTCTGCATCGAGTATGGTGAGGGAGTGCTAGTGTGTGTGACAATCATACACTGATTTGCTTTGTAGCTCTTGAAGAGACACTTGCCTGGTGTTAAGAGAATGGCTGCCCATCCTAACCTGGCTTATTGTGAGTATGTTTATATGCTAGTCTACAGACCTTATGTGACCGTATCCTCAGACCTGACTGGTTCTGCCGATGGATCGGTTCGATTATACGAGTTTGGTATAGAGAAGGCATTGTCAGTGTTACGCAAGGCTGGAGCAGGGCCTGGTATCACACGAATACGATTCACACCTCAGGGAAACAAGGTGACTTGATTCATTACAGTGGTTGATGACTGTTCTTCTTCTGTACTGTAGTACGGTGTTACAGATACCAGCGGTAAGCTATGCTTGTGGCAGGGAATATCTACATCCAGTAGACCACCTTATCAAGTTAGAGAGATACTGTGTATAAGTGTTCCAATCATGCATTTATGCTGTTAGACCCTGAACCCCAGTAACACGAGGCGAACCATTAGTGACTTTGCCTTCCTGGGTTCCTCCAGTCTCATAGCAACTTGTGGAGACTTTCCTGAGCATAGGTAATGGTGTGTGCATTCGTCGTTCTGATCCTACACTTTTCTCACTCCCAGGAACATTTGTATCTGGGACACACTTTTGCCTGCTAGGAGCAATATTGTCAATGGTAGGCTCATCAGTTGGGTACCTTTCTTGACTCTTTCATAATATGTTAGAGTTCATGTGTCACGAAGGAGGAGCTTCAGCTATTGTGTACTCAAATAGCACACAACGACTAGTCACTGGTGGAAAGAGAGGGGAGATATGTATCCAACTAACTCACACACACACACACACTCTCTCTCTCTCTCTCTCTCTCTTTCTCTCGCACACACACACTTTCTCTCTCTCTCTCGCACACACACACACACACACACACACACTCTCTCTCTCTCTCACACACACACACACACACACACACCATAGATTCCAACTAGCCTTTTCGTTTTATCTTAACAGTGTGCCTCAGTCATAATCGATCTCCGACTACAGAAGATAGTTACTCGTGTGAATGCACATGCAACTGGTGTCAATACTATCGTCATCAATGACACGGAAAATTATTTCGTATCCGGTTCAGCTGATGGAGATATTAAGGTTTGGCAACACTCGTATGTTTTTACTAAATTCTGGTTTTTTTTTCAAAAGGTGTGGGATCTGTTCACTGTTCATGAGCTCAGCTCATTTGCTGGCAAGCATGCACGGTCACGTCTCTTCCGCTCTGAAGGAGGGGTGTTGGACATGGTACTGGATCCTAGCGGTTGGTTGTATTCCTGCGGTGCTGATGGGACAGTCAAAGTGAACAAGTTGGACATGAAACACGATGTCTTCACCAGCTAGCAACTCTGACACTCATCTTTGTCTATAGTCTATCTTTTTCTCTTCAAATTAATCGATTATTGTACAGTAATTTTTGTAAATATGTTCAAATTGCATTGAACTTCGCTTATTTTTTACAAGTGCTAAGTGAACTATAAATATCATATTATGCATGTCAGCCTAAGATGCGTCTGATTGTTCTTTTGCTAGAGCCTCTGCGTTTCGAATGGACTCCTCTCTTTGTGATCCCGCTCTTTCCAGGTTCATTTTCTCCAGCATGCATCCATCATACTTTGCCTGCGTCTTCCTGCAGAACCTCTGCATCTGATTGTTATGATCCAAGCACGTCCAATGCGCTGTGAACGACTCGTTGCACGTTTCTTTAACTTTCTTGAAGAAATCAAAAGCACACTTGGTCACCGCCCTTCCTTGGGCCAAACACTTCCTCGGATCCTTTTCCTGCTGCTTGCACTCCATAAAGGCGTCGTTTTGCCTTACGCAGTATCGACCATAGTGGTGCGCTGCGCCAACCAGCACTGCCGAGGTCACGTTCAGCTCCTCTACGTCGAGATCTGCTTCGGACACCATCTTTGATTTATAAACGTGGTGAACGGGAATATACGGGAATACATCATCAATAACTTTTTATTAGTGCAAAAATAATTTTAACATGTTACGAAGCACAAACTGCTCTTCAAATAATTATTAATTTAATTTATTATACACAAGTCAAAACATCTGCTCTATAAAAAAAACAAAATAAGAAAAAATACACTTAGTTCCTTCTGACGTAATTTTTGATGAGGCAACTGTACACACTAGATGTTGTCAATTGCAGGAATGATTCTATCCATTACACTATTTTTGAAGGCTCAACTCTGTGTTCGCAGAAATAGTGTTTTTGACCCAAGCAGCTATATCAACAGACATCTTATCATGAGTTTGTATATAATTGTGTGCCTGGGGTAAAAAAGCCAACAAGTGATGAGAAGAATGACACTCCATGCATGACTAACCAACAAAGTCTTGAGGTCACCTCTTTGCTTCGGTTCCTTCTGCAAGCTAAAGATACAAAACATATCACAGCATTCTGATGTTATCCTACTCACCAGAGATCAACAAAGCCTCGGAAATCTACAGAGAAATACTCGCTAGGTAAAGATGGAGGCTCCTGAAATAGAACAGCATCAATGGTGCACACAGTGTGAGACAGAGAGACTAACATTTTGGAAGATGATCTGTAGCAGCTCAAATATCGGCATCCTGACTGCATTGGCGTGAGAGGCATGAGGGTTTCGCCTGGGAGGCAGGGTGCCTGCTGCAGGCAGCTTCATTTCTTCGGCTATCTGCTCTGGGGAGGGCTCAGGGATTGGAAAGCAACCAATAGCCATCTCAATTAGTGATACACCTAGACTCCATATATCTGACAGCACTGAGTAGACTTCCCCTTGTAACCTTTCCGGCTAGACAAGAATAGACGAAAGAAAAAAGATATGGTCATTTTCACACACATGTACGTGCATTAATTAGCATGCTCTAGCTGCAGCCAGGTGTAACGTCTGTGCATTGTCCACTCCCAAATATCAATCTCTCCCACACAACACTATGCGGTATACTATTACAGAAAAAATCTTTACTTTGTTATTTCAGTCACAGATGACTGATCACAATTATAATTCAGCATCTCCTTCTTTCATCTCCACTCCCTCTAACTAGCTAACCCATGCCTCCCTAACTCCTCGCTGTCTACACTGCTTACCGCCATGTAGGATCGGGTTCCTACAAAAGAATTAGCCATTGAATTGATCAATTGTCCACTGACTCCGAAATCGCATAACTTGATTTCTCCTCTTGAATTGACTAAAACATTGGACGGTTTCACATCTAACAGAAAGAGATGAAAGAGGCAGCAAAGAGTTGCTTACAAACCTCGGTGAATGATGCGATGGCGATCTCTCAAATACTCTAACCCTTTTAGCACCTGCAACAACACAAACGTAAGCAAACTGTTTAATTAAATTCTCAGACGGTCAATGCACAGGGACACTTGCCACGCCAAATACACAATGGCAGGCGATAAAAGTGGTAGGAGTATGCGACAAATTTACTCCAGCAGACAAAATTTGATGATAAATTGATGTGTACTTACAGCCACAGAGATCTTGCCAATAATATCCACCGGAATTCGGCCGGCATTCAGTACAAGATCTAGACTACCTCCATCCTAAGAGAGAGAGGTATGTAATGAGTGGGAGTCCTGTACTACCTACTCATAATTGGTTAAATCACACAACAACTATGTGCTCATCACTATCAATGCAGAATATGTACGCTACCGGCAAATATTTAATGAGTCAAAGAAAGCAGTGATGTACATGGACAGGTGGTGAGTGACCCAGCTAGCAACCTCATTGAACTTTGCAAGATGGAATTCCTGACAACATCTATTGTGAATTTTCTATTCAACAGTTGTTTAACACATAACCAGCAATGCAAATCAAGATTCCAACACCACAATATTGTAACAAAGGTCACTTACAATTTCAAACATGCAACAGCTAGGAATGCTGCTGACAACAACACTCACTTAGCAATCAATTGGATTATAATTCTTAATAAGCGCAGCCAGCCAATGTGGTGTGAAACAATTCAACCAGAAATCACAAACAGATAAGAACCATTATAAATAGATATTAATATTTTGGTCAAAGAATTTGCTTAAAGAAAGCAAGGAATGTAGAGATTTATAGTATTGTGAAGAAGTAGTCTTACCATCTGCTGCATGAGAATCGATATTTCATTGTTGACGTAAAAGCTACCAAAGAACCCAACAATGTATGGAGAATTGCACTCGTGAAGAACCTTGAGTTCACGCATAATCTGATTCCTCAGAGTGGGTTTGATGTCTAACAAAATCATCTGTGGAAGTAAGGTCAAGAGAGTACAAGTAATTATTCGAAGTGGGAGTTAAAGACATTTCCTTGTAAAGTAATTAGTTAAGGTGTGGTAGGAAGGAGAGTCGACAGAAAGACTATTAGCTTCATTAGCAGCCGTATATCATGAGAGATGAAATACAAACAAACACAAATATTGAACTAACACGTGCACGAACTGCAAAGGTCAAAACGTGCGGACATGCGTGGGGAACATCAAACAGTCTGACCGTCAGGCACAATGACCTCGCTCTTTCAGGGCCTTCTATTATCTACTCACGATCAAGAATTTCCTTTTACATAGTTGACCAGTGATACAATCTACCTGCTCTTTAAGGAAGGATACCAGCTGCAGATTAGATGCCAGCACCCACTATTTCCCATAAAGTCATTCCCCATCCCACTGTTTCTCCATGGCAGCGTCACACTCAGAGAATGATCGAGGCACACAATTCACAGGTAGCCTCTATGATGTGGTCACCATAACATATTTATGGTCCTACTCAAATTACATGAATTTCATGCATGCACCATTGATTGCGACTCCATGACAACCACTTTAGCAAATTACACAACACAACAGTAGTTGCATAGTAACTACTGATTGCAGCACGGCCGGAACAACACGCCCCTCTCTGAATAGCATAATACAAGTGTTAGCCTGTCTACATCACAGGTGAGACAGTGTTTTCACAAGGACACTGCCTTCAAACAAAAAGAAACTCAATTGTAGCCAAAACAGTATGGGTCGGAAGCATCAAATCACTGGGCATTAACTGGGTCATCAGGAATGCTGTCATCCACCATTACTTTCTGTGTGTGAACATTACTACGCATTTTCCCCAATTGGATCTCGGTAACAGGACTTGACTTTGAACTGTGATCACTTGAAGGTAAGTTCTATGTACACTACAGAGTGATTATAATCACGGATGAAGGAAAACAGTAGTTTGATAGCATTCTGGAAAACATAGCTGTTTATCAATCACTTCTTATATACACACTTGTGTACGAAAAAATATCATAACAAGTTGAAATTATATGCATATATGCACATACAGTAATACTTCACCTTTCTTGCCATAACTGTACTAGATGGTTTGTGCTTCACTTTTAGTACCACTCCTCCGTTGCCGAATCCAAGTTCTGCTAAGGTCTCGAACTGGCTCTCTTTCATTTCTCCCTGCTTGAGAATCTCTACCTTCTCCTCTAGAAAAGCCTGCATGTTGCTACGCTGCTCATCGCTGATCGACATCTCTTCGACAGCTGCGATCAGCTTCTCTATACTGGATGAGAAAAGAGAGACAGGTATATAGCACATGGAGGATTAGGGGAACTCACTCTGAAGTGTCAGCATGAGGCAATGCACCATCACGACTGTCAACTGTCTCGACAGGTGAGTCAATGCTGATAGGGCCTGGCTTCTTCTTTTTCTTCTCAGACATTCTGGCTGAGGAAGTGATCACGTGATTCCCACCTACACACTACACTATTGACATGTAACATGTACTACAGTCAATGAATGCTAACCAACGTGTCGTGATGAACTTACCTACACGTTTGTTTGAGCAAGCAGGCTATCTCTAGCAGTCTTTGGCTGCACTGCTCGTAGCTGCTGGTCTGACCAAGTTCCAGTGATCTCACACCGTACCCCAAGCACCTCCTCCTCGACTCGTACGTTAATCGTTTCGGTCGCGCCGCCGTACAACACATGTGGAAATTTCCGGTGGGAATGGGCTTGGCACTCCTACATCCGGATCTTACATTAATTTTACAGAATAAAAAGCCAGCACCGTGCAGACTGAGGATAAACCACTCGCCATTGTGATTTACAATCATCCGTGCTGCAAGCAACTTCACGTTTTCCTGCGATGGATTTCAGGCACTGCAATAGCTGGTTGAGAGGACTTCTCGTGTGCTTGCTTTACCTTGGACTCGAGCAAGGTGGGTATCGTCATGCACCATGACTGCATTGGACGATTCGTGTATGTCTGTACAGTACCGCTGTCACTGCATGATGCATGCCTTGTAGAACGATCATTTGATGCTGCAAAATGTGCATTAGAGATCCACTATGCCTTTGAGCAGTAGAGCATGCAGTGCTGCTGCCTAGAATACTGACTAGCCATCAAAATAATACAGCTTAACTAAGTATAGAGGGTTTCAAGATGTTTTGCACTGCAAATAATGTACAGTTACTGCTTGAATCCCACAACCATGCTGCATTGGTGCAACATGTGGCCAGCTAAAATTGTTTTGGAGGAAACGGTAGTAGCCACCAAAGGAATTTGGAGTCTAAATTTATTTTCCAATAAAGCCGTAGAGGTTACTGCAGTGACTATGTTGTGTGGTTGTGTACTTTTACCGCTTTGTGTTTATGTTTGCCTTTGGGGGTCCAAATGGCTCTCACTTTGTCACTTGAGTCGTGAATATTAAACCATATTCACAGGTCTAGATCAGCCACACATACTGTGTACATAGCATGCTGGTAGACAGCTCATAGTCCTAATATATACTGGATGAGTCCGGTAGATAAAGCTGTTTTCATACACCTGTGTAAATGTCGGGCACTCCTTAAAAAATGATCTCCACTAGAAGAGGTGTCAGTGTGTACACACTCGTTAACTTCTATCACTTTTTAGGATGCGTCAATGCTGAATGCAACTGGATGAGTTGTCGAGATGATTACAACATGTTGAAAGAGAACCCAGCCATCATTTGTCTTAGTATACAACTTGCCGAGGAATGCTTAGCGCGGCAAGAGTGCCCTCGTGACGAAAATCTTTCTATTCTCAGCTTCACACTCCAGTTGTCCTCTGACAGAGATCACTACAACTGTACATCACAAGCAACAACCACACCCACTACAGCCACATCACCTACCACACCACCTCCAACAGACCCACCGGATGTCAACTGTTCACTCGCACCAATGCCCAGTAATTTTGAAGTAACTCCAATGAACCATGCTGTGGTGATTCCAGCTGATCCTAACAATGATTCTGCTCTACCTGTATGTACTAGACTCAAACTTCGAGCTCACAGACAATGTAGTTTGTACTTTCATTCTCATCTCCGTCAATGGGGAGGACAAACAATCCAGGCATGCTCTTTGCCTGGATCGTGGTACCTCATCAACCATCCTGATGTTACAGTTGAAGTCACTGCTGAATCTGACAATGCTCAGTCAAGTTTCACTCGTCTTACTAAGGTTAGAACACTTGATAATTCTTTTGATCCATGTGACTGTGTGAACACAGAAGCATGATTGTGAGAAAAATGTGTGCAAACTTAGTTGAAACCATTTCCAAGACACGCAGATGTTGAAAATAGTTTGAATTCTTTTCTATATTAGTATCTCCTGTTTAGTGCTTAGTAACTGGTAACTATATTTATAGCTATGTCTCGATATGCACAGGTGGCTGTCGGTCTCCTAGGCACATACACATGTATGTATTAGTATTCTTTAGTGTTTGAATAGCACGAGTTCAGGATGACTAAAAACAGCCTTTTGAGTGGGACTAACTCCGTTATAAAAACATATCCCTATGATCGTAAACAACAGAGTTCATGTGGAGTTCGTGCTAACGGACTAAGCATCATGCTATCCCATGCAGCTCATTTGGTATAGCTTTGTGGTATACATGCATAATAGACTACCGTATCCTGTTTTGGCTCTGATCACCACACACCTTATGGCCGATTAACGTCTCTATGCCTCACTCCTCCCTATAACAATGTTGTGGTGTTTTCTCCAGTAATTAGCCCTTAATAATAAAGTACTCTGGTTTTCAAGACAATTACTGCCTAGATTTCTTGTTACAATAGGTGATTTAGACACAAAAATGTGTGTAATTGACCTCACTAATTCTTGAGCATGCATAAATTATAGTAGTAATCTATTTTGTGCTAAAACTGTTAACAATAGAATCACCATAAAACACTGCATTATGATCTCATTGTATTCTTGCAGTTCATGGTTTTCTTGTGGTGTTCATTCAGTTGCTAGTAAACCTCCTCTTCTCAAGCTGTGTTTATATGTTTGAAGCCTCATAAGTTATGCATGCTAAAAAGATAGCTTTTAGATATGGGCTGTGCACTTGAATGGTTTAGCGTGCCTTGTGTAAACACACTACACATTTAGCTTCCTTTTAGCCCTGTAACCTTGATATAACAATACTGCTGTTACAGCTCACTCATAGGGCTTGGTTGTACTAAGTTGCTTGCTTTCTCTCTCTGCCTTTGTAGGTCAATATCACTTTTCCAAAGACATCTTGTAATTCTTTCCTGACACATTCATATGTAGCAGTAGTATCAGAGGTCCTACCAACCAACACCACTGCTGGATCATTGCCGACAATGATTGACACTCAAGTGCATGTTAACAGTAACAGAACTGTAGCCAGCATCCTGGCTCCATGGTTCAACTTCTCTGCAATCATACGAAACTATGGAGGGTACCTCAGTGTGGTCACTCAATTTGACGCAGATGAAATGGCTGCTGCAGATGGTCTTTGCAGTACAGGCTGTCCATCACATGCCCAAGTAAACAAGACAGCCTTTCTACAACAGAAGTGTCAGGATGATCAAAACCAAGCATTGTTTTCCTGTTTTATTCAAACTGCAAATCGCATCAATAATCAACTCTTCACTAACCTGGGCAATGAATTTGTCACGATGTGTCAAATGAACCTACTCCAGCTTTCAAGATATGATATCCTCTCGTTCATGCAAGCTGAACTGAATGACACAAATGCACTACCAGACATCGGCATATTCGTCACACCCGAACCTGACTCTGCTCCTGTGCCCATAGACCCCGTATTCGTCACACCTGAAACTGACTCTACTCCCGCGCCCATAGACCCCAACGTCATTGAGTCATCAGCGACCTCATCCACTCCAACTCCAGCTACCACAAACACACAATCCATCACTACGAGCGCTACCACTCGACCACCTACCACACAACCGCTCAATACACAATCTAGTCCTTCTGATGCACCAGGCCCAGCTACCACAAACACACAATCCATCACTACGAGCGCTACCACTCGACCACCTACCACACAACCTCTCAATACACAATCTAGTCCTTCCGATGCACCAGGCTCAAACTTGTACTCGTCAGGCCCATCACTACACAAACACTTTAACGTACTACTGTCACTACTAATAGTTCTGGTGATATCATTTCTTTACACTTAAAACCAAAAATTATTATTTATTTTATTCCTTATCAACTACTCCCACTTCAAGATGTTTGTCCATTGGTATTTATCTTCATTTCTGTACAGGAGCATCATAAAATTAAAAAAAATAAAACTATACAACACAGATATATACTAGGGTCTTGGAACAGTTCTCACGCTGTATAATTTATGAACATCAAAGACACAGTCAGTTCTGGTTCAGAAACCTGTTTTACATTCGTTTCAGGTTTCTTGGTGTGGATTATCTCGGTTACCGTAGCTACTAGATTTAAGGTTTCCAAACAGGCTGAAAATATGAATGAGCAATGCAGCCATACGGCAAGAATGCGGACGACAATACTCATAAGCTTGGTGTGGTGCCGAGACCATGCTTTACACAATCCTGTCCTCCCAACTTAGAAAAAAAGATGTTGTATTTGACAGGTATAGAGGTAACGGTTTGAAATAGATATATTATTATGACAAAGCAATATAGAGTGTGCAGACAAAGCTATAGTCTTTATATTATTTTGATTTCTCTCTTTGGGATAGTCTCAGATGAGGAGTAGTAAAACCTTTTGTGTTGACTCTGAGTGACGGTCGCCTCGTCTTAGACTGTAGAAAAAATTAGAAAATCGAATAATGACCACCATACAAAGCTTGTCACTACAATGTTTTGTGTCCGGAAAGGACATTTTACACATGGTGTGGGCGTATCCCTAGGGTAAACAAAACAAAAGGTCGTTCTTAAATCAGATACACTTCTGAGAAAAGTCTCCTTTCAACAGAGCAACCACACAAACTACAAAGCAACAATTAGTATCTTTGCTCTCAAGATATTTATTAGTGTACGTGATTTAGCTACAGCATATCTTAGACAGTTAACAGAATTAGTGGAAAATGCTCGTATGCAAAATCTAATTTGAATACTACCAGAGCTAAGAAATATGTACATACCCCAACGCAAAGATCTCATACAAAAATTATTTACCTCTAGGTCTTGTTCACAGAATGTGGACATCATCGAATCCATTATACACGAGGCTTGCGTTGATGAAAGAAGTGTCCGTCTTCCCTTGGCAAAGGATATTGATGTGTGATCAAGAAGGGTATTGCTAGACACAGCTGCTCTGGTGAGCCTGGACAGAGATGATAACAGTAACAGTTAAAGGGCTTCACTACAAACCTCAAACACAAGTACGAAGGTTTATTTGTAATGCTTCACACACGCTTTTCATCAAGCAAACAGATGCCTATTTATGGAGGTACTTATAATTGATTTTATCTTACCTGTTCGGAATCTGTTTTGGAGGTCGTAGCATTATAATGCGTTCATCTTTGCTTCTTTCCTCAACTTGGCTTGATAGTTGTTCTGCTGCTGACAATGTCTCTCTCCCTTTACTTGCCTCTTCTGGCTTGCTTTTGTTTTTTCTTCTCTTAGAGCCTTCCATTTCAACCACGGATTTTCCAGCTACTTTTGTGCATCTCTTTCTATTTTCTGTCTCCTCTTTCCTTGATCTAAGCATACGCTCTCGTAGAGGAGAAAGGACCATGACTGTGTTTGCGAGAGTGAGCGATTCAACCTCCTTCTCCTCTCTTCCCTTCTGCTCTGGTTCTTTGTCCTCTCTTTGCACTAAGCGCTTAGGAGATCTAGACTTACGTCTTCGCAAAGAGGGAGGTGAGCTTGCACCAACAGGCTTACTGGTTTCTCTTCCATCCTCATCATTTCTTTGATGTTGCAACCTCGGCTCAGCTGTAGAGAGAGATTCTGGTCCATTTGGCTCTTCCCTTCTCTCCTTTTCCAATTCTTGTCGTTTCTCATGTTGTGCTCTTCGACTTCTCAGTCTTACAGCTGAAGGTGATGTTACTCTTTGTCTAACAGGAGATGATGGCTCAGTAGCAAGACTGTTTTCGTCCCTTTTCGATTTAGTTGACTTATTCTTTCTCATTTTGCGCTTCGGCAATCCAGGGTCTTGGGGGTTCAAATCAAATGCTTCTTCCTCTTGCTTGTTATCTTCTTTGTTTGTACGTGCTCTTGTCTTCTGAAGTGGACTAGTTCTTACACCGTCCTCCAGTGTTGCAAGCAAATTCTTTCTCTTTCTCTTGGGCAAAATAACAGTTTCTTCTTTCTCGGAGGGTGATTCTGCGGTAGTGTCTTTAGCAACCTTTACTGGTTGTGTGACTTTTCTTGTTACAACCTTGCCTTGCTTCTTGGTAGGCAAAGGTCTTGACATAGTTCTCGGAGAAGAAACTTTTCTCGCTAAGCGAGGTTTAGGGCTTTGGGGGTTCAAATCAAATACTTCTTCCTCCTCTTCATCCATTTGCTTTTTACTTTTTCTTGTTCTCAGAAGTGGAGCAGTATTGTCTTCCAGTGTTACAAGCCGATTTCTTCTCTTTCTTTTGGGGAAAGTAATTATCGTTTCTTCTTCCTCAGAAGACGATTCTGTGGTAGTTTTGGTAGCCTGACACTCTTTAGCAACCTTCTCAACATTTTTGGTAGGTTTGTCATGGGGTTGAATCTTCTTGGCAGGCGAAGAGGTCGTCACACTTCTTGGGGAAGAAATCACTCTTTCTAGTTCCTTTCCTTTTGAACGATGTTTGGGGCTTTGGGGGTTCAAATCAAATGCTTCTTCTTCCTCCTCTTCCTTGTTACGTCTTGTTCTCTGATGTGGACTAGTCCTTACGCTACCTTCCAGCGTTACAAGCCGATTTCTTCTCTTTCTTTTGGGCAAAGTAACTATTGTTTCTTCTTTCTCAGAGGATGATTCTGTGCTAGTCTCTTTAGCAATCTTCACCGGCTGTGGAACATTTTTGGCTGCAACTTTGTCACGGGGTTGAAGCTTCTTGGTAGGTGAAGATACTGCCACTGCTCTTTGAGAAGGAACGACCGTTTCTTTTTCCACTGAACAAGAGTTGAATCCACCAATGGAACTATAGCTACTTCGAGGTATTCTACTACCAGAAGTAAGCTTTCTTGGACTTTCCTTTACAAAACTAGGTTCATTATCAGTGTCTTCCACAAGACGTTGGTAAATCTTTCTCCTTGGTATGACGTGGAGAAAAAAATCCTCCTCTTGGTTCTGCATAGGAATTTCAGGACTGGTGGCGCCCTCCGACTCAGAGGAAACATTGATCTCTTTCTCCTTTTCAGGTTGTTGCTGCTTGACTCTATTTTGCTTGGGAGAGATCACCTGAACTGGTGAGCTAATTTCTTGCTTCTGAGGACTACAGACTTGGTGACGCTGAGATGACTCATCGCTATCTTCATTGGTCACTTTCTTAGATTTGGAGATTATCAGTGAAAAGTTTTTCATCTTTGGTACTTGCTTCTTGCTAGGTGGTTGAGTAGACGTTGTCACAGGTCCCGAAGGCTCATCAACTGAAACCTGTTTATCATCTTCAATCACTATCACACCATCCTCTTGCATACTGCTGCCGCCCACAAAGGAAGCCAGTAAACTGCTCCTTTTTGTTGCACTCTCTTTGGTCAGCACTCTGGAATGCTCTTGACTCGTGGATATCCGTCTCTCTATTTCTTTCATCTTATCTTCCTCGACTTCCATTAGCTCTTTAAGAAGAAAGGTGTAGATTCTTTCTATCTCCAACCCACTCTCAATTAATTCATGACAAGAAGTAGTATGCTTTCTCTCCAACTCTAAGCGTAATTTTAGTCCTGCAGCAGCCTTGGCCCTCTCTTGCTCTTCTTCACACGACGCCATAGTTCATCAAGGACCAGGAATGGATTGGCGGGCAGTGATTTTTGAATGTTACTCCGTAACCGTTCCGCATTTCTTCGTTCACGGTTGTATTGGGCATTAATTAGAATTGGCGGCCTTGCTGCCCGGGAACAGCTTAGAGCAAGGCAAGAAGCCGAAACCCTGCTAAATGGCCGTTAGTCCACACTATTGGAACCAAGCTAACTACATGGATAGGTACGAACCTTGTAACCGCTGGATTAATTTTATTTACAATGGGTTTTATGTTGCCACGTTTCAGCGCTAGTGACAGTGGTAGTGGTCAGGAAGAAGAAGAGGAAGCAGGCCGGACAAGATCAGAATTGACCAAAAACAGCGCAAGGACGAAATCCATCTCAGAGTCAGATTCTCCGTCTGACGACTCGCTTCCACGCCAATCAGTAATGAGGCGACCACCGCTGCCTTCTTCCAAGCCCCCCTCTGACTACAATCCTACAGGCTCCTCTTCAGATTCCGAGTTCAGCAGCACTCAATCTCAGAGTGAATCCGGCTCCTCATCAGATGAGGAAGAGGTGAGAGAAAAAAGAAATGTCTACGGCACAACCAGCCATCGCAGAGCTCACTTTGGCAGCAATTCTGACGAGGAGATTGAAATCATGCCGAAGAAAACTACAGTCAAAAAGAAAGTGCCATTTTATTCTTCCAATTCAGCATCAATTTCCGTAAAGAGCTTTTACATGGAGCAAGAAGAGACCCAATATGGGTTACCACGGCGACGAGCAGCGAGGAATGTGAAATACAACGTATACTCTGAAGATGATAGTAACTCAGACTCAAGAGGTCGGAGAAAAGGTCGGGGAAGAGTGCACGACAGCGGAAGCGACTCAGAGTTTCATATGTCTGGTGACGGAGATGAAGTAGAGACTTTTGAAAGTGAGAGTATGACAGAGGAGTCCAGTTCAGACGGATATACTCCGTACGCACGCAAGAGAGGAGGAGGAGGGAGGAAGAGAAGAGGAAAGGTGAGATGGTGAGTGTTGCTGGCGATGATACCGACTTCTCTTTTGCAGTATTCAGACGACAGTGACGATTTATATGGTGGCCGGAGACAAGTCAGGAGGCGTGGCTGGGGTGGAGGAAGAGATGTGAGTCAATGTTAGATGAAAGTGTATTTGATTTTTCTCGCACAGAGTTCAGATGAGAGTGGTAGTGACTATTGTCCTGGGCAGAGAAGACGAGGGAGAAAAGAGCGAAGAAAGAGAGCCAATGATGGCGACTGGGAGGACGAGGGCTATACACGCACAACTGGAAGACAACGAGAACACATCAGGTAGAGAGAGTAGTGTAATACATTTGTTACATGTGTTTGTTTCTAGCTATAAGGAGTCGTCTGATGCAGCGGAGGAGGAAGGAGATGAGGCGATTGAAATAGACGGAACTGCTCAACAACCAGTTGAAGACAATCGAGAGTGCATTGACAAGGTATGTTTGCCTTCATGGTGTAGACTGTATAGTAATGTGCTTACAGATTCTATGCAAGAGAATTGGAAAAGTTGGAGGTGAGTGTCCTGTTCTTTTTATCTCACTTGTTCACTCCTCTCTCTCTCTCTCTCTCTCTCCCCTCCCTCCCTCCCTCCCTCCCCCTCCCTCCCTCCCTCCCTCTCTCTCTCTCTCTCTCTCAGACACTGCTAAAACCTGTTATATGTTCACCAGTGACTCTACTGGAGGAGATTGGTACAACCCACAGCTCACTGAAAATACAGAGACCGAAGTGCAGTATCTCATAAAGTGGGTGGGGTGGTCACACCTCCACAACACATGGGAATCAGGTGATATAGAGTAATATTCATGTTTCAAATTTTGGTTCATGTGTTGAAAAATTTCAGAGGAATCGCTGATGAAGATGAATGTGAAGGGAAAGAAAAGATTCGAAAATTATTTGAAGAGAGAGGAAGAAAAAGAGGCTTGGTATGTGTTAGTGTGTGGATCGTACTGATGGTGGATACTGCGCACAGGTTACGATCCACCAATGCTGAGAACATCGAATACTACCAGTGTCAGGAGGAACTCAATAATGAACTGCTCCTTCGATTCAAAGAGTTAGAACGAGTGATTGGTGAGACATAGTTAGAGATATTTCAACTTCCCTTCTCTCTCTCTCTCTCTCTCTTAGCTGCACGGCGCAGTGAGGATGGATCAGGGCAGGAGTATCTGTGTAAGTGGGAGGGGTTACCCTACTCAGAGTGCACGTGGGAGGACTCATCCCTCATTGGCGACAAGTTCATGAACCAGATTGACCTGTATAACGAGCGAAACCAGTCGGATTGCATTCCAAGCAAAAACGCTAAAGTAAAAATTTAGACAAAATTGTTTACCAGTTGGTAGTTACAGTTCATATTATAGGTTTTGCGCCATCGGCCCAAGTTCCAATATATGAAAGATCAGCCGCTGTACATGGCACAAGATACCGAGCTACAGCTGAGAGATTATCAACTGGGCGGAGTCAACTGGCTACTGCACGCCTGGTGCAAGTACGTGTAGTTGGTATATAGACTATGGACTACATCTGTCTCACTCAGGAACAACTCTGTGATACTAGCTGATGAGATGGGTCTAGGGAAGACCATTCAAACTATCTGTTTCCTCTCCTCCCTATTTCACAAGCACTCGCTCTACGGCCCCTTCCTCATAATAGTACCTCTCTCCACTCTACACGCCTGGCAAAGAGAGTTCCACCTATGGGCTCCTGAAATGAACACACTCATCTACATTGGTGACAGGCAGAGCAGAAGCACTGTAAGAGAATATGATCAAATACTTGCTGTCAATAGCTGTGTCGCACAGATTCAGCAGTTTGAGTGGGCGCATGAGAATGGGAGACTGAAGTTTAACGCACTTATCACGACTTATGAAATCCTCCTAAAAGATCAGGTGTGCCTCACTACAATCACTTTCACAACTGTCACCATCACCACTAGTACTATCACCATCACCACTGTCACCATCACGATTACCACTATCACCACCGCACTCTTGCATTCTTCAAAGGAGCTCTTGGGAGATGTGAACTGGGCCGTGTTGGGCGTGGACGAAGCTCATCGATTGAAAAATGATGACTCTCTACTCTATCGTACTTTGATGTCTTTCAACACTAACTACCGTTTGTTGATCACTGGAACGCCTCTACAGAACTCTCTCAAAGAACTATGGTCACTCCTTCACTTTATCATGCAACGACAGTAAGACTGTCTTTGTCTACTGCTTCATTGTGTTCTCTTGTTCAGGTTCCCAAGCTGGGAGGAGTTTGAGTCCATGCATCAGGCTTACCTACATGGTCAAGAGGACCCATCTAGTTTAGGCACGTTGCACAAGCAGCTCGAACCATTCTTGTTTCGCAGGGTCAAGAAGGATGTTGAGAAGTCACTACCAGCCAAAGTGAGCGACAAGGAACATTGTATGCAAGCTAGAGCTATTGGTTTGGTCTAGGTGGAGCAGATACTGAGAGTTGAGATGTCGTCAGTACAGAAGCAATACTACCGGTACGCCATACCATATGTATGATGTCATTGTGATGTCACTATGATGTCATAGATGGATTCTGACAAAGAACTACAAGGCGCTGAGTAAAGGAGTGAAGGGAAGTATCACGGGTTTCATTAACCTCATAATGGAGCTGAAGAAATGCTGCAATCATACCTTCATAGTGCGTCCACCAGACACTCCTGATGTCGGCGATCCTCTGCAGGTATCTCATCTCTTCCGTTTGCCCTCCATCTTTTCTGTTACTTAGCGGTTGCTGCGTGGTAGCGGCAAGCTGTACCTGCTGGACAAGCTCCTGGTCAGACTGAAGGAGACCGGTCATCGTGTGCTGATCTTCTCTCAGATGGTGATGATGCTAGACGTGTTAGCAGAGTACATGCAGCTCAGGCACTTTACATATCAGGTGGGTGTGGCTGATCGAAATGTGGGCGGGGCACATAATAGCAATGCATTTTCTTTTCTGAAGAGACTAGATGGTTCGGTAAGGGCTGAGCAAAGGAAGGATGCTATCGATCACTTCAATGCTGAAGGGTCTCTTGATTTCTGCTTCTTGCTCTCTACCCGAGCAGGAGGCCTGGGTGTAAATTTGGCTACTGCCGACACTGTTATTATATTCGACTCGGACTGGAACCCTCAAAATGACTTGCAGGCTCAAGCTAGGGCCCATCGTATTGGACAGACAAAACAAGTGAGAACAGAGTGAAACACGATGCTTGATTTTGTTCTCCCTCAGGTGAATATTTATCGTTTGGTGACCAGGAACAGTGTTGAAGAAGACATTGTTGAGAGAGCCAAGCGTAAGATGGTGCTCGACCATCTTGTGATTCAGAGGATGGACACCACCGGCAGGACGGTACTGTCTAGAACATCTGAGCCATCAAAGTAAGCTTGTAACACGAATATTTCGTGAATTTTATGATGGTATTCTACAGTAATGTTCCTTTTGACAAAGATGAACTTAACGCTGTACTCAAGTTTGGCGCGGCTGACTTGTTCAGGGAGGGAGACGGAGATGACAAGGCGCTGCAAGAGATGGACATCGATGATATTCTGCGTCGTGCGGAAACACAAGAGTCGTTTCCTGAAGCTTTGGCAGCTGGTTCTGAATTACTGTCCCAGTTCAAAGTAGCTAGCTTTGTGATGGACGAGGAAGAGCTTGCTCCTAAGAGAGAACAAGAGGCCGTCTTAATGTCGCCGTCTCGTAGCTCCAGTGAAAGAAGACCAGCAGCCAGAGGTGGTGAAGATGCGGCGTCATGGGACGATATCATACCAGAGTCGTACAGACGAGAAGCTGAGGAAGAGGAGGAACAGCGTGAACAAATACAGCTGTATCTACCACCTCGTCAGAGAACAGTAAAGGTTAGCAGCCACGTTCTGCGTTTAATGCTAAAGTTTTTATTTCTGTTTTTCTTACAGTCCTACTGTGAAGATAAGTCTGCCAAAGCAACTGCAGCTGCTACAACAAACTCCAGAAAACATCGACAGAGAAAACCGCCAACCAGTTCCAAAAGAGAGGACAATACTGCGGATATGGGTGTGGTCTACAGAGATGTCGCTGGCTTCTCAGGAAGTGAGATTAGAAGGCAAGCTTTATGACAAAAATTGTGATCGATTATGGTATCAAATTGTGATCGATTATGGTATCAAATTGTGATCGATTATGGTATCAAATTGTGATCGATTATGGTATCAAATTGTGATTGATTATGGTATCAAATTTTACAGATTTGTGAAGAGTTATCGAAAATTTGCTCGACCTCAAACAAGGTTAGTGTGAGTTGTTGTTATTTACTCTTGTTGTTTACTTGTTGACAGATTGGACGCTATAGCAGCTGATGCTGAGCTCCAAGAGCGCTCACTACATGAGCTGGAGCAGCTCTCCATCACCCTTCACGACGGCTGTTTACAAGCTGAGTCCATGTTCAGACAAATAAATGAAGAAGGTACAACAAACATGATCTTCCTCTTGTTTTCGAATTTTCTGTTTGACAGACAAATGCAAGGGAGGAGGAATTCTTCAGCTGTGCGGAGTGTCTATTCCTGCTCCCTCCATTTTGAGAAGAGAGGAAGATCTTCATGCTCTTACTGTTTGTATTCCCGATAGCCCTCAAGCGAGGAAGAGGTTAGCTGCTACAGCTGTCTTAGCTGGCTCTCATGTGATTGCTATGCTAGGTTTAGACTGGTCACGCGTGCTAAGCCTGTTGTATGGGCTGGAGTGAGATGGGCCCCAGTAGACGATGCCAGGCTGTTGGTAGGTGTGCTTCAATATGGTCTAGGTAACTGGGAGAGCATGAGAGATGATTCTGATCTCAACCTCGCTGGCAAGGTACTGCCCGGTCCTCAATAAGAGACCCAACTGTACCCCAACACAGATCTTGCCTAGTAACAAGGGTCAAAAGCCTCAAGCCCAGCATCTTAAAACAAGAACCGAATATCTGTTGAAAATTCTCAGAGCAGAGGCCCAAAAGAAAGTATGTTAGCAAGTTATTGTGTGTAAAATAATGATAAGAGATTTTTTAGGGTAAGAAGCACAGCAGTCCCAGAAAGAACAGAGCAGCGAAGAGTAGACAGCCCAAAGAAGACATCACTAAATATTTTAAGAGTGCTAAAGGCAAGACTAATGAGAGACCCAAGTCAAAAAGAGCAACATCGGACAGTGATGAGGAGGAAGAGGAGGAGGAGGAGATTATTACCAGTGAAGAGAGTGATAGTGAGAGAGATTTTGAGGCTGAGTGGAAAAGAGGAAAGAGAAAGCAGAGCCAGAAAAAGAGGAATGGTGGTAGACTCCCCCCTGCCAAGAGACCCAAAGTTACTCACAACTCTAGAACTAGCAAAAAGAAGAGTGGATCTGTGAATGACCACACCAAGTCGAAGAAGGCAAGACCGGCGCCACCTAGCAAGCAGAGGAAGGAGAAAGTGAAAAGAAAACAGGAAAGCAGTGAAGAAGAAGAGAGAACAGTTGATCACGGTGGCGCGAGTGATGATGAACTCGATGAGAAGACCTTTCTGAGGGTCAGTTAGTCTAGTCATATTGCATACCTGATGGTGTATTTGTTGTGCAGTGCAAGTCTTTAATGAAACCCGTCAAAAAGAGTCTCATGTACATTGTCCCAGTACCGGATGAGGATCACAGTAGTAAGAATATAAAGGTGCAGCTGTAACCGTGTAGTTGCTAGATGTTGGTTACCGTAAACACTCACAGATGGTATCAGAGATCGGTAACCATATTGACACTACTGTCAAGCAGTTTGCCCAACATGAACAAAAGGAATGGACGAGGTAGTGTGACTCTCTAGCGTATGTTACTGTGCTGTTTTGTCCCTTGTAGTTACATGTGGAGGTTTGTTGCTAAGTTCACCACGATATCGAGCAAAAAGCTTTATAGATTCTACAAGACTCTCAATCAATAACATTATAGTAAGAGCTGCCTTCATTACTAAATATTGTGTTACTCTATTTACAGGTTACATGTTCGTTTGTTGATCAAGATTTCTCTATGTTGATATTTCTCCCTCTTCATAAAAAAATAATAATAATTCATGATTATGTAATCACGTTGATTGGTCCAGTCATAGATATTACAGTACTGTATTATCTATGGTCCAGTGATGCGAGCCTTTATGCTCGTGCAGAATCAGCGTGCTGGAGGCTTGGCAGGAATGGGTGGGGCTCGTAGAATTGCGTGGGTGGGCTGATATTGTATGCATACATGGGATTTCAAAAGCACAGTATCTAAAAGAATAGTGAGAACTAGCTAACAACACATGCATTTTGAGACATTCTCTAGCTGCAGTCTATAGTGCCTGCCAATCAGCTAGCTACCACCGGGCAGATTAGCTGTTATCATCAAGAAAGGGTTTAGCTCTTGTGCATGCACTAGCAGCATCTTGAGGGCCACTATCAAAGCACTAAGTAGCCTCTAGTCTGCACTGATCTGAACTAGTAAGTGAGAACATTGAATATGATTATTTTAAACTGTATTACAGGTTATGATATTGCTAAGTTTCTTCTCATGAATATCCACAATTATGCAATCACGTGACGCGTGGCTCGTTTTGATTGGTCCAGCTGTTCACACGTGTGATAAGGAACGAGCCCTTTTCTTCAAACCATTCTCTCCAATCTCTGTATTCTGAGAGGCCTGAGCGATATAGCAGAGAAGATGAAGTGGTTGTTTCTGGCAGTGTCAGCGTTGTTGGCGTGCAGAGCAAGTTCTAATGGCGACAGTGATGTCCTGGACTTGAATGCCGCCAACTTTGCCGAGTCGGTGGACGTGGATATCATTCTTGTAGAGTTCTTTGCACCTTGGTAAGAGAGTTGGAGCATTACTCAAGAGCTTTTCTGACCCGTTTCTTGTAGGTGCGGGCACTGTAAACGGCTTGCTCCCGAGTACGAAAAGGCTGCAACCGCTCTGGCTAAAGAAGACCCGCCCATTCCTCTAGCTAAGGTGAATGAGACCGGATAGAGTATATCTGATGCATGAGCAACCAAAGTGGAGTAACCTATCTTAAAGTGAATCTAATTTTGGTATTTGTGGTTTAGTAGTGAGTAGTTAGTAGTGTAGGGAATCTGTGTGTCAACAAGTGCTCCGAGTGATTCACTGTGTGTGTGTCTTGCCAGGTGGACTGCCCAGCTAGCAACGATCTGTGTAGCAAGTATGGAGTCAGTGGGTACCCAACACTGAAGATTTTCCGTAACGGAGAAATCAGTTCAGACTATGATGGTCCACGATCATCTGGTACGCTTGACTCACTATCACGTTGAGACTTTTACTTTGTTTTTTGTTTGCAGATGGAATTGTTGGCTATATGAAAAAGCAGGGCGGCCCCAGCAGTAAAGGTACCTAGTTGCAAGTTTCCTGTAACTGATCAACTGAAAAGAGCCTTTGTGTGTGTGTGTGAATGCATAACTAGTTATTGTGTTCTATTTTAGTGAGAATTTCACTGTTGTGGTTGCCAAATGCATTCACCACATACACCCTCTCTCTCCTTCCTTCAGAGCTTACTGATGTTGAGTCAATGAAGAAGTTTTTAAAAGGAGATGAACACAGTGTTGTAGGTAAGTTTGTCTGTTCATCTTTCCTTACCTCATCTCTGGAAAGGTTTCTTCGCTGGTGAGAGCAAGCTCAAAGAAGCATTTATGTCGGCTGCCAATGCTCTTCGTAATTCATTCCGATTTGCACATGTCGTACCATCTGTAGTGCGTGATGAGTGGAACTATAATGAGTGAGTCATGTGACTATCATGTGCCTGTCATGTGATTTTTTACTCTGACAGACAAATCGTTATTTTTCAACCTCCCCAACTACAAACTAAGTTGGACGAATCACGAATCGTGTACGAAGGAGCTTCGAACGCACGTGAATTACAAACCTTCGTTAAGTCTAAACAGTAAGATCCAACATGGCTGTCACACTCTCATCATTTCTTGCTCAATTACAGTATGGGTCTTGTCGGGGTGCGCACAACCGACAATATGAAGTTTTACGAAGACAAGAAACCACTGGTTGTGGCGTATTTTGTTGTTGACTATGTCAGGAATCCCAAAGGTACTGTTTTTCATTATTAATACATGTATGTGCTATAATTATTGATGTTGTTCATCAACCATAGGAACCAACTACTGGAGAAACAGGTAAATTTTTAATTGTTTGTCATTTTGTCTTTTTAATGAATTTTTCATTTCTCAGAGTGATCAAGGCGGCTAAGGAATTCACAGACCAACTCACCTTTGCCGTTTCTGATAGATCTGCTTTTGGTCATGAAATGAGTGCATTGGGTTTCGAGCACACTCCGAAGGATGTGGTGGTTGGCTTGTACGACGCCAAGGGTCAAAAATACGCAATGGAACAAGATTTTAGTGTCGACAATTTGAAAGCTTTTGCACAAGAGTTCTTGGATGGTGGACTGGAACCATACTTGAAGAGTGAACCTGTACCAAAGGACAATGACGGGCCTGTAAAGGTAACTGTAGTGCTATCACAAATAGCCTTTGTACTGGGTGACCACACTAGAGATTAGCTGCTTGCTTCTCTGTGTAGGTTGTGGTTGGGAAGAACTTTGACGCCATTGTCAACGACCCCGATAAGGATGTTCTCATAGAGTTCTATGCTCCTTGGTGCGGACACTGCAAAGCATTGGCACCAAAATTGGAGGAACTTGGAGAGAAGGTACGTTGAATGGTTGACCCGTGTGTTATGATGCTGACTATTGCAGTTGACGGATGACCCTAACATTGTTATTGCTAAATCTGATGCGACAGCCAATGACTATCCATCCATGTACAAAGTGCAAGGGTAAGTAGTAATGCTTATCAATAATCCATCATTTCACTCATTTCATCCTCAGCTACCCAACCTTATTCTGGGTTCCCAAGGGAAATAAATCTAGCCCACAGAAATACGAGGTATGAGGAGACTCTTGTATGTGCTATCACTGTTATCGTATCGACTTAGGGTGGAAGGGAAGTGGCAGATTTTATTAAGTATTTGAAAGACAATGCTTCATCACCACCAGTGGTGCGAGGAGAGGAAGCCAAGAAATCGAAGAAAACGAAGAAGGGAAAGAAACAAGAGCTCTAGTGACTTATAATCTTGTTTTAGTTATGTACATGTAGTAACCGTTTAAATCTTTTTGTAATTATTGTTAACAAGTTGGAGCTTCATCACCAGCAGTCACTTGACTGCTGTCTCATCATAGCTGCTCGTAGTTCTTTTATCATAACTGTTTGCTCTGTAAGCACTTGTAAGTATGTCGTGAATACAACAAGTGAATTTATAATACAAGTTATGGACTATGAAACACTGAATTGTGAATAATAACAGCGGTGAAATAAAATATGGCTCTCTCTGCACTCTTTGAATAAAAAATAAAATCTGTGCTGGGTGATTAATTTGTTTGTGATGAAAATCTTTGAAGTACTTCTGTCAGTTCTGACATCCTACAAGCGGAAAAACAAATACAGTTGAACTGTTGCATTCATTTCTCACCATGTCTCCCTCATGCGCTGCTGCTGTTTACTGAACATCTCTGTCTGTCTAACCACAGCTACTTGCAACTCCTCCATGATGGTTGCTTGCTTCTTGATCACAGTAGCTTGCTCCTTCACTTCTCTCTGCAGCTCACTGATCACCATTGAACTATTCCTGATTTGTTCTTTAAGTTCTGGAGGCAAGCTTGTTTCTAAGCTATGGTGCCTTTCCTGAGAATGTTCTCTTGCAGTGACAGTCTGCTCCATGATTGTTTTACTTAAAACTGCTTGTTTGTCTAGTTGATCTTGCATACCTAAAAAAGGAAAGAGACGTAAATAATGATGTTCACTGCATGTGAATACACTCACCCTTCAATTGCTTGTGAACGGATTTGTTTGTCTGATAAATCGTTTGCTGCACTTCTTCAAATTTCTTACTGAGCTTGTCCGGGTCTTTAAAAAAGTTGCGCTAAGTTGCAAATGACAGATTGAATGCTTACCATCAAGATCCATTTTGTGTGATGTAGGTCTATAATACGAGACCCTGGTGTACCTTTTGAAGAAATCCCGATATCGAATCTACGGAAAATTAAAACAGTTTATAAAATTATCACCATCAGTCTTACTATCACTTTCATCCAGAGTGGATTCCACATTCTGCTCAGGGCCTTAGCTCGGTTTAGAGTGACAGAAATGTGAGCTCTTCCTATCTCCTCCTCGTAGCTCTTGGTGAACTGAGCAATCAACAGGTTGAGCAGAATCACGACGACCAGGAACAGAAACACAATGTAGATAGCCCCAGCTAGACCTCTTTATAGAAAATAATAATAATTTTAAATTTCCACTATAGTAGCTTATACCTAAAACCTCGATCCTGAAACAAGTATGGGAATATGATATTTTCTCCTTCAGCTAGAAGACGAATACCAGTCAACCAAATACGATATATGGATCTGCGTACAATCAAACAGTGGTGTAAGCAGTCAAATTGAGACGAGAGACTCACCCAGTCTCTTCAGGATGCACACAGAGGCTGGTGTTCACTAGAGGATTGAACTCAGGTCGAACATCACTAGTAGAGACTACAAATGGACATGGCTCCCCACGCATAGCAAAGAAGAGTCCACCTCCAAATGTGATCATGAACACCATGAATACAATCAGAAACTGAGTCAGATCACGGATCACGACTCGAACCAAAATTTCAACATAGCGTCCGAAAAATCTTCAGCAAAATCCTGATAAGAATTGATAACAATATTGCTGATGTACCTTAGAATAATTGCATATTCAAAAATCCGTAAACCATGAAAAATGTATGCCAGAGCTGCAAAAATCCACTGAACATTCAAGTTAGTAAAACGGAATGGAATGATGAGCAGGGTCATGCTAATAGCCAGCATATCAAACCAATTGGTCCAGTCAGTTAGATACTTTCTGAAGCTTTTATCACTGAAACAGATGTTAATAAAAATGCTGATATTAGCAGAACTCTTACTAGTTGGTACAAAAGTCAACAATTTCACCAATAAAGTCCAACAGCACTCCAAGAATGACTATCACTTCACAGAATAGTCTAAATTTAGCGAGTGGTGTGTCATAGGTGGAAGGTTCTTCTTCATCAGTTGCCAACACAAGAGCTACTGTCAGTAGACCAAAGAACAGCAGATACACTGTGAGCAAGACACTGTACAAGGTATGAACAGCAATGACAGTGATCATTAGACTTACAGGTACCAGATCCATCCAAATTGCTGCCACTTTAATTTGATGAGACCATGAAAACTCTTATGAGCTGCTATTTCCTACAATAATTCAGATAATATTTTCAGTTACATTGTTCACTTGTCACTTACCTCCAGATCTTGTTTTGCTACAATTTCAATGCAGTTGTGACCTGATGGATTGTATCCTGGTTCTTTTGAACGATAGCCCTTGTCTTGATCAGGTGTGTAACCATTCTTGTCCGCCTCTAACACGTCATAGTGGATCACTCCATGTTGCTTGTCCACCGTTGAATCGAGTATAGCCATAATGCAGTCCTCAATCTGTATTGTTGTTAAGAGTACATTGCTATTACTGTAGTCTCTATTACATGCTTCTTGTCTTGGCTATCTGGTAAGTGATAATCAGTTGCAGACATTAGTTCAGCTTCATCTTCTTCTTCATCTCTGTGCCGGGCTAAGCAATCTCTTGTGCTATACAGCAGCATTCAATAAAAATATTATAAACACACATCTTATTGGTAATCATGTTTACCAGTTGAAAGCATGATGTTTTTTGCATGACTTTGCCCAAGCTAGTTCAAACAGCAACCTCTGGAAGTTCACAGCAGGTGCACAATTTGTTCGTTTTGATACCACACACAGTCTCCTACATATGAATATTTATAATAAACTCCCACATCACTAATATGGCACATTACCAGTCATTCATAGCTCTCAGAAACACTGCTGCAGTCTCAAACTTACCGACCGCCAGACTCACTTGGACTGGATACTCACCCTTGAGGTTCTTAGCCCACAGCAACCTAGTGTAGCCTTGATCTAGAATCTGCTCCGTGAGTATTGCGAATCCGTTTTCACCAGCTATGTGGAGGACATTGTTGCCTTTCTTATCAACGCAGTCCATGGAGTAGAGATCTGGAGTTAGTTGAGTGAATGCTGCAACTGCTACATTGCCATCTCGTGCATGTATCTATAGCAACAGTCAAACTAGAAATCAATGTGCGATACACTTACCAATATTTCTAAGAAAGTCTGCTCATGAGTTCTTGAAAAGCTCTTAGAATATTGCAAGGCTAGTTCACACGATGTGTCAATGCATCCACTGCCAGCACAAGTTGTGATCAGTTCACTGGTAAGAAAATCCTCCTTTTTCACTCTAACAATTGCCTTGAGCTAAGGCAGTGGTAAATTGCTTGGATTGCAATATCTTATGACTCACTGTGGTATCACCAATGATCTTCCTCTTTGCCAGAAACTTGAGCATCTCCTGTCGATTGTGGTCATGAATGCTACAGCCCTCGTGGAACATGACCACAGCTATTGATGCAAATGCTGGTCCTCTCTCATCTGCTAGTTCTACTGCACATTTGTTCTCTTTGTTGTCTAACTTCAAAGGATCAGGTTTGTACTCCATCAATGCTTCGATAGCTGGTTTCACCTGATGAAGAATTTAGGTTAAGTTGTCTTGATAATAAATAACTGACCATTTTCCCGGTGATTTCGGTGTTTTCCAAAAAGCGTTTGAGGACCTGAGTGGCACGGTTTATGTCATGAACTCCTCTGTCTACTTCATCAGGTCTGCTCTCGATCCCGTGATGCCACATGGCAGCTTCCACCAGCCTCTCGATGGCTATTCTTCCCTCCTGTTCCGCAGCAGCATTCAGCATGTCTGCATACAAGTGTGTAGTGTTGTCACCGATCTTGTGTTCGATTCTAGGCAATGCTTTCTGAAAGACTGGTTCAAGCTATAAAAACATATGATATCATGATGTCTTGTGTCTGTCTTCATAGCTTACCACAACCTCCAACAGTGGTATCCACAGGTTTATATCCCATTTAGGGCTGTTGCATGTGTATACTAGAAAGTCTACCTGCTCGTTCTCATTGAGATAGTTTCTCTGGATAAGCTTGGTCCCTAGAAATGGAGCCTGCATGAAAGACCTAGGTTGTGAACTATTCTATGATGAAGTCACAGCACTCACATATTTAGAATGATAACAAAGATTGTCCAGCCTATGCGGATACAACTCCATAAACTTCTGGTACATGGTGATTGGCAGTGGTTCAAACGTGCTTCCTGGATCAACATCCCACTTGCACTGCTTCACAAGTGTGAACAGAGATTCCAGATACTGGCTCTGTCCATTTTTCAAACTGTGCATCAAATTATCTGACATTCCATTTGCCTGTGTTGCATTAAGAGGTAGTACAGAGTATACTCCGTGGTGCCATCATTGAATGACCACCAAAGCAGTAACTAAAATTTAATTTGAAGGGTATTAACCTGTACCATGAAACCACAGTGCATGATTGTCTAACTTGATGAACTTCAACACAGTTTAAATATTTGTGCATACCATTTACAGCAGCATGCAGTGTGGGTGTTTATCGATACTGAAGCCAACCTGAAACTCCAGGAGAACCATCTATGCATTCAGGCTTTGTAGGAAAGTACACACTGTCTCAATGGACTAATTACTAACTCTGCATCATTCATGAAGTTCGCATGTCTAGACCAAGGCCCAGGCTAGTCAGTGTAATGCATCACACAATCGATAATTAAATTCTGCACTAGCTGTGCAGTTTCCTAAGATCAAACCTGTTTCTCCGCAACTGCATCTGGAGATCGAGATTTTGATCGACGTGGAGACGTCGGTGTGGGACTAAAAAAGCTCACTCTAGCATCGTTGTCCGTCCAAGCGAGCAATTCTGGGTATTCTCCAGATTCGCTGTCGTCCACAGGAATATAAACAGACGCCATGGTCGAGTCACTCCCAAGGCTGAGTGTTCAGTATACAATAACTGAGCTTTGCTTAAATCATCTATGCTTAAATCAATGACTGACCAATGAATATCGTATAACTGAACACAATGAATATTGTTACTAAGCCTATTTCCTACACATATTTACAGTTGACAGGTTGTAGGATGCTGGCAGAATGGGCATGTTATACCATGTAAAGGAAGATAGTTCCCTGATATTTCAAAGCTGCAATGTGACCCCATCAGTCGCACCCTTGTTTTCTATCATCCAAAGCGGTAGATTAAACTTTGGTACATCCTGCTACATTGCGTACAACATGTACGACATTCAGAAACATGTACCATTCGTATCCGCTACAAATCGAACACTAAAAGTCATGCACACACAGTACATGCATCTCATAGATAATGATTAAATTTTGTTGTATACTGAATCCACACACAATTTTATATTATTCCACAAAATTTATTATTATTAATTTTTATGTCTGATATATACTGCACTGTAGAGTCTGCTTCATCTCAGCTACTGAAGTCCTGAAAAAAAATAAACTGTCAAAATCTTCACTTGCATCTTGTCTCTATCTCACCACGTCTCTCTCATGAGTATTTGTTGTTCGTTGAACATCTGCGTCTGCTTCATAATGGCTGCTTGCAGCTCCTCCATTACAACCGATTGCTGCTTAATGACTGTAGCTTGCTCCTTCACCTCTCTTTGCAGTTCGTTGATTGTCTCAGACTGATCTTCCTTAGCGGTGTGATAGTGAGATTGGTCTCTCAGCTCATTCTGCATTTTATTTGTCATTGTTGTCTGCATTTCTAAAGGACAAAAATAGACAAAGAATTTATTTTGAAAATCCACACCTCTAAAATTACTAACCAGTGAGGTGTTTGTGAAGAGCCTTAGTTGATGTTTGAATAGACATATTCACTTCTTCAAACTGTTTAACTGCTTTGTCCTCATCTTGTGTTGACAAAAATTATGAGTGCTCAATGCTGAATGTTCTGACACACATACCTTCCAAGTCATAGATCGTTGAAGTAGGCTTGTAGTAAGAGAATCTGACAAATTTCTTTAATCTTTCCTTGGATCGAATCTGTGTACGTTTAAAGTTTAACGGTGGGGTATTTTGGGTACTACTTACTATCACTTTCATCCAGAGTGGATTCCACATTCTGCTCAGAGCCTTAGCTCGGTTCAGAGTGACGGAAACACGAGCTTTACTCAACTCCTCCTCGTAGCTTGTGGTGAACTGAGCAATCAACAAGTTCAACAGTATCACAATCACCAAGAAGAGCCACACCAGGTATAGGAGTGCAGCCAAACCTCTGGAGAGTAGATGAACAGATCATTTAAAAATTATACTCTTTTTTTTTATCAAAAAATTAATAGATTTTTTTCTGCATAGAACTCACCTAAATCCCTCATCACCAAACACATATGGACTAATGACGGTCTCTCCTTCAGCTAGTAGTCTAATGCCTGTAAACCAGCTCCGAAACAGTGTTCTATTAGTAGTGGAAAAAATACAAATAGCTATGCTGGTGGTTTTTAAATGTCCTACTTTGTTTCATCTGGATAAAGACAGAGGCTTGTGTTGATAGCTTTATCGAAGCCTGTTCCATTAACATTAACATTTTGAAGATTGGTGCAGGGATTTCCACGCAGTGCTAGGAAGAGTCCTCCTCCAAGTGTTACCATGAACACAGCAAAAACAAGCATAAACTGACTCAAATCTTGAATTATGACACGAACCAACACTTCCACATGCACTCCGAAAAATCTTTAAATGTGAAAGGTATGTTAAATATTTTGTACAACAATAGTATGAATCGCGTACCGTAAAATAATAGCGTATTCAAAGACACGCATGCCGTGAAATACGTACGTCAGAGACGAAAAAATCCACTGTGTGTCCGAGTTCATGAATCGGAACGGAATGATGAGAAATGTTGTGATGATTGCAAGCATGTCCAGCCAGTTAGTCCAATCAGAGAAATACACCTTCAACCTTCGATCACTGTTTTAAGCAAAAGATGAATCATTTTCAGTTCTACATACACTATCGTTTACTCACTAGTTCGTGCAGAAGTCAATCACCTCCAAAGCAATGTCAACAAATATTGTGAGAAGGACTAATGCTTCGCAAAATAACCGAAACATGTCGAGACTGGTGGAATAATCAGACGGGTCTTGCTTATCGGCAGCTAAGGTCAGCGATACAGTCAGTATTGTCAAGAAAAACAGATAAAGTAAGAGAACGATCCTGTCAGAAAAAGAGAATGATTATTATAACATGCAAGCGTGTGTGACTGCTGCTAACAAGTATAGCTTCCATCCATAGAGCTTCCACTTCAATTTGATCAGTGATCTGAAACTGTCATGACCAGCAACTTCCTGTGCATGAAAACAGAACAACAATTATGATTCGATAATGATGATAATGATAATGATTCAAATAGAGACAGAGTTTTGGGCAAGGAATGTACACCAACAATGATGTTTATTTACCTCCAAGTCTTGTTTGGCTACTATTTCAATGCAGTTTGGTCCAATGGGATTGTAGCCAGTCATCCCATATGGATTGCTTTTATCCTGTTCTGGAGTGCACCCATTCTGGTCTGCTTCCAGTATCTCGTAGTGGAACAACCCTTTGTGTCGGTCTATTGTAGAATCCAGAATGGCTAGGATGCATTCCTCAATCTGCACAAAGTGAGTCTTCGAGAAACTGGGTATATTTGAATTTTACCTGTTGCTTTTTCTGATTTGTTGGAAGTAGTGCACCTGGATCCCCTTGATTTTCCTGATTTTCTTGTTCAAAATAGTCAAACTGCTTTGGCAAGCATTCTTTGCTATGGGTACCAAACAATCATTAGTCCGTTACACAAATAAACAGCTTACAAGTTCAATGCTGACAACTTTTTGCTTGTTTTAGCCCAGGACAACTCGATTAACAAATCTTGGAAATTCATAATTGGCTTGGATTGCTTTGTACTCACAAAAAGCCTCCTGTAAAATGTAATCATAATTATTTTATTTTATGATTAATTGTGTCAAATAATTATTAGTAATAATTTTCTCCTTACCAATCATTCATTGCTCTTAGCATTACAGCAGCAGTAGCATAGTTTCGTTTACTAAGGCTCACTTGCACCGGATACTCGCACTTTAGATTCTTAGCCCACAGTAGTCGAATGTATCCTTGATCATGATCAAGAATCAACTTAGTGAGTGCAGTCAGACCATTCATGCCCGCTAAGTGAAGAACATTGTTGCTGTGTCTGTCTATGCAGTCGATGGAGTAGAGGTCAGGAGTTAGTTGAGTGAATGCTGCAAGAGCTACTCTTGCATCTTGAGCATGAGTCTAAGAAGACAAGATAAGTATTCTTATATGCAAGGATTCTTTGTGCTTACCAGAATGTGCAGAAAGGTTTGCTCATTACTCGAAGACAAAATCTTTGAAGATTGCAGGGAAAGCTCACAAGAAGTGCAGGCATAGCCATTTCCTGCACAAGCCATTATCACGTCTTTAGTAAGTACATCCTGACCCTCTTTAGTGACGATAGCTTTTAGCTGAAGACAGAAACATCAACAATGCATGTTTACCATAATCACTTTACTTGATGATTTACCGGAGAATGCATTAACTCACAGTGTAGTCTCCAATGTGCTTTCTAACTGCAAGAAACTTGATCATTTCTTGTCTGTTGTGATGATGGCGGTTGCATCCTTCGTGAAATAGTTTCACAGCAACAGCACTGAATGCCGGGCCTTTCTCCTCAGCAAGCTCCACTCCACACTTCTCCTTTATCCTCAAATCAACTCGTAGTGGGTCTGGATCATATTGTATAAGTACGTCAACCGCTGGTCCAATCTATATGTAGTGAAGAAGTACATAAAGTTATACTTATAATGCTATCAGATAATCACTAACAGCTTTTCCTGATATTTCAAGATTCCCCAGCATCTTCTTGAGGACTATAGTAGCAGCATCTATCCTAAACTCTTCTCCGTTCACTTCTTCCGATCCAGTTCTGCACATTCTCAAAGCTCTCATTTCACTCTTCATAGCTACAGCAATCAGTCTTTCTACAGTCTTCTTTTGCACTCTTTCGGCAGCAGAATTCAGAAGATCTGCAAACAGTGGTTTGGTGGTGTTTCCAATCTGATGGGCAAGACTTGGTACAGCCTTTACGAATACTGAATTTGGCTGCAATGAATACGTAGACCACAATGAGATTCACTATTTTGACTAATATTTTGAGAATGAACTTACCACAGCCTCAAGTAACTCAATCCACAATTTAGGACATATTTTTGGGCTTGCACATGTGAACTTTAAAAATTGCACCTGTTCCAGTTCATTGACTAGGCAAGCTTGCACAAGCTTTGTACAAAGAAGAGATGCCTGCAATCAATAAAAAAACACTCAAATTAAAATAAAACACTCAAATTTAATTATAGGAAAGTGTGACAGGTAAAATGTATATAAACAGCATGACAATTAAGGAAACGTTTTTACAAGTTCCCAGTGCCAACATGTTGTTACATATGAATATTTTTTTTTGAAGTGAATGGTAATTAATTTTGTTGTTCCATTAGATTTAAATTTCTTATTATGGATTGACTAAGTGCAAATATGATGCCGTATACCTGTTCAGAATAGTTGCACAGATCCTCTAGTTTGTCAGGATAGGTGTCCATATATCGCTGAAACATCATGATGGGCAGAGGAATCTTGTTGTTCCAACAGTCGCCCCACTCGTAGTTCTCCAGTAAACTGAAGAGAGACTCCAAGAAATAGCTCTGTCCATCTCTTAGATCCAGCACCAGTGTATCAGCGACATCAGGTCTCTGCAGTGGCTGTAAACATGACAAAAACATAAATTAAATGAACGTCCTTCCCAAATCAATAATTTTGTCTGTACATACTTGTAACCATCAGTTGGATTTTCCCATATCCTTATATTGCATTTTGATCAAATTCTTAGCCACTGCATTTTAATACTAGAATGCCAACTGAATACATATACTACAACAGTATAATTCATTTTAAACATTTCCTTTTTCTTGCACACAAACAAGCTCTGTTCCACAAATTAAAAAGAGGGTGGAGTCAGCAATGAAAAATTTATCGGCTTGAATTGTGCTTGTAAAATCTGGGTTTGTGTATTGGAAAGCCAAATGCATTTCTGCAAGTGGTGATACACAATCTATTATCATTGCCACTTGGCAATGATATGTTGGGATGACTGCGAGAATTTTTGCACATATTATCTTTTTATAATACAATATGCTACACTTAAAAAATGAATAAAAGTGCAAAATTGCACTAGCAATCCTAACTCGTACACATGCTCACTGCTACCATGCCGCTTGTAAATTATGCAAATTGACACCCAACTCAGTATTCAGTGCGGCACAGATACAGCAAGACAAACTGCACCGTCGACAAACCTGTCGCCCTAGTCTCCCTGGTGAAGCATCAGACCATGACCAAACAGGCGGCGGGGTAGATGATGGTGGGAATTCACTGTCAGGACTTCTCCAACCGCAAGTAGTAACAGGTACTGCTGAGCGATCGCGAGATGATTCACGGTTCTGATACATGCTGACATGCAGCACTCAATGCACGCGGATCAATCTGGCGATGTTAACTGCTGGCGTAAATGTGTTAAGACCATTAAATCACGTCAAACGGAACAATACATGCCAATCAACAGGTATCCTACATGGATTCATTCTAATTTCTACTGAACAGGTGGCAATTATGTATGCCAGTTCATCAATGGCACCGTAGTATTACAGCGATTTTGTTATTTTCTGCAAGAGTAAAGCTGAATAAATACCTGTGAATTAATTGACACATTAATGTATTCAAATCTTCATTGCAAGAAGTATAAAATCTCTGTATACTCAGTCAGTTTACCTTTTCTACAGACTTTTGCAGACTCAAAGTGCAGCTTCTTTCAAAATCTTTAAGTGCAGTTTATTGTTTGTTGAACCTTTATTGAGTTGTGCGTGATAGACCGCAGTGTACTCAGTTTGGTGAACGCTACCATCCTTTAGTAAGATGTCATTAGAAATATACTCTAGCTTTATCACTAATAATAAGACATATCATTTGAATAATGGTTTGAGTAAGGTATTTTTTCATGGAGGATAACGCTCAATAGCCCAGGGCCTGGGGCTAATCACAGTGAGCAAAAATAAATAATACGAATAAAAGTTGTTATCATAGTCAGTAATGAATTGTTGATGTTGTATTTATTAAAGTGCACGTTTATTGCACGATTTAAGATTATTATTATGCTTTGTTCAAATGGAGATATATTTAACAAACTAGTCCAGTGATCGCCGAGTCACCCTTAGATCCGATATGTGCACCCGAAATACGTTACCGTTCAAAAGTATACGTACGTAATGAATCTTTTCTAATAATACGGTAATGGTGGGTAAAAGTAAAATTAAAAAGTATTATAGCGAAACAGGCAGGACAGTCGACAGGCCAAGTGTCGTGGCGCTAGTACTTGGAAGCAAGCTTATTCTTGTTTAGTCTACGTGTCTGACAACGAACCAATGGCTACTCGAAGAACAGGTATGTGTATTGATCATTTCTGGCTAGACCTCGTTATCTCTCCGTTTATTGTCCATGATCACAAGGTGGTTTAGTTCAGAGAAAGACAGCTACCAGTAGTGATAGCGGAGCGACTGCACTCGATCCACCTGGAGCTGAGGGTGGGCTGGACCGACCTGACACTGATGGAGCTGCCTATGATGATGGCGGGGACAGTAAGGCAGTGAGACTTACCCTCATGGAGGAAGTGTTATTGCTTGGGCTGAAAGACAGAGAAGTGAGTCAAAGTGATGTTTCAGAGTTGATTACCTGTTTATCACCATGTGCCACTTACAGGGCTATACATCATTCTGGAATGACTGCATCTCCTCGGGGCTACGTGGATGCATGATGATTGAGCTGGCACTCAGAGGCAGGATTGAGTTAGAACGACCTGGCTCAAGGAGAAAGAGTCTTCTGTACAGAAAGGTGCGTGAGTGACTTCATGTGATATATACACATCAATGCTTAAATCAAATTATTGATGACCTTCAAATGTCTTTGTTTAGGTGATGTGTAAGAATCCTTCACCCACCGGTGATATCCTACTGGATGAAGCTCTACGACACATTAAAGAGACCAATCCTCCTGACAATGTACAGAGCTGGATTGAATTGCTCAGTGGTAAGACAGAGCGAGCTGAGGAAAGATAGGTTGTGTGTCTTCCACAGGTGAAACATGGAATCCACTCAATCTACGCTACCAGATTCGCAATGTCAGAGAGCGAATAGCTAAGAACCTTGTTGAGAAAGGAATCTTGACCACAGAAAAACAGAACTTTGTAGTATTTGACATGACTACTCATCCCCTCACGGACACCTCGGCTAAACAGAGACTGATCAAGAAGGTTCAGGAAGCTGTGCTGTCAAAGTGGGCAAATGACACAACAAGAATGGACAAGCGAGTCCTTGCTTTGATCATTTTAGCTCACACGTCAGACGTACTTGAGAACGCGTTCGCATCTCTTCAAGACGATGACTATGACCTAGCCATGAGGAGAGTGCGGCAACTGCTCGACGCTGATCCTGACGCAGAAGCTCAGAAAGGTGGCGGTTATGACATGATATGGGCTGTAGGAGCTGCTTTTTTGAAATGAAATAATGTACAGCCGGTACATTATTATATTGCAGCTAGCAATGTTCTAATAATTATTTGGACACTCCGTTTCATTCTCAACACACGCATACTGACATGTTGCATACAATCAACTTTGGTATCTTACACCGCCACCACTTTGTGTTGTAATATCTTTGTAACAATAATTATTATTATTATGAAATTCGTAATAAATTATGAGGGTTAAAACTATTTTGCTCGCACGTGTAGACATTGGTGTGCGTTATTTAGAGTGATGGCAGCTAGACACCTTGCGTCATGTATGCGAGTCCAGATCACTCTGCTCGCTAGTCCGCTGAGCAAGAAGAGTCACGTGAGATGCTTGTGTGCTGCAAAGAGGCATACAAAGTCACGAGTGAGTTCGCATGCTGGAATCAAGACTTGAATTGAAGCCAGTTAGCTTCCGTCCTTGTGTTCTGCATTTTATCTCAACTTTCTAGATCACTGTTCAGTCTGTGCGGTGGTACAGCTCTTCTTCCAATGGAGGCTTGTTCAGAAATTTTGTAGAAAATCTCAGAAAGAGTCTAGAAAAAGATAAAGAAATTCAAGAAAATTTGAAAGCATTTGAAGATGAAAGATCGAAAATAGTTAAGTCTGATTCTGTGAAACTGTTTCGACAGCAGTTCTCAAATACAAGAGTGAGTAAACTGTCACATGAGAGTGAACTCCGCCTTATAATATGCGTTGTTTAGGAGTGGATCATCAAGGTGACTCTATATACGGTAGACAGCACTAGAGCTGGGTGGGGTAAACTGAAAGAGAGGAGCTCACAGGTATTGCTGTGATTTAAGCAGTTTTCTTCTCCTATAACTGTGGTACAGGTGTTTTCGCGAGCATCTGAATCCGATATTGGAAAGAAGGGCCAGGACGTGGGAGCCCAAGTCAGTAGTTCTATTATTGTGAACTCTGTTTAAGCGATCTGTTTCTCTCTAGATATCTCGCTCAGCTCAACAAGCTGCACAGAAGGTATCTGAACAAGCTGAGATCATCGGACAGACTGATGTGTATAAATCTGTCAGCAAGGTATGGTTCTCAGTATGTCCACCATTATTGTTATCTTACTACTAGAGTGCTGAAGTAATGAAGGAGGATCTCTTGGATGACATTATCAAAGAATCGGCTCCTTACAAAGCTCCAGGTAGTAGCCTCTCGTGCTCCGTTAGTGTTCTTATATCCATCTCTTCTTTAGAGGAGGTCGTAAAACGATCTGATAGAGCTTCTTTCACGTCTCAAGACACTAAAGATTCCGTCGTCATCGCAGCAGACGAGTAAGTTGCACGTGGCGCACAAACACAGCTGCTACAAACAGGTTACCCTTGTAGCGAGACGAAAGATGTGACGATAACTAGACAATCAAAATGGAGAAAGAAATGGGAGGAATTGAGAGAGAACAATCCTATATCCAACAGTGAGTGTCTTATATCAAGTGTTTGGTGGATTTCAGTTGCTGTATGTACTCAGCGTTTTATAATATCAAGATGAAGTACGATGAGAGTGATAATATTGCTGTGAGGGCATCCAGAGTCGTCACTGATCGAATTGGGAGACACATTCGGTCAGTATAACGTACTTGTTGCACAGCACTAGTTTGTTATACCAACTAGGTGGAGTGGTTTCACGATCTGACATGGCTGAGGTGTTGGAGGAGATATACAAGGTCGATCGCAATTTCAGAATGGATCCTTTCCTCATAGAGTGCCAGCATGAAATTGTTCCCAACATCCTAGAATCGTACCTCCGAGGAGATCTGGAGGTTCTCAAGGATTGGTGTCACGAAGCGGTAAATCGACTAAATAACACTTCCACCAACTGTGTCATTCTTTCCATCAGGCATTTAATGTTTTGTCAGCCATTATCAAGCAAAGGGCTACAGTGAAAGCAGCTCAGTACAGGGTACTGGATATTAGAGACATGGAGGTTTGTGTGAACTAGTGGTTAAGTTTGTGTATTTCTATGTATCACTGCCCTAAAGGTGCTTGGTGGTAAAGTTCTTGAGAGAGGACCAGTAGTAGTCATACATTTCAACGCACAGCAGCTCACAATCACAAGCGGAGAGACAGATACTAATGTGAGCTGGTATCATAGCTACTATTGTTGACTGTTATCTACAGGAGCAGTTGGACAGTGTCTTGTATGTATGGGCTCTCTGTAGAGACCCAAGTATCTATGATCCCAAGACGGCTTGGAGAGTAATGGAATTCGGTATTCAAGCTTCAAGACCTTTGTTAGTCTAAAGCCATAGTCTATTGCCTGCTTTTTTCCTCCTCATTGAGGTAACTCAATCTTCTTTCATGCTCCTTTTCAACAATACTTGTGAATAGTCACTGCTAACAATTGAATTCTATTTATTAAAACTAGGACTATAGTACATGTATACAAAAAACCTGGAAATGGTAGCATGCGAAATTTGAAAAATAAACTAGTAGTCAAAAGGGTCCAAAAATAGCATTCCCAATGGCTTCTTTACCAGTCCTTGTCAGAGTTGAATGGCTCTGTGTCCAGTCGACCGCACTCAGTAATGGTGACATCTTCCTTGGGTCGATCACTGCTACCAGTGGGCGTCTTCTCAATCTCACTAACGACGTCCTAAAAACAACAAGATAAATATATCCCAGAAACACAAATAGAAGATTCCAGAATCAAAATATGCACCCCCTTACCATTCCTTTTATAACTCTTCCGAACACTACATGGCGTCCATCCAGCCACGATGTTTTAACAGTGGTGATGAAAAACTGTGAACCGTTGGTGTCTTTGCCAGCGTTAGCCATGCTCAACCACCCTGGACCATGATGCTGTAGCTTGAAGTTCTCATCCTTGAACTTGTCTCCATAGATGCTCTTGCCTGAGGAGAGGACAATAGAACCATGCATAGGGTTGATTAATGGTTGGTCATACCTCCAGTTCCATCTCCATTGGTGAAATCACCACCTATGAGAAAGACAGGTGTAGTAGTGCGATAAGGTTCTTTGTCTCTTCTTACCTTGAATCATGAACTGCTTGATAACACGATGGAACTTGCTGTTTTTGTAGCCAAACCCTTTCTGTGGAGAGTGAACAGTAACACTTTCGTCTAAACATTGCAAATCATGGTAAATTACCTCTCCGGTAGCTAGAGCGACAAAGTTCTTAACGGTTTTCGGAACAGTTTTACCAAACAGACCGATCTCGATCCTTCCCACAGGGTTATCTCCGATGGAAATATCGAAGTAGACCTGAGACAATGCAGACAAAGGGTACCACGTGCCGTGATGCGTAAACGGTGCAATGCTGTTGGAGTCTTACCACGTCCGTCACCAACGGCCCCTTGCCGTTAGCTGCACTGGAGACGTGCAACAACGCTAGTAACGAGAGGACAGAGATCAACAAACAAGACGCCATGACAGCCCACCAAGCAGAACGACTCAAACGCATGCGGTTTGGTTTAAATGGACGCCGATTACCGGATTACATTTCAGCTATGAATATTTAAACCAGTTGATTATCGTATTCATGACCGTTCTTAGGGCTGTGTGCATATGCAAGCTGCAGAGTCGCAGGAATAACATTCATTTGGAGGAGTCAAAAATTTATGCAAACTAAGAGAGCATGGGAATGCAATTACAGTTATGCTGACGAATGCACATTTACTTAACATCTACAAAATAAGTCTGAAGCTGACACCAACTATTCGTGCATTTAACATTGAGGTATAATATTATATTTATAATTATTAGTAACATTGAGGTATATTATAAGTGCAATACTTGAGTAGATCCCATCTTAGGTATTAAATATCTGATTTATAATTATATTATAGACAAAAATGGGCTACTGTATGCACAGTGAGGTAATTACGAGACACAAATTATGTGATGACTATAACTATTGATTATAATGGTGCCGCACGAGTATCTATTAGTACAAGTAGGCCTGCAGGCATCTCAGATATTCTTCACAGTAGATACAATAGCAAATTTTGTCACAACTGACTCAGGGAAAGAATTTTGATTGAACCAAAATAGCTTGTACACTACACAACACACAGCAAGTAATTTATTAAGTGGTATCAAAAGTTAGCAATGTGCTGATTTGTTGTGAGAGTTATATAAATCATTGATTTGTTCAGTGGTGAGAATTAAACTACATTCCAAATTCTATCCTCGTCAGAACGTGTAGTTGCGGTCTTATTGATTGTTGCTAGATCACTTTGAGGCGGTCGTCCAAGACGTGGTAGGGTTGCTGACCATTGCTGATTTGGATATGTTGGTGGATTAAAATATGGAGGAGCTTGAGCCATTTGCTGAGCAGAATTTGGCCTGTCTCTGTCATAAGCCTTTGGCAATCCATTGTGGAACATTGGAGGAATGCTCATAGGGGATGGAGCACCAGGACGAGGAGGGAGCTGGTTGCCATCTTGATCATGCCTGGGTATTGGTGTGCTTGCTAAGGAGTCTGAAAAAGCAGCTGGTAGAAGGTCTACTGGTACATAGCGACGAACGGGCTCTGTAAGATTCAAGTCTGGGATCTTCATTTGTGTGATATAGTCTGGTGTTTGTGGCTCAGTATTGGTTCCAGTTGGTGAATCACCACCGTACTGTCTATGCTTGTCCATAGGTGCAACACTACTTGGGTTTCTCGAGTGTCCTCCAAATGAGATTGATCCCTGAGGTGAGTGCATTGCTGCCTGTGGTCCTTCTACAAATGCTACCAGCTGGTATTGCGGATTCTTGGCGTCCCCATTAGCAAGAGGTCGACCAACGTAGGTAGAATAAGTTGGTGAGATTGGCGACTCACAGATACTGTGTCTTGATGGTGATGAAAGCTTAGGAGTACCCGGCAGACTGCGTCGAAATGATGACCGAAAAGGCTGATCATACAGTTTGTTTCCAGCAGCAAGTGCATTACCAGATTTTCTCTATTGCGTAAAAAAGAAAAAAAAAGAGTGATGCAGCATTTAACCTACTTGTAACTTACTCGTTTGTTCCAACTGAAGATTCCTACAATAATAATTGGAACTCCTAAGACCAGCGCTATCAACATCACTATTGCAAGGGCTAGACCAATGATAGCTAGGCAAAAAACACATATTTTTCAACAGGAAAATAGTTCTGACAGATACATGTATGTACCTCCTAGTGAAAACGTAATTGGGATACTAGGCTGACTAGTCGGTCGTACAGTAGGAATAGGTGTTGACGTAGTTGACGTCGGCATTGGTCTATCAACAACTGATGTAGAGGTTGGAATCATTTCTACGACGGTTGGTGTTGGAGATCCTATTCACAATAAAAACCATAACATTAATGTATAGTTACTCAGCATATTCCACTTACGCAAAATATCTTCAGCCGTGTATGTGCAAGTCTGTAAGACATCTGGAGAAATGCATTTGTAGAGAAGTAATCAAACATTGCACTAAGTTGTACCTTGGCTTGGTTGGGCCGGATCTATAATCAGTTTTATCTTGTCTCCAAATGTAGTGGTTAGCCTGCCATCACAGCTAGTATCAGTGCAGTATTCTTGTATGTATATCTCTCTCACTGACTCCCCAAACAGTGCTCGGATTAAGCTTTGGGTAGTCCCCAATGATACAGTGTTTATCTCAATACCAGGCTCTACAAACTTCACACTGAGAAAAAAGATGGTATTGAAATCAGAAATGAGTTCTGTGAGAGTGTAGTTGACTCTGGTTGTGGCATCAAATACAGCAATCCTCAGACCAGCTCGTGTGCACTGAGACCAGAGCTTGGACCGGAAAATCCGTATCTTAGACTGATTTAATGTTAGGGCCGGAAGCTCTCGAGGAATTAAATCTACAAGAAAAAAGGTGCATGAAATTTACCACACTGTACGGATAAGCCAGCACCTGAGCTGTTCATTTCCAATTTGACCAAAGTCTGTTGATCGACCCTTGCACCTTGAGGAGGGTTGAACTCACATTCACCCTCGAGATCACAAGTTCTCACATCAATAGTCACACTGTTGTTGCCCAATGCCCTCATTATACCTTCAACGAGAACAGGTGCACAGGTCGCTCTCTGCGACTGCAACCAGAGAGAATGCGTGCAGCTACTGATGTACAGCTGGTAGGATGATCCAGTTGGTTCCCAGTCGATCATTAAACTGTCAGTTGCCTGATCGTAAACCACTGACGTCACCACTATCCCCTTTCTGTAGTTAGTGTTCACTGCTGTATCTCCTGTGTATACCAACGTGATAGATGTGAGCGGTTAACTAAAGTGTTGTGTATATTATTTGTAATAGGTTCAATCTACAAGCATTCTCCGAATGGTAACAGGGAATAAGCCTACACAACATCTGTCTGTGTGGATAATGTTTGACTGCACTAGAAAAACAATATCATGCTTCTAAAGACAGCATGGCGTTCTAAAATAACGCTAACCTGATGAGGTGACATTCAGTGAAGCATGACTCCTTGTTACCCCCTCTCTGGTGACAAACAAAGACCCTCCATCAGTCATACCAATAGTTGCAAGAACACATTGATATCTACTTCCATTCAGTTCTTGTCTAGCCTGCACTACCAGGCCTGATGAATTGACCCAGTGACCTACAGGAAGGTTGCTCCAGCTAAGTTCGCTGCCGTTAATATGCCAGACTAGAGTGAAATCCTGCGAGATGCATTCAAACAGCACAACGTCACCAGGTGCCGCTGACTGCGACTCAGGAAAGATAACCGCTACATGAATGAACAATTGACACACTGACCCTGTTGATTTAGACTTTCACGTACCATTGATTCTGCATAGCAAGACAAATGCTAGAGCGAGCGTTGTTTGCGAAATTACATGCATAGCGATTTTTCGTTCCAAACTGCTGTTCGAATCTTCTTCAGGTATTGCTGAATGAATGACGCTACTGCGTCTATAAGAACCTGTGAAGATCGCCTCAGTTATTTTTACCAATGTACACTATCACCTCTTAGAGTATGATACCATACAAGATCAAAGGCGCCGACAGTGCTCTATATTCCATAGTACGCACTGCCCATTGTTCAAACAGTGCTCTATTTTCCCAAACCCATTGTTCTACAGTGCTCTATTTTCCACCGCAGTGCTCTATCTACCAGGTGTTAACATGCCGATATGCAGTGAATTTAATTACAAAATACATGCGATGAAACACAAACAACTTTCATTTTGATAAAATACTAAAACAATGTCGAACAGAGACTATTCAGTGTCTTTAACAGCGATCGAAAGGCCAGAAGAAAGCTAGATAGGAGGGCCACGCCGTTAGCATGGTAGGTGACGTCAGGTTTATCCAGGGCGCTACAGCTTCTCAAAGACAGGATGAAACCGGAAAGTAGCTACATGGCAGCGTAGCAAGTAGCTCGGCGTCACTGCTGATGTACGTTCGATGGATACTTTCATCCACGAGGTTCGGTGAAGTCGTTCCTCACTGATTCATGATTCCTTCATAGCTTTAGCCCACTGGTAGTTAGATAAATAAGACACGTCTTCTTTTCTGGTGTTGAATTCTCTGCTCCTATCATATTCCCAAGTCGAAATCACAGCGCTCTCGTCCACAGCTACCTTCCACCATGTGCTCGTGTACGGATTTCCGTATAATTCCGTAAATTCCCATAATGGTAGCGTTTATACTGGACTGTCTTCGGCCTGCTAGCAGTATCCCTTATGGCAATTGTACAAGGTCACACTCTAAACCTGTTAAAGCACCGCTCTTCTCGTGCTCTACGCAATATAATAGCACTCGGGTCGTGTCTCGAGACAAATAGAGCACTCGCCTTCGGCTCGTGCTCTATTTGCCTCTCGCCACGCCCCTCGTGCTATTATATTGCGTAGAGCACTCGGAGCGGTACTTTAACTAGTACGCAGTACTACAAATATGTTTAATCGCGCCCAAGGCATCTGAACTGTGCAAGCAGCGCAGATGCCAGCTTGTTCACGTGATGTCGGCCTGCCTGCGGCAAACTTCGTGGTTTTAGAGAGTGCAGTGAATGTACAAAACAGATGATTCGTGAGTGATGCATAAAATTGTCGTATAATAATAATCAAGAGAGTGTTTGGTCTTGGAGTCCGTGTAGAGAGTCGTACTCCATAACCATCTTCTTTACATGAGCTAGTTTATAGTGCAGTAGAAGAAATCGTTCCTTTCTTTTCTGATAATCTTTATCCTGCAAGAAAAAAAAAAACAACAGATTAACGGCTGCTAGCAAAAATTTACCTACCTCTTGAATTCCAAGATATTTATCTCTAATTTTTCTCTTCACTTTCTGCAAGACAAAAAAATTCCTTTCATCAATGAGCACACTTGAGTGTTTAACAACCTTGAACTCGTCCGTGTCCTTTCTGAGTGAGTTGAGCTGTGCTGTGAGTCTTGCCACGTCCTCCTGCACCTCATCGGTCGCTCTCTTCACCTCCAGATACTCACTGTACTCGCGGTTGAAAAGACGCTTGTACCTGGCACGTTCATGATCAGTCTTAATCGGAGGATACTCGCTGAGAGAAAATTAAATCAAATGAGTCGACGTTGCTTACCAGGACCAGTCTGTGCTGCTTGAGGTCGATGAAGCATCAGATCTTGCTGGTTTACCGACAGACAAGTTGTCCTTGACTGTTGACAAATTCAGAGTAGCTGCTTGATCTGGTAAAACAACACAAAATACAATTTATAACAAATAAAACATTAATAATTATAGGTAGTATCGTGGTAGCTTTTTGCCGTAGCACAGAAACAATAATCATTGATAAGACGTTTCGATCCGAGGATCTTCATCAGTTATAAAAACAAAATAAGACACTAAACATTTCTCCTGTGCACACATACATCTCAACATACTCGTCACATGCACACCTCATGCCACACCACCTGGAAGATTGTTATTTAAGTTTAGTGACTTATTTTGTTTTTATAACTGATGAAGATCCTCGGATCGAAACGTCTTATCAATGATTATTGTTTCTGTGCTACGGCAAAAAGCTACCACGATACTACCTATAATTATTATGGACGTAGCAATCAATCT
>CBDBDR010000013.1:0-6548 GCA_965203965.1 Thermodesulfobacteriota bacterium | reverse complement strand
GACATTGAAATTTTTCTTGCAGGTGTATTTAATTCAACTCCACCTTTTTTAAGTGCATCTTTCCAAAACAACTCAAAACTTTTTGCAGATGTTTTGTCATAAGCAATTTTTTTCCATGAAGCTCTTAAATGATCATAGTATGTTGATTCAGAAAAGAGGTTTTTTTGTAGAATCCACTTTTTTACTTAACTCTATAATTACATCCCCGACTGATTTTGTATTGAAGACAGGACTCATTGCAGGCTGGATTATCCCCCGGAAAGATTTACTTGATTGGAAATCTCCCCAACTTTCAACTGGGTGATTGTCTGGAAGAACGAGAGAAGCCATCTCGGTTGTTTCATCTACAAATGGGGACAAACTGACCAGATAATTGACTTTACTCAAAGCCTGAGTTGCGTTTAGCGACTTTGGTAGCGTAAAAGCTGGATTAGCTCCTTGAACTATAAGAAGTTCAACTTTACCGCTATTCATATCTTCAAATAGTTTTGTAATATCCTTAAACGTGCTGACACTGGAAATAGATAATGTATTTGAAAAATCAACGGTGCGGCCAATATTGCCAACAAGGTAATTTAATATATTTACGGCAACCATTGTTTCAGTTGCATTGGTTCCGCTAACTGCTACTCCTCCACCAAGTGCAATGCTTCTGCTCTTGCTGAATTCCTGTGCGATCTGATTGATAACTTCCACTGAAATATCTGTTATTTTGGAAACTGTCTCAGGGTTGTATTTTGATAGCAATTCTCCCACAAACGAGGCATTTGTTTTATTCAATCCTTTTTCTACTATTACATTTGCAATTCCTAGAGCTAGAAAAACTTCGGTTCCAGGCTTAACAGCAATCCAAGAATCTGCACTTGCTGCCGTAACAGAAGCTCTTGGTTCTATTTGAACCAATTTGCCAATACGACCGTTCTTATATGTTTTGAGTTTGGAAAAACCTTTGGCAAAACGTACTGGTGACAACCATGTTTCAAGAAAATCAACACCAAAGGAAAGGACGTATTTAGCTTTCTCTATTTTGTAGGTTGGTATTTCATCAATACCGAAGCAAATCCTGTTAGCCTCTTTGATTGGGTCATAAGAAAATGACTCATAGGTGTAATGACGACCCCCTATAGCTTTTGTCCAATTTTCAACAAGGCCATTTAATGTGCCAGCGATATTATTGCTTAGATAAACTATTCTGTCTCCCTTACCTTTTTTGACGAGTTCATTTATTTTTTTAGACAATTCGTCAATGCCTTCACTCCAACCGATGGGGACAAGCTGTTTTCTGTTTTTCTTTTTGCCAAGCGGAGATCTTACGCGGTCAGGGTTGTAGAGACCTTGCAGAGATGCCTGCCCCATTGCACAAGTCCCTCCATTATTTGGAGTCAAGGGGTTGCCTTCAATTTTTATAGCCCTTCCATCTCTGTTTTTTACAATTACTCCGCATCCTGATGGACACTCACGGCATGTAGAGGCATAGAATTTAGGTAACGCAGGTATATAAGATTCTGGAGGTATGACATAAGGTATTATCTGTTCAACAGGCTCATTTGAACATGCACCAGTAACAGCTGCTGTGCCACTGGCAACGCCAACTACCTTTAAAAAATCTCTTCTGCTTAATTCACCCTTTTTCTTTTCAGACATTTATACCTCCAACCATTTAATAATGGCAGGTCAGACAATCTTTCAAAACTTTTAAGTGATCTTCATTATCAGCATTTTTTTCATGACAGCTTATACAAAAACCCATGTTAAGTCTCTCAGCCTTATAAACGACGTCCATTTCTTGCACCTGTCCATGACACGTCTGGCATTCAAAACCCCTTTTAATATGTCTCTTATGATTGAACCTTACGTATTCACCCATACTTGTGACTTTTATCCACGGTATAGGCTCTTTTCTTTCCCAATACTCCCTGACTTTGGCAATTTCATCCTTATAGTTGATTACCTGTCCCTCATTGGTTACATAATCCTCATCTCTTCCGAGCACGTGCTGGTGACATCCAATACACTTCTGAAGTGAAGGAATACCCGGGTTAGGTGATACATCTACAAAACTGTGGCAATACTCACATGGTATTTCATTCTCCCCTGCATGTATCTTATGGCTGAACAGGACAGGTTGAGAGGGACCTTTGTTACCGCTTTTCGCCTTATGCTGATATATGCCTAACGAGATCAAGATACACAACATAATAACTGGGGTAAGTTTTATAAAGTAGCTCATATTGACCTGATCTTTATGTAATAAATTTCCAGAACGAACTTTTTGGAAATCACAGTGCTGCTCCTGAAAAATAGCAATTACTTATATCACGTTGTAGTTGTCTGTCAAGTGTATCAGGGTCTTATCTTGTAAGGTTGATCATACTTTCTATATTAAGATTGCCACCAAGTTGATTTGTGAAAAAGTTTTGACTTTTTTCATTCAATTCTCCTATTTCTCCTTCTTCCACAACCACGTTGTCCAGTGATGGTATGACCCCAAGTATTTCAACACCAAGTAATTCTCTTAATTGAGAAATATTAGTAAGGTCAGCCAGATTTGGTTTTGTCGGATAATTGGATATTACAACTCCCATGATTTTTAAACCGTGAGATCTTGCATGATCAATAGTCAAAAGAGTATGGTTAATTGTCCCAAGCCCTGGCCTTGCAACAATTACCAGGGTTGAGCCCAGATCCTTTGCCAAGTCACTCATAAAATAACTCTTTGTTATCGGTACCCTAAGTCCACCTGCACCTTCTATCAGATTTATACTGGTTTCAGATATTCGACCTTTCAGTATTTCTATAATATCAGGGATGCTGTAATCAACCTTTTCCAGTTTGGAAGCGTAATAAGGTGAAAGGGGCTTTTTTAATCTAAAGGGACATGCCTTGTTAATATCAAAGGTTTTACCAATTACTTTATGTATGAACTCTATATCGTGAACAACTGGGTCTTCTGTACCGGTCTGAAAAGGTTTTAAGGGATTGACACTTAAACCCTTTTTTATTAAACAACTGGAAATTGCAGCCGTAACCACCGTTTTTCCAACTCCGGTATCAGTTCCAGTAATAAATATCTTTTTTGGAATGTTTATCACAACAACACTGTGGCAATTATTCTAAAGATTCAACTCCCTGACCTTATCTGCGATTTCATCTGCATGTTGAGCCGTCTTAACCTTGTTCCAAATGTGTTGTATTATGCCTTTGCCGTCTATCAGGAATGTTTGTCTTTTTGCTGACCCAAACGCACTTTTTACACCATACATATTTATAATAGTTTTGCTTTTATCGCTCACCAGAGGAAAATTCAAATTATATTTTTCCCTAAAATTTTCATGTGATTTCACACCGTCTGTGCTTACTCCAATAACTTGAATTCCCAGCTCTGAAAGTTCATCCATTCCATCCCTTATAGAGCAGGCTTCTTTTGTGCATCCGGGAGTATTGTCTTTAGGATAAAAGTAAAGAGCTACAATTTTCTCCTTGTAATAATCACTCAACTTTACTACTTCACCACCGTAAGTTTCAGCCTCAAAATCAGGTGTAGTGTCCCCTACTTTTAATTTTTCGGACATATTTTTTCTCCTTGAAATTATATAAACTAAATTGCTAAACATAAATGTTTGATTGACACAATACTATATTTTTATTATACATATGAAAAGTATTTTAAGTGTGTTGCGGCAAAAACTGCTCGGCGCGATTGCTGAGGGCATGCCTGATGCCCAATAAGTTCCGTAGGGGAGTTACTCGAGTCCCCCTCGCACACATAAGAGAGCGTCAGGGGCTCTCAATTAATTTCTGAAAACGATCAAAGCCCTGAAGAAGGCTTGACAATCAAGACCACGTGTGCTAAATAAACAATCAAGAGCATGTGGCAAATTCTCCTAGCAAGAGCCGAAGATATTCCTGATATCTGGTGTTAATCCAGAGATGGATAGAAAGGTGTGTTGGAGTCCTTAAGCATGTTTAAGGGAGCGTCAGGGGCTCCCATTTTTTTATAGTTTTTCTTGCGATAGAAATTCCTCTGCTTGAGATGTTCTTATCCTGTGGACAGTATTTAAAAAAATCTCATCCGAACTGACTGAGAATTTAAGTAATTTGTTTAATTTTTACCATTTTTCTGCTATAACTCTCTGCAATCATTATATTTTTTATTTTTTGCAGTTTTTGACGCTTGTTGTCGCTGACTTCTGAACTTATGGACGCTTTAAGTAAAAAAGTCAATGTTAAAAAGGGGTTAGGTTCGTTATGTATCTATACTACTTTGCTATTTCGGTCATTTTTTGTAAGTGGAAAAATAACCGCTTGTTAAACACTGTTTAAATCCCGTTTAATTGCCATTTAAAGCATCAAGAATTCCGCTAAAAGACCTCTCTAATACGAGTTTCTCTGGGGTTTATACTGGAACTTATTTGCTCTTTGCAATTGACTATTTCTTTGTTCCAATCTCGCAATTTGCAAGCAAATTTCCGACCTCAGAAACAGGAGAGATACTTGCCGAGAGATTTCCCCCGCATCGCTTAAAAACTATCTATCGCACAAACCTACTATCTGCCTATGCTACGGGCAGGGAAGCGTCCATTGAGAAAAATAAAAAGCGCCGTCCTTTTGCCCAGTTCATCGCACTTCTTGATTCCCGAACCCGTGAAAGATCACGCTGAGCTTCACGGCAGTATATTTCCGGTTGATGATCCTTTCTGGAACACTTTTACTCCACCGCTGGATTACAACTGCCGTTGTAACAAACGGACGTTGACCCAACAGACAGATAACCAGCAGAGAATGGGAGGTTAGCAGTTCAAAAGGCAAGCTGGTGCGGAGTTCAAAGTTGATCTTGGCAAATCCGAAAACAACAGAAAGAGCGTAAGCGTTACCGGATACCGCCTTTCCCCCACTGGCAAAGTACGGTCTTTCCTCACGCCAGCTTTGGCTTTAATCCCTACAAAGCTACTTACCAACCTGACCTGAACAAATATGACTATCCCACGGCAAGGCACTTTGCCACAAACATTGCTTCCAGCCCTAACGCTAAGTTGTTTTTTGAAGGCAGGATCGGAGGCAAGTTTGCAGTGGCAGTAGTAGACCCTGCCACCTCAAAAATAATAGGGGCAGAAAACAAGGCAGTGTTATTGCACAGCAACACTGCAAAACATATAAGAAAGAAACACGAGGACATAACCTCAACAGACCTTGCAAAAATTCAAGATATAATTGAAAAAGGAGAAGTTATCACCAACCCTAAAGGCACTTCTGGCTTCCTTCTTTTTAAAAAAATTCAAAACAAAGAATACACCGTGCCTATAAGCGTGGTAAAAAATGGGGTGAACGTAAATACATTTTTTTCAAGCTGATCCTGATTACAGGGAATACATAATTAAAAATGGGGGAAAAATTAAAAGAAAAGAGGAAAATTGAGAGGTCGCCTGGTTCTCTCTGGGGTGGACAAGAGGGCTCGTGCTCCTCTCTGCCTTCTTAGGGGTTACGTCCTCAGTCTCCAGGATTTACCTAACCGTAATGGTAAGCGAGATTTTGCTGTCCATCCTTTGAACAAAAACCTACCCAATTTCAAGCAATTTGTCAATTCCCCTCCCAGTGTTATAGTTTAAAACATTACTCCAAAAAAACGACAGGAGGTGTCCTGTGCAGCAAAGCACATACAAAGCAGCACACATAGCTAACTTTATTTTGGACAATGCAGAGAAGGACAATGTTACAGACGTAAGTATTTTGAAACTTCTCAAATTGGTCTACATCTTTTTCGGTTGGTTCAGTGTAGCTAAGAATGCCGATCTGTTTACTGATCGCATAGAGGCTTGGAGATATGGTCCGGTGGTTCCTTCGCTTTATTATGAGCTTCGGGAATATGGCAAAGGCCCTATAAAAGATCGTCGTGCGACTTTGTATGATCCGTTTGGTAACGAAGAGCCCAAAAAACCAACGGAAGAAGATATTACTGACAAAGAAGTGCTTGGAATTTTGAAAACCATTTGGAATGCGTATAAACACGCTCCGGCTGAACATCTGATTGACCTAACACACAAAAAAGGCACTCCGTGGTGGGACACCTTTGATAACACTCCTAGCAAAGAAATACCAAAAAATCTCATTCGGAAATATTATACAGATCTGTATGACAGTTTGAATTGATTGGGTATGTGCAAGAGCGGGGAACAAAGAACAGGATTTCCTGAAACACTTGAAAAGGCTCAGAAACAACCGAGTAAAGACTCGCCTGATGAGCAAACCATACTGCAAGATCGCTTGCAAAACCTCCAGATCAATGCGGAAAAGCAAAAGCAGGAGTTGCGAGGAAAGTTTGCAACTTGGGCAAGGCGGATAGTTTCCAGTTGGCTTATTTTTATAGCAGTGGTGTTAATATTTGTTGGAGCGTTCAATTTCTTCTACTCCATAGCCCTTTATTCCAACACTGTCCTCATAACCTTGTTGGCAGCAACTACTATTAACGTGATTGCACTGTCTATGGTTATTATCAAGGGGTTATTTGCAGACAGATAGAGATTCTGGGGTCTTGCCAGATTTTTTAAAAA
>CBDBDR010000012.1:0-46105 GCA_965203965.1 Thermodesulfobacteriota bacterium | reverse complement strand
AAGTTACTCCCTGAATACCGTACTCATCAGCTCTCTCTTGGGCTCTCTCGTATATCCACATAATATGGTCTGGGCTATCACCATCAATCCCCACTCCAACTGCAAAACTGATACACTCACACACCAGTGTATGAAATAGCAGCCGGACATCGGACATTTTCCGACCATTTCTAGTATTTGTCCGAGCAAAATTAAAGTCGTTCTGCCAATTTGTCCGGATGAGTGTGTATGCGCAAGCTGCACGCAAAATGAATTTTACTTTTACGATCGAGTGCGCAAGCACGAGCGCAATAATAATTACTACGTAAGCCCCGCCCACAACGTGAGCACGTTGAATCTCGACGATCGCCATGAAGAGAAGTCTTGCTTCTACCTCCTCGAACGCCAGGCGAAGAAAAGTGAAGCACGAAACTTACCAGAAATGGATGAGGCAGTTTGATAGACAGTATCAAACCATGACGTGGCTTGACTGCGAGACGGCGATCGACGGAGGAGCTAAAGTAGCGGACAAAACTCGATCGAGTCTGTACTAAGTAGAAGGAACGTATTGTTGGTCGAAACACTTCAACGACAAGTGCATCACGAGTAGAGCTGACTCTTTCAGAACTTCGAATGTGGTTGATCATGGCAAGTCTGACCAACACGTGCACGCAATGAACTTGCTGAAAAAAGAAAATGCCCAAAAACAAGGCACTTGTGTTGCAACGTATGCTTCAGAAAAAAATAATGGCAGATCAAATATAATAAATGTCCGGACACAATTGACAATGCTCAGACATATGTCCTGACACTTTTTGCATTCTATTTCGTACACTGCACACTACACCACATAAAGACTATACCTCCAAATGGCTTCTCTTTCGGCCAGAGAAGGATTTTAGCATATTCGATACAATGCTCAGGTAGGCGTGGTTTCGAGGCGATCGTGCACAGAGGATAGTTAATCTGCTGGAGCTAGTCAGTAATGCTGCTCTTTGCTGGTATGTGTGGTACTGACCTGAGGAGGATAGAGATCCATGGTGCAGTCCATGCAGGCTGTTAGACCAGGTAGAATGACCCTGACATGACCTTTGAACCCTTCAGTCCCGCCGTCTATTAGCGGGATGACGGTCGATTGGTCCAGCTCGCCTGCATCACTGTACCTCAGTAGACTCAACTGAAAGGAACACAAAATAGTGAGTCAATGCAAGAAGGGCTATACTGACAGCCATTCCGTTGATCCAGCGTCGAGCAGCTACTGAGTCCAATCCACACACAATGATATGAAACTCTGAGAAAAAAATGAATCAAGTCTTTCTGCATTTTCACTTGTTGGTACTTCAAATTTTTATTTTATTTCATTGCAAAATTTTTTTCATTGCAATAAAATTTTTATTTGTTCCTCTTCAGCATGCAAGAGGCAACAAGATGAGAGGTAACATAATATCAACTTGCTAAATTTTACAGAATACAATAATTGTGAATGCACATTTTTGTCAATGTTGGTGAAGATCTACATGCTACATGGTGACTCACGTCGGTAGAAGCCTGGGTCAAAGTCTTGTATTTTAGCATAGTGACTATAGAGTGGTTGCTAAGGAAGTCACATGACACCTAGCATGACGACACTAATGTACAGCAGAGTATAAGGATACGGAGTCACTTGTACTCCAGGAATACGAGCGTTAATAAACTGTGCTGCCACCTCAGCCTTGGGCTTACCAATATCCTTAGGTCTAGAAAGCAATCACAAAACATGTGCTGATATAAACGTGTAGGTGTGTGGGTGGTGTACCTGAACAAGAACTGACGGTTGAGGTTAGAGAGATCGATCGTATCCATGTCAATACAGTCCATTTTAGTGAATCCCATCAGAGCCTGCAGTCACACACAGCTAGTATAGTGACACCAGCTCACTGGCTGTGCATTACCAGATCTTTCAGCAGCTCACAGCCTAGCCCACCGGCTCCTATTACTACTAAACGACACACATCTCTTATGAATTGCAAGGTCTGGCAAAAATTAGAGCAACAATAATATATTAGACGCTGGTAAAATGTCACCTCTTCACTCGGCTCGAAGTCTGGATGAGCCAAGGGACTCCCTCTTGTCAGCAACTTCTGAATGTCATTCCATCTTCTATTGACCTCCATTTTCTATGACGTAATGCGAGCGTCTCCCTGGCATGCCTGGAACGCGTACGCCCCTGAATTTTGCTCCGACTTCACAAACCGATCGGACAAATCAAGTCTTTGATTGAGGTATGATCGTGGAATTATCATGTGCAGCTATAGGCAATATTGTAACATAGTTGGTGTGAATTTGTAGCCTTTAAGGGACTTCAAGTCGAACATCAGAATGACGACAGTTCAGTAAGAAACTCAAAGGGCGGACAAGCCACGCCCACCGAAATGGATTTGTGAACTGTGCATGTGGTGAGCAAACGCGTTTTGCGTATAGTGTTCAGTCTGTCAGTTACAAGGCTGCGAATATTTAATTAGTTTCGTGATTTGCACAAGAACTGAGCTGCAGAGGTCAGCTAAGAACGCAGCAAGGTCACTTGTGGTGCAAGAGGTAGGCATGCGTTTTTATACGTACAGTGTTTAGTCTGTCAGTTACAACTTACAAGGCTGCGAATATTTAATTAGTTCGTGATTTGCACAAGAATTGAGCTACAGAGGTCAGCTAAGAACGCAGTAAGGTCACTTGTGGTGCAAGAGGTAGGCAAGGTGCCCCGCTCTGCTTGCCCTCCCACCCACCCACCCTGGTTGCTACTTTAAAATGAAAAAACTATGTCGTAAAACATTTGGGTCCCTCAGCCCTCTAGCTTCACCCTAGGACCGCACAGCAGTTTGTAAAGTCACTGTAGAGTACTAGATGGTGAGCCAGAAAAAACAGCACGCAATTGCAAATTGAGCCGTTTCTCTAGTTCGACATGTAGTCCCTTAAATAACACAAAATTCAAGCATGGTAAAATGTACATGATCGCTAGCAACCACTCAGGTTTTTGTAAACAGACATTACAAACTAGTAGCTGTGTTGTGTATTATGACTTCAATCTTTACAAATCTCTTTAGAAATAATGGCTGATGATACTGTGACTGATGAACAACATGAACCAACACAAGTGGTTAATATCCCAGGATCTAACGAATGTGAAGATTTCCAAGATAAAGATGCTGAAGAACTTTCTGTTCCTGAGAGGTATGCTTCACAAGAACAAGATGAAAGGGAATCTGCTAGTACCGATCTTTTAGCTACTCAACCAACTGACCAAACCAGCCCTAGAGATGCACTAGTGAGTAAAAATGATTCTTTGCTACAAAAGCGTCCTAAGGATCCAGAAAATAGCTTCACATCAGCCTCCAAGCAATCCAGAGTAGAACTTAGTGTAGAGCCATCAGAATCATCTGAATCATCTGAGGATGATAATGATGCTGCTAGTTGTAGTGCTGTTTCTGAAAGCTATGTAGAAGCTCCCATCCAAGCTAAGCAACGTGGACGTAAAGCTAAACCAAAGTTTCTGCTATCCGAGTATCTTCCTGCCAAAGTAGCGGAATCTTCTCGTAATAAACCAGATGAGCTTATTAGTACTCTTGTACCAATACTTCGAGAAAAAATGAAATCTCTAACCTTGAAACCAGAACTGAGCCTGATAGATCTACGTCTGCCTGATAACTATTCAAATGAGCTTGGAAACAATAGCTATTTACTTAAGCAGATACTGACTTGTTCAACAGAAGAGTTGGTCAAACAAGGTGTGAAGAAGGTTGACAAAGTTCTTTTTGCAGTAGTCGATATCAGTAACTTGGCTGATATTCTGTCTCACAGCCTCTCTCAGGGTATCAGTATAGATTGTATTGAAGTCCCAATCAGAGCGTCGAGTATAGATTCTATAGCTGCTTGTGTACCAAATGCTGTTGGTGCTATTATTCTCTTTAATGCACCCAAGATTTGCTTCACTGACCCTTTGAATACGTTTGGCAATTTACGCAATGAACTAGGAAAAGCACGCTGGAAGACTCTCCAAGAAGAGACGTCAGAAAAATGCTCGAGCACTATGGAAAAGCCTCCATTAGTCAAGATCTTTAAATTAAAATTATCTGGACCAAGCAAGAAAGGGGCCTCAAAAAGCAAGGAAACTAGCCAAAAGAAGAAAAGATCACCCAAAAAGAAAAAATTGGGAATGAAGAAGAGATCATTGGACACACTGGAAAAAAATAGTGATATAAAGTCATTCACTAACGATGGATTCCCTTTGGTTCTACAAGAGGTTAACTATAAATTCACTGCGTATGAATATTGGAACCTCAAGTCTATTCATGAATCATGTAAAGGGGAGGGAACTGTAGTAGCTATTCTGGATACTGGCTTAGATGATTCGCACATAGCTTTTCGTAGTGCTGGCAAAGTCCTTAACAAAGCTCCTGATTACACAGACACCGATGGCCATGGTACAATGTGCGCCAGTATAGTTTGTGGGAATAGTTTTACAGCTTCTGAAAATCCTAGTGTATCAGGTAGTAAAGAAGTTCTAGTCTCTTCAGGTGTTGCTCCTGATACTAAGCTGTTGGTGTACAAAGTAAAACGGGACGGTGACAACGAATACTCAGATCTAGCAGTTATTGACGCCTTGGTTGACATCAAAAACAGAAATAGTGATCCTTCATCAGAGATCAGGGTTGATGTCGTATCAATGTCATTTGGTAGTCCTTACTATTCAGAACCAATTGCCAAAGCTATTTCTGACTTAATTTGTGCTGGAGTCATCATAGTATGTGCTGCTTGTAATACAGGTCACCAACTTCAAACCCCTATTTGCTACCCAGCACGTCTCGGTAATGTACTGTGCATTGGCTCTCACAATATGCATGGAAAGTCTTCACCTTTTTCGCCTGTTGGACAACACTTAGATTTTTTGGCTCCTGGAGAAAATATACTTGGAGCAGCTAATAACTTGAAGTATGCTGATCAAGCAACATGTGCAAATGGTACTTCTTATGCTGCCCCAGCTGTAGCCGGTCTTATCTGCTTGATCTTGCAATGCCTCAAAAAGAAGTGTGACCCTGCTCTAGCAGAAAGGTTTCACAACCACTGGGTCATGAAGGAGCTTCTACGTGAGATAAGCACTAACGGTGGCACTCACAGCAATGATCGTGGCTTTGGTACATTGCAGCCAAGTCGTTTTTTTAGGAAGCCTGAACATGTTATCGAAAATGTCTACATGAATTTAACAAAAATGAACTAGCGTCCTTGTTATTTTCTAGCTGTTTGAGACTATTTTTTTATATACATGCATGTGTATGTATGCACAACTGATTTCTCATAATCATTGTAATTTACATCGTATTTTTATAGTTGCATTTAATTTTGATTAATTATTTTGTAACCATCAGTTTTTTTTTCTGACAGACATGCATTATATGCATGCAAGCCATACATGATTTTCACCTTTTCATTGGTAAATTTTAGCTGACTTTTACATGTAGTAATAATTGCTTTATTTATACAGCAAACAAAATTATGCGTACTTGTAGGCGATACCGTTCAAATTTGTACGTTTAGTTTATTTATACGAAAGTTTAAAATTGAAAAAAACATGGAGTTACAAGCTGATCTAGATCACCTTCGCAATCAGCTGAAAATCCACCACTCATCTTACCAGAAATTGCAGCGAGAGAAGGACGACCTCGCCGGGGTAAGAACACGACTAGATCATTGCTAGTAGTTCTAGCTAGGAGACGGTAGTTATGGGCGTGGTTAATTTTAATTGATAGATGAATACTGTTGTATCACTCCATCATACAGCAACTGAATACAGCTAATGAGACCATTGCTAGTCTACAAGAGGACCTGGCACTACGGGAGAGACTCTATCAGGAGCTCCGACTAGCTAAAGATCGAGAACTCAACGAACTAAGAAAAATCAATTCAGATCTCGAAGTACGTATTATTATATACATACCATAAAAGTGAACGTTTTGCCGTGTAAAATTTTCACATTTAGTCCGTATAAAAATACAGTGTATGGTGCACCATTTAGCTATTGCATGAGACAGTGCAATTTCTGTCCTAGCTCGGAACTTGCGGCTCATGATTTCTGCTGCTTCTCCGTTCATTTTATCATAATATTCTGCCTCAATGTCCATTTTGTATTGTATTTTTTTAAACTAAAATAAAATATAGAAAGTGTATTGTCATTATGCAAAATTTTCGCATTTTAAGGACGCTTTTCATGCACTATAAGTTTACGGTATAGCTCTGTATGCTCATTGCTCAACTGTATACTTCATTGTGTGGATTGTGTCTCAAGCAGTGCCTATAATCTACTAACAAACATTGTTTGTAATCTTGATAAGTGCTCACTGCCTGATCCATCCATACCAGAGCACTGCATTAAACATCACAGAGGCAGTTTGTAGTTTCATTGCTCACAAGTGAGTTGAGTTAAACATTCTCCTCTCCCAGTATTGGTAGTATTTCTCGAGATGAGATGATTTTCCTGAGTTAGTGAGCACCACTAGTCCCTCCACCTTGATCACCAGCGGCCCAATACCATGGTACTTCCTAGCCAGCATTGCCAGTATGTTGCTCTGGTTGGTCTCCTTATAATGGTCATAGAACTACTGTAATGGAGTGGTAATGCTAGCTATAAAAAAAAACATTCTTTATCATAAAATTATTTGCTCTATTATATTTTTGCCTTATCTTTCATTCTGAAAAAAGAGAGGCCGTGGTAGTTTGTGATCATAAGTTATTAGCATTAATGGTTTGTTGTCATGTGCTATAGGCGCGGCTACAGAGTGCTCTAGATGGTGACGATGGATTACAGATGAGCATGAATGTTGCTGGTGGTGGAGGCACTAGTGGAGACCAGCTACAGCTTTCCTCCATTGGTAAGGTACAGTGTTGACAGGCTGTCTTCATGAGCAATATTTATTTTTTAAGCACATGATGCTGGGTGCAGTACGTGTAACGTGTGTACGAGAGAGAGAGAGAGAGAGAGAGAGAGAGAGAGAGAGACTCAGAGAGAGAGACTCAGAGAGAGAGAGGGTATATTGCAGTGTGAGTTTGAGGGTATTTTGTGTTGCTGAGTGAGTTTGTTTACTTGTTGTAAGCGCGTGGGTGTCGGTAAACGTATTGTGCATTTGTTCCGTAGTTACTGACCCATTACGGACATGTTCCACTGGAATACTGTTTGGTCCCTAACTGGTTAGCTATTTGTAGACAGGTTCTAGTGACGTACCGTTGGTCCCTGGTTGTTATAAGCAGACAATGATCGCTCTAATGACGTACTGTTTGGTCCCTGGCTAGCTGGCTGTTATTTGGTCCTAATGATAACATTGTTTCAACTCTGCCAACATTTATTTTAGCAAGCTATGCTGCAGATTACTCATCTCTTCAGTATGACCTTCAGTATGCTAGAAGCAGACTAGTTTCTGTATAAATGGTAGTCCCCAAGAATTATATAATGATAAAAATCCAAAACAATCCATATTACCGTGAGTTAGTGGTACTAATAATTCTACAGTATGTAAATACTCGATTATATCAGTCAACTGCTATTTATTTTTTTACAAGGGGTGTGGTCTCAGTCGGTCACTCCCCAGCTCACCGCTACCGAGATAGTGGAAGTTCTCGGCAGATGGGTAGGATCGGACAAGACTATCGCACTCTTCCAAGATCTGATCAGAGAAGAGAAAAGTGAGTCAATGTAAACACAATAATGTTATTAGATCGGTCTGATCAATAGTCCCTCTAATGAGGTGATTTTGTTACGTAACAATAGGGACAGTTTAGCGGCGAAAATTAGTGTGTTTTCAGTTTCAGTAGAATATTTGTTTTGAAATGTTTGTTCATGAAATAGCAACAACAGCGTTCAGTTATAAAGCGTGCGATGAGATCATTGCTACATGCACACTCTTGACAAGCAAGCAAGCATGGCTCTGGCTGCTAGCCTTGTTTCTGCTGCTACTGTGGTGATCCTGGTCTGTGCTAACAGCATACAGTGTACAACGCTTGCTGTGAACAGTACCAAGAGTGTGTATGATCCTGAGCTTGCTGCTTTAAAGAGAGTGTATGAACCTGAGCTTGCTGCTGTGAACAATAGTCTAAAGACAGTGTATGAACTGGTTTGTAAAGGAAATCATGACACGGCGGCTTACGGTGGTCACGTGGACTGCTCTGATACACACTCTCCGAATGTTTCGCTGTTGCAAGGCTCTTGTTTGACGTTTGATCATCAGTATAATGATTTTGTAGCCGGTGAGTGCCCGTTCTTGTTCATCAATGACAATGAGTATGACAAGAGCGATCGGTTTACCCTGTCCGGTGAACTTAACGAGAGCGATCGACGGCACTTCAATGCTGACATCATGTGCAAATACAAGAGTCGAAGTGGTATACTCTGCGGACAATGCGTTCACAATAAATCGGTGTCTGCGAACTCGTTTCTGTTCCAGTGTCTGCCATCGTCTGAGTGCAAGTGGTACAACTGGGCGCTGGTACTCTTTGCTAACCTCACGCCTGTGACAATATTCTTTACCATCATTATCGTATTCCATATCAGCATCACCTCTGGATATGCCAATGCCTTCATTCTCTTTGCGCAAGTTGTTACTTTACCTTCGCATGTTGTCTCTTTAGAGACAAGTTGGAGCAATGCCCTACATGGTCATCTCAACCAGTCCGCAGCCATCGCTTTGTCACTCGTGGGGTTCTACAGTCCCTGGAGTCTTGATGTTGGACACATCATAGCACCCAACATCTGCTTGAAGGGTTGTTATGGAGTGGGCAAAGGGATAATACTCCAGTACTTGACTGGATTCTACTGCCTGATCCTCATCATTGTTTTATATGTTCTGATTGAGCTCCATGCTCACAATGTTCGTCCGATAGTCTGGGTATGGAAACCGTTTAGACTATGCTTTTCTCGATTCCAGCGTCACCTGGATGCCAAGACTTCCATCATCGACGCCTTTGCTACCTTCCTGGTGCTTGTTTCGTCGAAATTTGTAGTCACTTCGGTCATGATTCTTACACCCAGCAAGCTATATGCTCGCAATGGTAGTGTTGTGGGTGTGGTGATGATGTATAATGGAACTGTCAACTATCTTAGCGGTTGGCACTTGATAGCGGCGTTATTTGCCTCGCTGGTTCTTGTATTATTCGGTGTTCTTCCTCCAGTTCTGTTGCTGCTATATCCATTCAAGTGTTCTCAGAGATGCCTGACACGACTCAAACTCAATAGACCAGGTTTGATCATCTTCATGGACGCCTTTAACGGCTGTTTCAAAGACGGCACGGACGGGACTCGTGACTTAAGAGCATTCTCATCGCTCTACTTCATAGTTCGCTTGGTAGCTTTCATCATCTACTCTACAGTAGTGAGTCATTTCCATTACCCTCTGCTTCAGCTCTTAGTACTTATCATGTGTTCCAGTGTAGTGCTGCTCTTAGCTATCCTGCGACCGTACAAGAAAGACGCTTACAACAACTTTGACATAGCCATGTTTCTGTATGGCGGTGTCATGATATCATTGTCTATCTTCAACTGGACCTACTATCAATCCGTTCCATTCGAGTCCTTCTATTTCGTGGTGCTGTCCATACCATTTCTAATATCACTCGGCTATGTTGTGTATAACATTTGTGTACTCATTCGCGCCAGAAAAGCTTTTAAGAAAATTTTTAAAAAGTTTTGCAAGCAAGATAGGTACTACAACTACAAGACATTGACTGAATCTGAAGCTTGTTTACAGCCACCATCCCCTCTCAGTGGTATGATGCCCGATCGAATGCTGACGCCCGAGAGATACGTCACAGAGTGCAGTCATGGGGCCTACTGCAACAAGGGAATGAGCTGCCCTCAGAAGACTTTTTACGGCAGTTATTAGCGGACACTAGTCAAGTGTGTGTAGCAATAAACCGGACAAACAAACCTGTTTTACTAGTGATATATCACATTAGTTAGGATTTTAGTGTATTTTGCAATTTCTGAAAGTTGCTTTCAGTATTAAAACACTAGTTTCTTTGAGGACTTGCAACATCTGCCGTGTGCACTGTAATTATATCGAATGAAACTGTTGTTCGTGTTCCTATTATGGTTTTCATTTTCTTGTCAACCGACCATTAGTTTCAATAATACTGCATGTACAATGTAAATTTTGAGTTCCTCCTTATAATGCGGATACTGTGGAGTATTTGTAGTGGGTTTGTCAAAATTACAAAATTTTGGTTTTGACAAAATTTGTTGAGTGAAAATTTTGGTTCCATAATAATGTATTATGTGCTTGTAGGAGAGACTCGATGGAGACCAGGCACTGTTTGGAATAGTCGCTGGAAGCCGTGCCTCAGAGTCTACATATCAGCTCATGAGAGTGTGAGTGAGAGCGAGCTACTCATGGTAGGCCTTTCTCTCTCGTCTGTTCTCACTCTTATCTCTGCTGCGGTGTGTCTAGGAATATCTTGCTGACCTGCAGTCTGCCTGTCGTAATGTAGGATCCTCTGTTGTCTTCATTCACTCACTATCTCCTCACAACCTCCCTGAAGGCACTTTGGTGAGTGAGTGAGTGAGTGGGTGAGTGAGTGAGTGAGTGAGTGAGTGAGTGAGTGAGTGAGTGAGTGAGTGAGTGAGTGAGTGAGTGAGTGAGTGAGTGAGTGAGTGAGTGAGTGAGTGAGTGAGTGAGTGAGTGAGTGAGTGAGTGAGTGAGTGTCTGTTGTATAGTCAGATGAAGCTGTTACTGAGGTATGCTTGCAAGAGATTGCTAGATGTGATATCTTCATCAGTATATTGGGCAGTCAAGCTGACAGGTGATGACTACTGTACATGCACTCACCATTATATTGTAAGTGTTCTTCAGTTGTACCAAGATAGAGGTGGAGCATGGTTTTCTGAACAATCCTTCCTCTAAACCAGCTCTATTCTTGTTTCTATCGCCACAGTGAGTCATACCGCCATGCTGTCATAGCATTGACACGCTGCCTTCTTCCTACAGAGACCAAAAACAGTCGTCACTTGCTCTAAAGCTCAAGCAGCGTGTTCACAAGCTGTCAGACCATGCAGTGAAGGTTGTTAAGACCTAGTGTATGAGTCATGTGGTGAATTCATTGTGTTTAGGTGATAGAGGGAGTGGAGCTGTCAGAGGACACTTGCAGTCAACTATTTGATGAACTCAAAGACGTTCTGCACAAGGTGGGCAAGTAATCAAAGATCCTGTCAAAGATGTTCGTCAGTGTAATGGTTCTAGGTAGATCATTGTTGACTAACAGTAGTATTGGCTGCTCACTTGTTGATTCTATTAGACTGTTTGACAGCAAAGCTGTATATGATGCTTTTCTCAGGTAATGGATGTCCCCGAGCCAGGGGAAGAACCAGGCAGTGAGGCTGTGTTCAATCAGCTCTTCTTGCTGGCTGACATGAGGCAGGAGTATGAACAGAGCCAGCAGCTGAGGCAACTACTAGCCAGGAGCCCCAGCGTCCTGATCGGAATGGATCTTGTGAGCACACACACACACACAAAACAAATTTTACCCACCACCCTTCTCGAGGAAGAGGAGTTACACACTAGTTTGATGGGTATGCGGACTCCATTCATGCCTTTATGGATAGTCCCACCTGTACCTTTGATAGACATAGCCGGTTATCTGAGCTCTCATTAAAACAGGGGTTAACCCTTCCATGTGTAGATGGGTAGGGCTGGTGGTTTAGCTTAATCACCTTGTTGTTACTATGCTCTCTTCTCTTAGTCATTCAGCACTGTTGATGCTTATATTAATGATGAAGGCACTGTTGCTCCCTTTCTACTGGTGTCTGGATCTGGTCATGGTAAATCCACTCTACTAGCTAAATGGTAGGGGCATCCTCTCGATGATCATCGTATTATGATCCTGATATCACTCAGTATAGAGAAGCTGAACTGTGACAGGATCCTAGTACTGACACACTTGGTGCTTCTCTCTGGATCAACCTCGGCTGAGCCTACCCTGATGTATCGTAGGTTTATCCAGAAGGTACTGTGGTGAGATACCTACGTGTGCAAGCTTAAGGTGCTTCTTCTTCAGATGGTTCAGAGCAGTAGGGCTGGAAGCGAGGGTGGTAACCCTGTTCCCTCTGATCCTGCTAAGCTACAGTCTGTGTTCTCGCAATGGCTGCAGAAGATGTCAGCTAACCTGGACGAGCTCGGTCTCGAGAAGGTGGTCATCTTCATCGATAACGCCGACCTCATGATGGTGAGATGGACGTCACAATAAAATTATGACTGAAAATAAACAGGACTGTGATATGATGGGATGGATAGCTCAGCCTCTACCTAAGAACATTCGTGTTGTACTGACTGTCAATGAGGAGACCACACGGACCAGTCTGCCTGACTTGTGGAGGTTAGGACGACACTAACTGCTCGTCACCTCTCTCTCTCTCTCTCTCTCTCTCTCTCTCTCTCTCTCTCTCTCTCTCTCTCTCCTCCCTCCCTCCCTCCCTCCCTCCCTCTCTCTCTCTCTCTCTCTCTCTCTCTCCCTCCCTCCCTCCCTCCCTCCCTCCCTCCCTCCCTCTCTCTCTCTCTCTCTCTCTCTCTCTCTCTCACTCTCTCTCTCTCTCTCACGCACTCTTCTCTTTCAGGTTGCTGCCCACTCACACCATCCCTGTCCCAACAGCTGTTGACCTCCAGGACATTGTGTCCACTGTGCATTATGGACCCAACAAGCAAGTTCTCCCTGAGGAACAGGTGTGTATGAGATATGCATGTCATGGCTCACACACACTCTCTCTCTATTCCTCTCTTTCAGGCTAAGGCACTGGCTGTATTTGCTCCATCGCCATCTTCACAGCTATGGACTGTGCTAGCTACCAAGTACCTGCTCAGGTGACGCCTAATGATACTTGCTACCTCAACTCACTCCCTCTCCCTCTCTCTCTCTCTCTCTCTCTCTCTCTCTCTCTCTCTCTCTCCTTACCCTCTCCCATCTCGTTCCTGTTCTATCCCTCCGTTCCTCTCTCTAGCTGTTCTACTGGGCTCACTGATGATGAAGTGGATGAGATCCTCATGACACTTGAGGATTACCCAGTAGGCAATCCAGTCTAACCCATACATGTCCTCTCTATTTTCTGTTTAGGATATTTCTGATCTTGCAAGACTCATTCTCGAGTCGTTCGGCTCCACACATCAGCAGCTGTTTCCATATGTTGAACAGGTGAGCTGTGTGAGAGTGAGAAAGAGAAGAGAGAGAGAGAGAGAGAGAGAGAGAGAGAGAGAGAGAGAGGGGGGGGGGAAGAGAGAGAGAGAGGAGAGAGAAAAGAGGGAGAGAGAGAGAGAGAAGAGAGAGAGAGACAAAAGAGGGAGAGAGAGAGAGGAGAGAGATCTTGTTACTGCTGTTCTATAGATTCTGCAAATGATCTACTGGTCTCGTAATGGACTCTCTTTCTCTGAACTGGAAGAGGTATGTATCGCACTATCTTGTTGCTTGCTGTCATTTTCTGTTCATTTGCTATAGCTGACCTCACTACCTCAACTAGTCCTGTGCTATATACTGCACCAATTGGAGTACAGACACATACTGTGTGAGATAGGAGGATTGGTCCAGTTCACACATGATAGTGTGAGTACTGTGTGATAGACTGCATGATACTGTGTGATAGACTGCATGATACCGTGTGATAGACTGCATGATACCGTGTGATAGACTGCATGATACCGTGTGATAGACTGCATGATACCGTGTGATAGACTGCATGATGCTGTGTGATAGACTGCATGATACCGTGTGATAGACTGCATGATACCGTGTGATAGACTGCATGATGCTGTGTGATAGACAGCATGATACCGTGTGATAGACTGCATGATACCGTGTGATAGACTGCATGATACCGTGTGATAGACTGCATGATACCGTGTGATAGACTGCATGATACCGTGTGATAGACTGCATGATACTGTGTGATGCTGTATGACCACAGGTTCAAGATGCTCTCTTGGTATGGATGGATGATGAAACCAAGCAGATGACGGTGTGGTCGGAAGTGCTAGTTGCTGCATTCTCTGATCTCGGCAGGTACTCTTTGCGTCGTGTTGTCGTTGACTGTACAATCATTGCTGTCCTGTATAGTCACATGATCAGTAGATGTGCTGATGAGCTGCCATGGCTGCTCAAGAGGATGGAACTCGAGGAAGAACTGAAGCATATTCTACTCAACGTTGACATACTCATACAGCTCTACTGCAGGTGTGCGTAAAGTTGAACATTATTCCTATAGAACTCAAGCGTTGATGCATTTTGTGGTTATGCTAGTCTTTGTACGTGTTATGAATCTCATCTTCCACACTAGTGGGCAAGGAGCTGTACTGCGGCGACACAATATATCTGGAGATCACTTTTGCAGTGAGTTTGAGACCATGGAGCTACAAGGTGAGTAGACAGCAACAACACACTCACATATTATACTCTCTGTCTCTTTAGTTGCTGACGACCGCGAGTCACTGTTATACATTGCGACTCTAATGGGGACAGTTGGTCGCATTCTCAAGAACATGGGGTTACTAAAGGAGGTAACCGAACCTACTAAACAGTCACAGCGCTTTCTAGTTTACCAAATCCACGTACAGGCTCAGCTGCTTCTTCAGCGTAACCTTGAGCTCTACGAGAGTCACTCTGACCCAGACAGCTCTGACGTAGCCAACGCTATGTGTGACCTCGCCTCCCTCTATCTAGCTGACAACAGATACAGGTATAAACCTAGCTACCCATGGTTATAATTTAATTTTTACTAGTCTGTGTGTATATTTTTGAGTACATTGTGATCTGCTTTTTTTCTCAGTGCCGCAGAGAGCTTCCTCAGACAAGCACTGGATGTGTTCGAACACACACTGGGTGAGGACTGCCCACAAGTCATACAGGTAATGCGTCTCACCTGCCCTCTGTTCACTTTTCCCGTCCTTCTCTACTAGGTATTGGATTCATTACTCACCGTCTATAAAGCTATGGACAAGTAATAGCTCAGTATCACACATCAATTACTCACTTCTCTCTTGCAGGCCGGATCTGCTCGACGCTGTCAATACCAGAGTGTTCATTCTTCGTGAGCAGAAGGTCACCAGTTCCAAGGTGGGTGCATGTGGTAGGCTGGTGCTGCTCTGTTTAATGTGGCTGCTTTCTCAGGCTAGTTCAGTGCTGAGGAAGAGAATGGTTGAAGTGGAGAGATTAGTGGATGAAGTTACTGATACGCCAACACTGGAGCAGATTCAACTATTGAATGAACTTGGTATACTCTACGCTGCATTCGGCGACAAGAGGTGAGAGATGCGTAAAGATACTGCTAACGTGTGCATGCACTGGCTGCTTCAAACAGCTATACACTAAAGTGGGAGTGCCCACACCAACAGTGGAAGGTACTTTTAGCTCGGTTTTTCTGAGTAGCCTTTGTCCTCTAGATAACATTTTGCATGGTTGTAATTTAATTTTTACTGGTGTGTGTTTATTTTTGAGTTGCATTATGATAATTATAAGCCCTTGGTATAAAATTATGTGTACGTGTATTTGTGTTACAGCACTAGTGAGGAATGCTTCACCGAAGCTCTTAAGCAGAGTGAACAAGTGCTCGGCGAGGATCACCCACAGACCGTTGTGGCTCTTAGAAACTTGTTCAGCATCTACCAACAGACCAATAGGTTAGTAGGTGTGGTCTAGTGCTGTCGGCATGGCTACGTCTCTGCTATAGGATGGAGTGGGCTACTCCTCTGTTGGAGCAAGTGTGCGCTATCCTCTCCAAGGTACCCACCATTGGTCCATGTGTGTGTGAGGAGGTATATGCTGTCGTGTCATTGATTCCACAGAAGAGCAGTGAGACGGGAGAGAGACATCCCCAACTAGTGACGTGTCTGAATGAACTAGCTAGTATCTATCGGCAACAGGTCAGTACATGCTCAAATAGCAGCTATAAATTCCTACAATCCACAGGAGCGACTACAAGAAGCGATTTCAGTTCAAGAGTAAGTGCTATCACACAACATGATAATAATGCATTGTTAACGTTCCTGCATAGGAAAGTGGTCGCCTTGAAAGAGCGGGAGACCTCATCTGGTCACACTAGTGTTGCAGCTGCTCTCAATAACCTAGCAGTGCTTCATTGCTTACTGGTAATAAGCCCCTCCCACTCACTAAACTCCTCTCACTAGCTCCCTCCCTTCTCACACACATGCACACTCTCAGGGTAATTTTGCTGAGGCCGTGCCGCTGTACGACAAAGCTCTAAAAGTTTATAAAGACACTTATGGCAGTGACCACCCTCTTGTAACTGAAACCATTAGGAACAGAAGATTAGCTGTTGACAGCATATGATTCTAAACAGTCAATAATTTTATTACAGCTCATAGCTAAGTATCACTACTAACATTGAATCTCACAGATCTAAAAAAAAACTGAATTTTTATAATTTTATAGTTTTTTTGCAGCCATCGCACTGTAGAGTGAGTTTGTTGGCGCGTTATAGCAGCTGCTGATTAGATCTTTTGACAGAATCTCGTGCGACTATTTCTCTGTTAGACTCTTTCGTGGATGTGTTTCTGTTTATTCCGCCATTGTCAAATTGTTGTTGTTTTGTGGATCGTCTTTTTCGCTGGCTTGTCCTTCCGTTGTTGAGTACCTTAACCCACCCCAGCTGCCTGGTGTAGACATAGAGAGACTTCTCTCTGGCAACCAGTCTGATGACACCTGTAGTATTGTTCTGGGGTTGCTCAAGATCTCCTTGAGAGCACACGCACTACAAACAGATAGATCAGAGGCAGATGGATCAGAGTTCTTGGTGTCACTTACCGGTACATTGCTTGTGCGACCATTATCTCCTTGCATTCCTTTGTTTCCAAGGTTACCTCTATCTCCTTTGTCTCCGACGATTCCCTTGGCTCCTTTCATTCCCGGCCACCCAACCCTACCCCGATCACCGTTTACTGGTTCTTCACCAGGTTCTCCCTTCTCTCCATTGATCCCATTTCTTCCAGGTGGACCCTTTCGACCTGCAGCAACAGATAGTTAATCATTTAAGTCTACAGAGCTTTCCACCATACCGAACTCTCCAGGTTCACCGGGATCTCCTGGTATCATGCCTCCAGGATCCCCAACAGGGCCAGGGGGGCCGTCTGGACCATCAAATCCTCTTTCACCAGGTTGACCTATATTGTTGAGCATAGGGCACGTGTGTGGTGTCATGGAGCATGCTAACCTGGTTGACCATGTGTCCCTTTCTCTCCTGATTCACCATGCTGTCCACGCCTTCCCTTCTCACTACCAGGCACTCCCAAAGGACCACGTATTCCCATTGGACCAGGCAGTCCTTTCTCTCCCAGTGGTCCCACAACAGCTGTGAAGTGTAAAAATATTATAGAGACACAGAATGTTGTTCTAGCTCCTTCTCACCAATGGTCATTCCTGGTCGTCCTAGATCTCCTAGTTCTCCCTTCACTCCGGGTATTCCCTTTATCATGAGTTAGTCAATAATTCATGCACACTACCACAACTGACTGGTGATCCTGGTTTTCCTGTTCTTCCCTTCAATGCTGGAGTTCCGTTCCGGCCTGGAACTCCGTCTGTACCATTAATTCCTGGTTTGCCCTCGTCTCCAGGTATGCCCATCGGACCAACAGGACCCACATCTCCTGCTTCTCCTTTGATACCAGCCACACCTGGTTGTCCAGGATCTCCGTCAATACTTATTCCATCTATAAAGAAACGCATGAATGTCAGTTTGCTAGTTGTCTCAGAGTTCACCTCTTCCTGGTTTTCCTCGAGTCCCCTTGGGTCCTCGTAGACCCATCTTTCCAGGTTCTCCTATGGCTCCTTTAGTTCCATTCTTGCCCATTCTACCACGCCTTCCCTTTGGTCCTGGTAAACCAGGGAAACCAACACGACCCTTTACACCTGGTACTCCATCAGTTCCATTCATTCCTGGCTCTCCTGGAGTGCCTGGTTCCCCTAGCTTGCCTTCTTCACCAGACAATCCTTGGCTACCCTGAGTTGAGGAACAAAGATTACATGGAAGAGTAGTTAAACGCATACCTTGTCACCAACTACTCCTTTAGCTCCTTTGATACCATCCGATCCTGGTCGTCCGCTCCTGCCCTTAACTCCAGGAGGTCCATCTGGGCCTAGATCTCCGATGCTTCCATTGACACCAGGAATTCCATCCTTGCCTTGTTCACCTATACAGTGAACCTCGATTCATAGCGGAGATTCTAAAATCCTCAACTGCTTACCCGGTCCTCCTTGTAGCCCTCTTTCACCCTTCTCTCCGTTTACACCAGTTCGTCCCTTAGTTCCTGGTTCTCCATCAGGTCCTGGGAATCCGCTTCTTCCTCTTTGACCAGGATCACCATTTTCTCCCTTTACCAGAGTACACACAGTAACACGCTACACACGAACCACTCACAGACCTTGCTTCCCTTTATCCCGGGCGGGCCTGGAGGACCTGGCAGCCCAAAACCACCTGGAGGCCCTCTGTTGCCCTACAGCAAGAAACCAATTTCAACACTTTGTGATAATATCACTGCCATCATACATTCTTTCCTTGTTCTCCTATATCTCCTTGTGGACCAAGAGGGCCCTGCAGACCTACTTCACCCTGTTAAGAAATTATAAGACTAATAAACCTGTGCGGTTAATTACCATACCATTTCACCCTTAACTCCCAGAGGCCCAATCGGACCCTAATTGTCAAATGAAAATCAAACACTTATTTCAGAAGCCGCTGTTCATACGTACTCTATTTCCAACTTCTCCCGGTGGGCCCACGTCTCCAGGAGGTCCACGGATGCCAGGTATACCCATACCGCCCTGTACAATGATGTAATTACAATGGCTTTGGCTGCTTGCTTTATTACATTATACCTGAGCACCTCTACTACCTCTGTCACCAGGTGGTCCCATAATGCCCGGCTGACCAGGAGGTCCCTGTGTGTGAGAAGTGTGTAATAAACATGGATAATATATCTATGATTAAGCTAACATCACCGCCAGGGAATCCTGTTCTTCCTTTCAATCCTTGTCGACCAGGTGCTCCTGCTGCCAGGGAATCCTGTTCTTCCTTTCAATCCTTGTCGACCAGGTGCTCCTGCTGGACCAGCCATTCCCTGCAGTGTGCATGTGCTGATCACATGCCTCTACTGTAGTAGTGACTTGCCTTCATTCCTGGTACACCTGTTCTACCAGGATAGCCATCTACACCAGGTGGTCCTGGCATGCCCATCACACCCTAGTCAGCAGAACAGACCTCACTATCAATCGATGCAACTAGCTGTACGTACCTTGATTCCAATCTTCCCTTCTTCTCCTTCAAAACCCATCTGACCCCTGGGCCCAGGAGAGCCCTTCATTGAGCAAAAAAATGCAGTAGGACTTTAAAATCGTCCTTCAGCTTACCTTTTCACCATTCAATCCAGGTATTCCTGGCTTTCCCATTCTTCCATCTCTTCCGTTTGCACCCTTAGCGAGTATTAGTAGAACAGTGAATAATTACATCATCAATAGACAACACTTACAGGCATGCCTTGTGATCCATTCATACCACGATCTCCCATCATTCCTTTTTCTCCAGTTCCACCCTATATGCATGCACAAGCAATATTCGCTATACTACGTAACAGTTTAGACGTCTAATTACAATATCTCCCGTGTCTCCTCTCATTCCTTTGGCACCATCAGCACCTGGGAATCCTTGTGGACCCTGCAGCAAGCACAACACACTCAACTGGTATAGCTGCATCTACTAACATACCCTTCCTCCTGGAAATCCAGTTCGTCCATCAATGCCATCAATACCGGGATCTCCTGGAATTCCTTTTTGACCCTACATCACACACACCACCACAGCATCACTAGAGACTGTCATAGTGTACTAACTGATTGTCCAGGCTCCCCTCTCCTTCCTACTGGACCATCAGCACCAGCGTTTCCTGCTGGTCCACGATCACCTGTATCTCCCTATGAGTACAAATAATTTATTGTTTAAAAGACGCTAATTGATCACCTTAGGTCCGCGTTCACCGGGCATCCCTTGATTTCCAGGTTCTCCTGTTACGCCCGGTGTTCCATCAGTACCAGGAATTCCCTACGAGCCAGTGACAGTGCATGCAGCTGTCATGGATGACACACGGTCCAGCTTACATTGCTTCCTGGTGGTCCATCATCTCCCGCTTCTCCATCATCACCTATCATACCATCAATTCCTGGGATTCCCTGTAAGATTGTTAACCACTAGTTATGAGCAATATCTTCAACTTACAGGTTTCCCATTTGTTCCTCTCCTGCCTCTGTCCCCTACCTGACCTTTGAAACCAGGTGGACCCTGCACATTTAGACACAAATTCAAACTGTGCACCATCACAGTATAGCACCTTTCTTCCTGAGACTCCGTCAGTGCCGTTCCTTCCATCTCGTCCAGGTAGTCCTGGTTGACCACGCCCTCCCTGTGAAGCACAGCATAATCAGTAGTCATGATCACTAGTTGACGCTGTACCATAACTCCAGCTGGACCTCTCTCTCCCATCGTTCCCTTGTCTCCCGCCATACCATCGGCTCCCTAACAGCACAGTACCATATGATACTGTATGCAGTACACACTACCTTAGCTCCATTTATTCCAGGTATACCTGCTCTACCTGGCTGACCAGAGACTCCTTCGTTGCCTTTTTCACCCTTTTTGTGTTTTAAAAAATTCATAATCTCATCTTACAGCAGACTCACATTCACTCCCTTTGCTCCATCGTTGCCTGGTTTTCCTTTTCTTCCATTTTGACCATCTTCTCCTTTAGGTCCCTGTTAAGCAGTTTCTCATAAATGTTCAAAGTTTGGACTAACATAAGACAAGCTTACCTGTGGTCCAGCAAATCCTTGCATGCCATCAAGTCCATCATTACCCTTGATACCTTTAACTCCAGGAAGACCTCTCCTTCCATTTGGTCCATCAGCTCCTCTCTCTCCAGTCTCTCCTTTCATTCCATTATGTCCTGGGATTCCCTTTCTTCCGTGCTCTCCTGTTTCACCTCTAACACCATTGCTACCAGGGGCCCCACTTGGTCCAGGTATGCCCTGTACACCACAACAATAGTACATTGATACAATGGCTGGTCTGCTGTACCATGTTTCCTTCGGTTCCATTAGCTCCTTTGATTCCATTCATACCAGGAGCTCCTCTCATTCCAGTCAATCCCTAGACGCAAGTAGTAATACTTTTCAAATAAGAGTCAGTTTCAATCTCACTGGTTTGCCCATGCGCCCATCAGAGCCCTTTTCACCCTTTATGCCAGGAATTCCCTGTTGCAAAACATGACTAAAATGATCTATAGTAAATTTTGAGACTAATACCTCTGTACCAATTTTTCCTATCTCTCCGGGGAAGCCATCAATACCAGGTAATCCTGGTGTCCCTGGATTTCCCTGACAATCATCAACGAACAAATCAAGCATGTCAACAATATGCTGCCATGTTCAACTCACTTGTTGTCCTGGTGGACCTCTCTCACCTACTGGCCCAACACGACCAGGTACTCCTGGCTCACTACCAGCTGGGCCCTATAGCAAGACACTAGTACACCATCATCAGCAAGCTGTCTCATACTCACTGGTGGTCCTGGCAACCCTCTAGGTCCTGGTGGTCCAACACCTGATCCAGGCATACCTTTCGTACCCTGAGAAGAATGGTTCAAAATTATAGTGTAGACTAGAAGCAACTCATGTTACCTGTTTTCCAGGCTCTCCCTGGTCACCAGGAGTACCATCTCTTCCTGGTAGACCCTGTTCACCTTTAGGACCGGCAACAGTGTTCTTTGATCATCAAAAACAAATGAGCATGAGAAAAATAATTATCATTGATAACAAACCTGTATTCCTGGAAAACCAGTCCGACCAGGAAGACCTACTTCACCTTTCCAGCCCTTTGTTGCAACATGATAATACTAATAGTACAACTATCATTACTATGAATTACCTTTTCTCCTGGTAGTCCTGGTATTAGCTCAGGACGTGGCTATGTCAGAAAAAAAATAATCTCAAAAACATTGCAGCCACTGTTTTCCGTACTTTTGAAATATCAGTAATTGTAGACCGTGAGCTTGGGGGCAAAATGTTGGCTGGCGGTATCATCTGGAGGGACTAAGGTTAATTTTTAGAAGCCCTACACATCTAGAATCAGAATTAAATTCATGCATGCTCCTCTAATCATATTCACAACAATGATTCTGATTATCAAGCAATGAAACTACTTATACATGTAGTAAGATTACCGCAGAAAGCTATACTAATACTGTAGTGATCTGCTCTGAAGGCAGATGCCCTTGACATGTCATAGCAAGATAAGGACATGAATGTTCCTTGTGGGGAACTAAAACCCAGAGAAGATGGTATAAGAAACCTGCTGCTACATACTGGTATAGATGTATACAGAGCCATACATTGGATGAGACAATATCAAGTGTTTTTGCAACTAAAGCAAAGTAAAGACTATAGACCTGCATTAAGGAAATCAGAATAAGTTTTTTGAGAATAAGTTTTTTGATTTGAACAAGGAATGGTACCTAGCAGGAGCATTCTGTACCTAGCTTTCTCCTAAACTAGATAGTATCTATGCTCATTCCTTCTCAATATAGTGACTAATTATTATTGATCTCATGCAGACACCACCTGTATGTTCTATGTTTTAAAAGATGAGATTTAATTAACGCATGCCGATATGAAAGGACTATAATGCTAGTAAGTCAAAGGATGACCAATAGGCAGGTAATAGACCAGAGAGGTGACTGGTCCAGTTAGCTGAGGATGAAAAATTGTAAAAAGGTAAGCTAAAGAACAGTTGGTACAACAGTTTTTGCAATAAACTGTAGAGAGTCATCTTATATAGTAATAGACACAAACTATGCGAACAACAGGCAAACTTCCATTTTGTATTATTAATTTTTAGTCATCAAAATGAGTAGTATAGCAATAGAATGGTTGTTTAGCATAATATTTAGACCAATATGAATGCAAACATTCCCTAGATGAGTAGTATCTCAGTAAACGTAGTAATCAAGTAGAAATAATTACTACTGTTATGACTTTCTATTATAATTGACCCCACATCTGACAATCATAATACTGAAATATTATGGTCTATGGTTTGTGCTTTAGTATAAGAACCGCTGTACTGCACTGGATAGATTGCAACCAGCACACATCAGTCATTCTTTTACTGATAAAACCCAAAAGCTACCTCAGAACAATGCTATCATCTATTTTATAACTCTAGGGATGTATACCAAACTCACCATCAACCTTAGTCCCCCAAATAATACCTGTAGCCCCTGGGATTTTCCGCATTTTTAAACCTGTTCTTATATTTTATAGACCTTACTTGACACTTCTTGATCATTCTACTTCTAGAAACTTCTATTTACTATAAATAGTCTTCTTTTTGTAATTTAAAATCAGTTACCAATTCAGTTCCATTCGACTAAGTTATCAGTTATCAGTCTAAAAAGCAACTACCCCTTGGCTAGCTCTATCATGATACCCTCCAACCCCTCCAAGCTCACGGTCACAACTAAGATCACAATGACATAAGCAACCTACTATAGGTGTTGGGGTGAACACGAGTGATGGTGATAGGACTACAGTACTAGTTGACGACACCATTGTGGACGATGGGATTATAGGAGTTGATGATACCATTGTGGACGATGGGATCATAGGAGTTGATGATATCATTGTGGACGATGGGATCATAGGAGTTGATGATACCATTGTGGACGATGGGATCATAGGAGTTGATGATACCATTGTGGACGATGGGATCATAGGAGTTGATGATACCATTGTTGATGATGGGATCATAGGAGTTGATGATACCATTGTGGACGATGGGATCATAGGAGTTGATGATACCATTGTGGACGATGGGATCATAGGAGTTGATGAGAACACCATTGTGGACGATGGGATCATAGGAGTTGATGAGAACACCATTGTGGACGATGGGATCATAGGAGTTGATGAGAACACCATTGTGGACGATGGGATCATAGGAGTTGAAGATACCATTGTGGACGATGGGATCACAGGAGTTGACGAGAACACCATTGTGGACGATGGGATTATAGGAGTTGATGAGAACACCATTGTGGACGATGGGATCATAAGAGTTGATGAGAACACCATTGTGGACGATGGGATCATAGGAGTTGAAGATACCATTGTGGACGATGGGATCACAGGAGTTGAAGATACCATTGTGGACGATGGGACCACAGGGGTTGACGAGAACACCATTGTGGACGATGGGATTATAGGAGTTGATGAGAACACCATTGTGGACGATGGGATCATAGGAGTTGATGAGAACACCATTGTGGACGATGGGATCATAGGAGTTGATGAGAACACCATTGTGGACGATGGGATCATAGGAGTTGATGAGAACACCATTGTGAATGATTGAAATGGTGTTGATGACATATTGGTAGGCGGTAGAATTGTTGATGATACCACTGGTGTGATGAGCGTTGAGCTGGTCATGGTCGCAGTTGTCGATGTGATCTAAAACATTACACTTTTGCAAATGCAAATGCAAACTACAGCTAATAAACCCTAAAATTTATAAAAATTATTGTAACAGCGAGAAAACCACAGCACAGCTATATATCTTAACCATATGTACTTGGGAATCAGTCATTGACATGACCACTGCGCATATTTTGTGACGTTACAGTACGTAATATGATACCTACTAAAATAACTGTAGCACGTGTATCTACTTTAGTAGCATATGCAAGCGCGAGAATACATTATTGTGTGAAAAACTAACAACAACGATTCTTCTCTGAACTTACTGGACAGCCGCAGAGTCCCTCGAGGTAAGTGTCATTGTCCTACAAAGAACAAAAGTAAAAATTGAAAATTAAATGTTGAACATGAACAGTGTTAGTTCTCACAGTTTAGTTATCTGTGCGTTTCCAAATAGCTTTGTTTAAAAAAAAAACGGAGGCTAGCCATAGATCGGCAAGCATCGATCGACAGAGAACGACGCAGCGATGACGCATTGAAAAAAACAAGCTGGTCGTTGAAGGCTGCCAGCTGAATGCAGCAAAGGCATCGGAACCGCTGCAAGTCAATGTTTTCTTTATCAACCGGTGATACAAAAGTTGTGAAACACTTTCTCTCGAGCAATTCGGCATACGCCTGGTAGGCGAGACTGGTGCTGGCTACAGTAACGCCCCTCGCAAGCTTGTTATCACGTCTGGCGTCTATTGAAATTGCTTTGATGTGGATTCATAATGCGGTTAATCAGTGATAAAAATTAATATTAATTTCTTCAACACAGCAAACAAGAAATACAGTTAATGTTTAATTTTACTTTCAATAATAATAATAAATTATAATCAAAAATGGATGCGAAACTATCTCGAATTTGACTAAACTGCTTGGACTGACACTGAAGAGATGAAATGATACACGAAACAAACCACTAGCTTACATCAGATGTGCAGTTCTGGCTGACACTAAGCCATCCTCTGGGACCAAAGTACACATGAAGCTGCTGATCGGATACAACAAAGCCCAACTGCCCGTCACTTGCATTATTTGGTAATTCATCGAACGTGTCCACAACCTGAAGAGTAATGACGTATCAAGCGCACACTTCACTACGATTCTACATGGATTGCCTACCACTGCATTGCCTCCAGTATCTCCCACATTTCCCTTCATGCCATCAGCACCTGTGTCTCCCTTTTCACCGCTACTTCCTTTTTCACCTTCTTCACCCATTTGTCCCTTTCTGCCCATTGGACCTCGATCTCCCTTTTCACCACTTTCCCCTTGCATTCCTTCAGTGCCGTTCAGTCCAGGATTTCCCATTTCTCCTCTCGGTCCTAAGAATATCATCACAATTATTACTGGAGTAAAATTAGCTCTCCTACAAACCTGGTAAGCCAAGCTCTCCTTTCTGTCCCTTCTCTCCTCCGGGATCTCCTTTGCTTCCCTTTAATCCCATTGGGCCTGCAGTACCATTGTTTCCAATGGAACCCTTTGGTCCTAAACACACCAACAGTATTATTAAACGCTTGCTGCAGCCTGTAAACCTACCCTCATTTCCAGTGTCTCCCTTAGGCCCTCTCACGCCAGGAACACCTGGATCTCCCGGCATTCCTGGTTGACCCTGGAATCCTGGTGGACCCTTGCGTCCAGTATCACCAAGTGGGCCAGGCAGACCAGGTACCCCTATGACATCTCCAGGTGGTCCAGGTGCACCATCATTTCCTTTCATACCAGCATCACCCTGTAACAATCAAGTCATATAGATCACTAAAACTAATTTGTAATTCTTGCTCACTGGTAGTCCTGGTTTTCCTGTGGATCCTCTTAATCCTGGGCTGCCTGGTTGTCCGTCTGCACCTGGTGAACCATTTGTTCCCATTTTACCAGGAAGTCCAGCTCTTCCTGGTGGACCCTCCGGTCCTATAGGGCCAGCATCACCTTTGGTACCATTAGGGCCTGGAGGACCTGGTGGACCATCCCCTCCTGGCGGCCCATCTGTTGAGAAAGAAATTGCCTGTAGTACAACGAGTTGCTGTAGTACTCATCACACACCTTTGCCAGGTAGTCCTGCTCTTCCAGGTATGCCAGGTAAACCAGTTTTGCCAGGAACACCAGATTGACCCGTTTCACCAGTTTTTCCAGGTAGACCAGCCCTTCCATTAGTTCCAGGTTCACCGTTCTTTCCCGGTAGACCCCTGGCTCCAGGCAACCCATCCATACCTGTTTTTCCAGGTAAACCAGCCATTCCAGGTATGCCTCGTTTCCCAGGAAGCCCTCTGCTACCAGGTTCACCCTGTATTAGCAGCATATTAGTGACAGTATATCCCATGATACACACTACTGCATACATCCATTCCAGTGTCTCCTTTCTCTCCATCGGAACCAGGAGCACCATTCTTTCCTGGTACTCCTCTGCTTCCTGATGGACCCATTTTTCCAGGCAGCCCTCTCTGTCCTGGTTCTCCTGCAGCTCCCATCTTACCAGGTATTCCTGCAGTTCACAGCACTACAATAGTGACATCACTCATACCACAAACCAGTTGATCCTGGTATTCCCGCTTCACCAGACTCTCCTGGTTTTCCTGGCAGTCCTCTCTGACCAGGAATACCTGGTTGTCCTGATTTACCAGGCAGACCTCTGCTACCTACATCTCCTTTCATTCCCTGCAGCACAAAATATGTAAAACATGTCGACACACTATGCTCAACCACCTTTTCTCCATTTCCAGAAGAATTTCCTTGTCCTCCCGGAGTGCCTGGAGGCCCTGCCGGTCCTACTGGACCCTGTAATTAACACATAATCAAGTCATAATTAGAGACAACTAATCAGACTAACCAAGTCACCGGGAGGACCTCTTTGTCCTGGCTGACCAGGTTCACCTTGACTACCATTAAATCCTAGACAACCCTGGGCAAAAATAATATAATCGATGTGTATTAGAGAAGTGATTTCGATAAGTACCTTTGGTCCAGCTGGTCCTACAGGGCCTTCAGTTCCCTGTGAAACAGTGCAGTGGATAAGAGTCAGTTTTTACATTAGTTCTCACATTAAAACCAGGAGGACCTGCATCTCCTTGATTTCCCTTTAAACCAATGGGCCCAGGAGGACCTTTTCTGCCCTACAAATGGAAGTTATGATAGATCTGATCAAAGTGCTATTACTACTCACATTTGTTCCGGGAGGGCCAGCCATTCCAGGTGGTCCAGCGGTTCCATTCAATCCAGGGTTTCCCTACATACAGCACTCTCATGATGATCTCAGTAATATCCTTGTTGCAAACCATTTTCCCTGGTTCTCCACGTGGTCCAGGAGCTCCATCAGAACCATTACGTCCAGGAGGTCCAGCATCACCCTGCACAACACAGTAAATAAGCTAGAAGTTATATTTGCAGTCAAAAATTACCATCTTTCCAGGCGGTCCCATTTGACCTGGTGTACCGTTTCTTCCAGGGACACCAGGATCACCTTGCATGCCCTGCAGTTAGTAACATGATAATCATACATTATTGGGGACAATAGCACAATGCACCATTGGTCCTGGTTGGCCTGTGGCTCCTGGAGTACCCATTTCTCCTGCAGTACCATTCTCACCCTAATACAAACAGTAGGATATTGTGGTAGAATGATGTACCATCCTACCTTCTGCCCAGAAGGCCCCATAGGACCAGGCTTGCCAGCTCTACCTTGCACACCTGGATCACCCTATACACAACATCAAAGACCTATGCTATCACTGTAAACAACATCACAAATGCATTACATCGCTTCCTGGTGAGCCTGGCATGCCTTGATCTCCTTTTTCTCCAGATGGACCAACACTTCCCTAGGCAACCAAATAAACTCTTTGTAGCCATAGCAACATGGTTCACACATACATTCATTCCCTTCTCTCCCATCATTCCTTGTGTTCCATTCAGACCGGGAGGTCCTCTTAAACCCTGTAAAACATCAGTAAACCACAAACACTAGACACACTTCACAAACTAAGCACCTCTTTTCCTGGTTCTCCTCTCTCTCCAGCTGTTCCATTCAACCCAGGTTCTCCTTTCATACCAGATGGTCCCTGCAGCAACCAGCAAGACACTGCATGTGATGGGCACTACGATCTAACTCACTGGTTTTCCAGTGCGTCCTCGAGGACCCGTCGTTCCATTCATACCCACCGGACCAACGAGCCCCATATCACCTGGCAAACCCTACCAACCATAAAGTGAATGACTGATGATACTAAAATGAGCCAACTAACCGGTGGACCTGCTGTACCATTCAAACCATCTTTTCCTGGTTCTCCTCTCTCTCCCTGTAAACCATCACTACCATCAGTGCCCTACAATAATTGTGGTTTTAACCTCAAGACAGTCTCGCTATGCGTGCTATGAATGGAATGTTACTACTGTATACACACCAAGCTGATAGCACAGAGACAATACACGCCCAGATACTCACATTGCGACCAGGCACTCCTGGACTACCATTTTCACCAGTAGCGCCTTTCTCACCATCAATACCTCTATCACCCTATAGCAACAACAATAAGCAATGTGCAAGCTATGCAGAATTACTGACAGGGAATCCTTTACGGCCTTGAGGACCTTCGTCTCCTTTCTCTCCGCGGTCTCCTGGTGGACCCTGGTGCATGTACGGTAACAACACAGCAAGAAATGCTCTCACAACACTTACTATTGCACCATTCATTCCATCAGCACCATCTTGACCATCATTTCCAGCTGGTCCTTGGGGACCCTCTGTACCCTGCAGCAACATCATACAGCATTCATGCACTCAGAGAGAGAGACAAACTACATTTAATCCAGGAGGACCAGCTGCTCCTAGCATTCCTTTTTCGCCTTTCTCTCCTCTCATTCCCTGGAATAACACAATAACGCTATCACCATTGACACAGACCGCTAGTATTCTTACCGGTTCACCAGCAGATCCATTGACACCTGGTACTCCAGAAAGACCCATCTCTCCTCTTTGGCCTTTCTCACCCTGAAAATGAAACAAATAAAATACAGCTCAGACCAGAGAAATGATCACACATACCTCCATTCCTTGTGGACCATCTATACCTTGTGGCCCAGTGGCACCTGGTTCTCCCTTCTCTCCCATGGGACCCTTGGTTGGAAAGAAGACCTTCATACTAGGGCACCTGCAATCAGACCACAGCACTCACAGCTGTCCCATTGGGTCCTTGATCACCCTTCATTCCATCTGGTCCTTGCATTCCTGGAGGCCCAGGGAGTCCTTTTCTTCCTTGACTACCCTGAGGTCCAGTGTCACCCATCTCTCCTTTTGTTCCATTTACTCCTTGCGGTCCTCGAGCACCAGGCTCTCCTTTCTCACCATCTGTTCCATTCATTCCATTTTGTCCAGGTGGGCCAGCTTCGCCCTACCATGGTATTCAGTAGAGCAAGATAAGCAATGATCACTTACCTGTATGCCTTGTTCTCCCTGTTCACCTTGAAGTCCTGGAGGACCCACTTCACCCTTCTCTCCATCAGTTCCCTGCATTAGAATACAATACAATCAAACACTGCGTACCATGTTGTCATGCGTTGTGACATACAGGCTTTCCTGCTCGTCCAGAGTCACCCTTCATCCCTTGTTCACCTTGTTCACCCTGCCGTGACTCATAATGTAGTCAGTGTGTGTAACCTAATGTCACTTACCTGTGCCCCAGGAGGTCCTCTCTGTCCATCAGTACCATTGGTACCAGGGGCACCAGGCAGACCGTTAGTACCCTACACATGCTATAGAGTGACAGCAACATACCGACTGGTTCACTCACAGGTGGTCCTGGGGGACCCTTTCTTCCTTGAGTACCATCCTCACCAGGAGGCCCTGGGGGCCCAATGGGACCCTATTGACAATCCAGTAATGTAAGAAAGTTTAGTAAAACACTATTCCCACCTCTGGTCCAATTGTTCCATTAGGTCCAGCTGGACCGGAATTACCAATCATTCCTTTTTCTCCCTATACAAAAAAATTTAATGTCTCAATTCTTCATCTTCACACTCAAGTTGCTCACTGGTGGTCCTTGTCGTCCAACTGTACCATTAATTCCTGGTAGACCAGGATCACCTGCTGTGCCAGGAGGCCCATCTACACCCTGCAAAACAAAGAAAAATAAAATAGACATCACTACATGAGAGGGAATGCCTACATCTTTTCCAGGACGTCCTCTCGCTCCTGCATCACCTAATTCACCTTTCATACCCTATCATAAAATGTGTCCGTAATAATTTTGTGGTGAAATAAGAGACAATGTACCCTTTCTCCTTTTGGACCTTGAATTATCTATATATACGTAACAACATTGAGTTACTGTAGTTATAACTAGTGTAGTACTTACTGCACAGCTACGGAGTGCAACTGCTGCATCGCCGCTCAGTAACATTTCATTAACCTGAAGCAAATCGAGAAAAAGTGACAGATTCTACATTACCAGTGATGCTCTCACCATTGAGGGACCTGCTACAACAGCATTTATTGTATCTCCTACTGCTAGAGTGCCTATTGTGGATGGTAACCGCTGTGTCTGTCCTTCTCTGCAGTCTACAGATACTATCAAATCTTGACCGTTTCTGGTAAAAACACCCAATCGATGAAGCATATTGTCGGTGGGAATATCAAAGAGTTGAGGAGCAACTCCAGGCAAGTCTACTTGCAGTCTATTGTCACTTGTGATTGATACTACAAACGGATCTGGTGAATTAGTCGAGAATATATTGCGTGGGCCTGCGCCAAGAACTGTGTGAGCAAAGAACCCAAACTCAGATGAAAATTGACTGCTGATGTTGCTCCACGCTGAAGAACTTGTTGCGCCTGTGAAGTCCATAGTTAGCGTAAAAGTTCCATTCTCAGATGTGAGACTGGTTGATACTCCAGTTGTGCTGAGGATATCCACTGTGAGAAAACACAGACCACAGTGCCTTAATGAAGGTGGTAATAGCTACCTAATGGCTTCAATTGGCAAAGCTAGGATCACCAACACAAGTGGGAACAGATGTTTTTGTGACACTATCCAATCCACACATAGTAAACCACAATAGTTTTTCTAATTTACTGATCCTTTGAGGCTGTCCCACATCACTCAAAATCAGACTCTCTAGCTTATAATGCAGACAATGAGCTCACCTATAGCTGAAGTGGATGCAATATGGAGTTGATGAGAGAGAAGAAGAAGAGATGCAACAAGTGCCTTGCTGCTGCTGCTACTAGCCATCGCTAGCTGGAGCTCTGTGGCTGGCTAGCTAGTTGCAATGCTGCACCAGTTAACAACTACCAGTAGTTACAGACTCTGTCACTGCATGGAAAAATAACGTGGCTGCACATTCAGTATACTTAGATGCATAATACACTATTATACTGCAGTCAAAACAAAACACAAGGCTAGTTTATCTTATACGAGTAACACATGGTGGCAGTACAAACGATACCTTGCTTGTAGATGCACCAGGACAACAGGATGATAACAGACACAACACCACGTGTGCTTTGCTGCTCTGCTAGCTAGATGCGTTCTCCAGCCAATCACAGCAAATGCGCAGCCATCCACTAACTTTTCGTTTGAGGCTTATCCCGCAGCGCAAGCCTGCGCCATAGCGTTGAATAATGGCCGGCCGGACCACGCTGAATAAAGGGTGACGACACGTGCGTGGCTTCCCACTTCAAAGATGACGACTAATGCTCAACTGATGAGAGATGCGTTTAGCATGGCGGAGCAAGCACTCACCCAGAGAGAAGTACCAGTTGGGTGCGTGGTGGTGGACGAAGATGGCTCCACTATCATAGCCAGGGGCTGCAATCAGGTGAATGCAACCAGGAACGCGACCAGACATGCCGAGATGATCATCATTGACCATCTTGTAGAGCTTAGCAAGAAGAAGGGAGTTGATCTGAGAGACATGTGTTCCAGATGCACACTCTACGTCACAGTTGAGCCCTGTGTGATGTGCACTTATGCACTGAGATCTGTTGGACTGACTAGAGTTATCTTTGGCTGCAGCAATGGCAGATTTGGAGGCTGTGGGTCAGTACTTCAAGCAGCTACCATAGAACTCTATCCACCACAAACAGATAGCAGAGTGGAAAGACTACCTCTTCCACCTCTTCGCATAACCTCAGGAGTTATGGAAGACGAAGCGATTGCTCTGTTACAGCAGTTTTATAAGGGAGAGAACCCTCTTGCACCAGAAGATAAAGTCAAACACAAAATATAAACAGCATAATAAAATACAAACATGTAGTATAATGGGAATACATCACATGAAGAGAACAATTGTAGCCTGTGTTACTGTGACAGAATGTACCTATATTGCTAGACAGCTTTAGATGACGGTAAAAGTAGATCTTGGTCATTCCCATTACCATTTTGCTGCACGTCCATGGTCCCATAGCCAGGATGCTGGTCAGTGTCTGTCTTTGTAGAATCTCCGTCAACGTCTTCAGAATGACTGGCTGCTTCCTGGACATCCTTGCTGACCTCTGCCATGCTGTCTGTTGGAACTATCTTCTCTGGGAATAGCTGTCCATGGCTGACCCAACCAATGATGATCAAGAAAGCAGATGGTAGAATGGCTAGGACTCCCTGTATACCACTGAGCTGGGTGGAGCTAGCTACAAAGATGACTCCGCCTATCATGTATGCGAGATAAGCAAGGACGGGAAGGAACGTCAGAGCGGAGAGGAACTGAGTGACGACTATGAAGTTGATATAACAAGATTTTTGGGTGCACTTCCATTCAAGAGAGTTAGAGGCAAACAGCAGAGCTACGGCAAACATGGCGCACATAGCGATTGCCTTCACAAACAGCAACTTCACCAGGGTCTGAATTGGATCGAGATACAACGCTACAGCAATCGTCACAGCATAATAGACAATCAGAGTGAACAGCACCAGTAGACTCCACACAGCCGCCGTCTGCACTATGAAAGATATGACCCCGCGACCAACTTGAGGAGTCTGACAGATCTGCCAAAAGAAGTATTTCGGTGGTAAAGGCTCAGGTTTCTTTGACTTGAAGAATTTGTGTGGCGGTGATTTCCAACGTAGTCCTGGAATAGGAAACTCAAGGTATTTCCTCATCACAAGAGCCGTGAAGAACTGCAGGAACACAATGGTGGGTATGAAATAATGCAGACCGCTAACGTTGATGGTCAATACCGCCCAGCCCGGCCAGATGTTCCAACCAATGGACAGGATAACCACGGACCAGAATATTGGGTAGTAAGGATTGCGTTTGTGTCGAATATTCTTAAACACAGCATCGTAGACAGTTTCGCTTGTTCCGAGAGACAAGAAGAAGATAAACACGTTGAGTACAACAACTAAAAGAATCAGGATGGTCAAGCCAGTACGGAAGGCGAGGTCATCAGTGCTAATCCATTTTATAGCATAGGCCCTATATGTGGTAAGGGTAGGACCAGTTACTGTAGTAACATCACCCTGGCTGACATACCCCTTCAACTACAGAGAGGAGGAAGGAACAATAAATAGACAAGAAGGAACAGTGACTTACAGCTGAAGTTAGAACTTTCAGTTCTGCCAGCAGGATATCTTCTGACTCGTTGCAATCTATCCCTTCCACTACCAAGCTAATTTCAGTTGTATCTAAGTGGTCGAAGCTACACTGCTGCTGCCAGTAGTTGAACCCCCAGAGAGTAAAGCCAAAGTAAGCTGAACTGAGCAGCATCTGCCCCGCGAACGACTCAGTGTCGTACATTGTCCATAGGTAGGACACGTTGTACTCGGCCTCGTTTTCACAAGTCAGGTTGTAGCGGATGGGAACACACACAGGGCTACTGCCATTTCGTGGGAAGAACAGCTCGCTGAGAGAATACTTGGCGTACGTGTTGTTCTGCAAGGTCCCTAGTAGCTGGTTATGGACATCGTAAGCCTGTAGAGACGGCTGCGAGGCGCTGCACACGGTAAGCAAGCAGAGAAGCACAATCGCCACGACAGCCATTGCTGATTTGCTGGTCTGCAAAAAAATAATCGAAGGCGTGGGTTAACGGTTATTAACGTAGACCACACCTAAAAGTACAAAATTTCCCCAAAATGACATTAAATTTTGGAGCAGCTAGCTGCTTGTGATAAATTTGTATCATAGAGCACAGAGAGAGAGAGAGAGCAGAGGTAGACTACATGTAGGTGACAGTGATATATTGTGTTATTGAATAGTTAGACTGGTTTATACATCAGTGTAGTGATATACTTGTCCCTGTATCTGTTAGTAGATCCCATCACTAGAACACCATCCTGAAGGAGAAAAAACAATTACAAAACTGATAGATTCTCTAGGTTAGAGAAATTGTGCTCTACGATCACTATGATGTCTGAGCCTGCTAGCCACAGCATCAAATCACCTTGATAGATAGTGCATACAGATGGTTGAGGACAACATGGTTTGGCTCATTGAGGAATGTAGCATTCTCCTGCACAGACAAGAACAAAATACATTTCAAATACAAGTAAAATACGACAAAAATCAACTTACACACATGCATACAATCCATGAAAAGTACATTACACACGCACGCACACACACACACACACACACACACACACACACACACACGCACGCACACACATGCACACGCACACACACGCACACACATGCACACGCACGCACACACGCACACACACACACACACACACACACATGCACATGCACACGCACACACGTTATACCACACACACACACACACGTTATACTGCTCACATCAGAGGGTTGTTCCTGGTTGAGTATGGTTTGCTGGAGAAGGGAAGGAAGGTGAGGAGGGAGACCAGTAGTGGCTGAGCGTGATGGTATCATCTGACCATAGCTACCAGGAGGCGAGCCAGAACCTACCCCACAAACCACAGAGAATCAACACATCAACTATGTGGTCATAAAACTAGCAGTACTAACCATATTGAAGTGAAGAGAAGTCAATCTTTTCATTGAACACATCAAAATCTTTAGCAGCTACGGTGACGACGTTGTTCAATGTTCCTAAACCATTGTCTTTAACCACCTACACGACACGTAAAGGATAATGGAGCATGTTAAAGGGCTGTGTACCTCTCCAGGGTCATGTAGCCATTGTCCATCTACATAGAACTTGTACTCGTGAGTTCCTTCAGGCAGGTCAAGAATCAGAGTGAAGTCTTCTCGACTACAAGACAGTGAGGATAGCAACATGAGTATTGTGATGACTCTTTGATTTAAACACTAGTACTATACCAAACAGGACATCCGAGCTAGCATTATAAAGTGCACGACCTCTTAACAATGTAAAACTAACCATCCTATTGTATTCATGGTGCAATGGAGCTAGGTAGAGCTGTTTGTGAAGACCTAGCATAGCTATGTCAAATGACGTTGACCAATCAAACGCATGAATAATTGAACACGTGAATATAAGTAAATTTTATTGGTCAACGATTACTTCCACTTTTGACATTGCCTATGCAAAACTTCACAAACAGCTGTAATAATACATTTTCATCATAGTTGCTTTGTCAACGGAATGAGTTCTAAAGCTCAATTCTATAACATGTACACACCTCTTGTTCATTTGTGTTTTCTCCCAATTGTTGAAGGTTCCACAGACACAGACGTGATTACCGCCATGGTCCCAGTGAAACACAATGGGAACCTTCTTCCTAGAACTTTTCTCGACTCGGTTGTCTTCTTGTTTTTTCTCTTCTTCCTCTTCTGCCTTTTGCTTTGGCGCTGGACTGGCCTCGGGAGCAGCGCGGTCAGAGTCAGCCACTTTGGGAGTAAAGGGAAAGCTATCTTCAGTTTGAGGACGCGAATTACTTCTCGAGTTCCCGAGTGAAGCCAGGTAGCTTTCACCTAAAACAAGAGACAACAGTGAGCAAGATGACACTAAGCGGTGGTCTCCTTACTGTCAAGTGGCGAGCCAAACACGGGTAGAGCTTCGTCAGGTGGTGGAGTATTGGTTTGTGTAGTCGGTCGCGTCTGGTACTGACCCATTTTAGCAGCTACCCAGCGCGAGATACGAGTGCTGTTGCTGTAATTTCATTCTATTTAAAGCGCAACAATGTTTTTCCAATTGATGCGCACCAGACGTAGAGGCGTGGCTGGCGTTGAAACGGCGCTAACAAGATTGAAATGCAAGGCCTCACACTTCAGCAAGTCATCCCGCCAAAGCGCCATAAACAGGAGCCCTTGCTTCGTGGGAAGGAATTTGTCGACGAAATATGCCTCGATCGTGATCAGAGAGCCCGCAATCACGACAGAACAGCAACAGCAGTAGAAGAAGTGCCTAGAGTGGAGATCATGCAGGCTTGGGACTCGCCCTCCTCGTCTACCAGGCGACTGAACCCTGTACTAGCTTCTCCCGCTGTGAGCAGTGGGCGATCAAAGAAAGTCAGTTGATTTTAACAGCAAAGACTTTACTTAAACTATCTGGGTTCTGCAGGTGCAAGATTTTCTCTATCCGGACCACCTTTCAAGACTAAAACAACGATTTCAGGTCAGAAATACTTATTATTAGTACCTGTTCGTGTAAATTGAACATTAGCATAATTTCTCAGCTGTAGATTGGTGCAAAAAACTAGTTACATAAATATAGTGATTTGTCATTTTGCAGGCTGCAACAGCTAACAGAAGGGGCTGCTTGGACTTGAAGGGATTTATAGCATTCTTTCGAAGTCTACCTGAGTTTCAAACCAAAGTGAGCTTAGCTTATTACTTTTAAATTTTGGTGGACTAAAATTTTGGTGAAAATTTGGCGAATCGTTCACCAAAATAAAATTCGCCCAAATCTTTTTCTATCACAGTAATACGTGAGCCAGGCGCTGGGCGCCAAAATTAAACTCAGCAAAACGTAAAATCTAAGTCATTCGCCAAAATATTGATCCTCCAAAATTTCTCCCTAAACAGTATAACATTGTTTAGAGAATCCCATTGATTGTTTCACTGCAGACTGATGCAGAGATAAGCACATTCTTTCAAAAGATAGATTGTTATTCACTGGGAGTCATTGACTGGGTATGTGTTGCATCATGTAGACTAAGATTATAGTAGCACTAATGTGCATGCACTATTATATGAACTTTGAACTCTAACTTTTAGGATGATCTGTGCACTTATATGTATCTGGAGATGTATGAAATGGATGGCGCCAAGACCAAGGCAAAAGAGGTACTATGCTTATTACTGATTTGTGGTGTTGCATTGCACTGCAGGTGACCTTCACTATCCCAGCTGAGATGGTATCCACGCCTCATAGAGACTCCATCTGCCGATTGTTTCACCTCAGCGATGGCTCGATGGTCTCCGGCAGCCAGGTCACATGATGTGCGTGTGACTCACACTAGCTGACCTGTATCATATTGTAGGACGGTGTGATATGCTTCTGGTCTCTGGACTGGAAACCAAAGAGAGTGCGTAAGACAGAGCCCGGGCTCATCGGAAAACCAAAATGGGTATCAGACATGGCTCTCTCACTTGTCCATAGCAAATTCATCCTTACAACTGGGTATGGCGCAATACATGCTTTTATTGCACACAAATCCAAAATTTTACAGTGATAATGAGGTGCAATTTTACGAAGTAGCAAACTTTGAGCCATACTGTCAGCTGTGTGATCTGGAGTCCACTCCACTGAAAGTGGACTTCTGGTCGGATCCTAAGAACATCAATAGCTGCATCATGGTGATAGGAGATGAACAGGTACAGCTACAAAAGATAATCAAGCAGCTATTATACCTCGTATATAGGGAACAGTAACTATCCTTGCTATACCACACCTCCCCGATGCCTTCAAGTAAGCAACTTATAACCAGTGGTCTATGATATCATTGAATGTAGGTTCTGGAAACTGGGTCCTCGAAAGAGTGGAATGCCTACGTACGTGATTGACAAGTAAGTACATGTTTTCATTGGATGTGATAACTTTATCATCTTTTTGTTAGACTTGTCAGTGGAGAGCCGGTTGGAGGAATACGTGTGTACAGGTACTGTGTTGCCTCAGCTGATGATACAAGCATCTCTCTCTCTCTCTCTCTCTCTCTCTCTCTCTCTCTCTCTCTCTCTCTCTCTCTCTCTCTCTCTCTCTCTCTCTCTTTCTCTACAATGTCAGGTGGAAGGTGCACTCTAGCTGGGTGTCAGAAGTAAGGTATTTTGGATCACTGAGAGTGTTTGCATCGTGCTCATCAGACACGTCTTCTAGTCTTGTAATGGGTTAGTTGATATCCGTTTATAAAAACATCGAGTGTCATGTTTTTCCTCTCAGGGACGCCCTCTGGTAGCACTCCAGTGACTGCCATCTTGCATTCTCACAACTTGTTCACAAGTGGAGGAGCTGGGTCACACGCCCTACAGGCTAGGAACAGGATGCCGGGAGACCAACGAGTGTTCAGAGTGCCTAAAGGAGTCACTTCATTTGATTTCTCTGAGAGACACAACTTGTTAGTGACTGGTGGAACAGACCAGGTCATCAGAATATGGAACCCGTTTGTGACAAGGTGAATTTAAAAGAAACATCATTACTTGTGTAACTTTTCTGCTGTTGCACAGTAAACCTATTGCAGTTCTTGAGGGTCAAGGGTCTCCACTATTTCGTGTTCGGATTGATCCAGCAAATGATAGAATATATAGTGTCAGTAATGACAACACAGTAAAGGTGATGCTGCAATGAATCATTGCTGCTCACTGTGTGTCTGTGAGCAGGTTTGGGACTTGATTGATCAACAGTGCCTGTGTACCGTAATCTCTACAGCACATAAAGTGACTGCTGCTGTAGAAGGTACTTGATAACTGTCTCTGTTCACGACTTTGTTCTCTCTGCAGTCATGCATGTCAACACAGTACGACAGACGCTCATTCTCGGCACAGACCAACTCTTCACGATGCCTCTCTCTCTGCCTGGAGGCATCAGGAAGGAAGACGTGGTTCACTCTCACAGACTGCCTATAACAGCAATGGGCTACTCTAAGTGCTTCGGACTGATCATAACAGCATGTGAAGGATCGGTACGATAGAAACAATTGATTTCACACTGGAATGTATCTTTTTGTGTTCAAAGGTGATCAAAGTGTGGGATCCCACTAGTGGAGAGTGTGTGTTTGAGTTTGCTTCAGTGCATGGGACGTCATCCATCACCACCATCGATCTGGACTCCTGTGGTAGGAGGTCAGTGGATACTATTACAACACACAGCCAAGCCTGCATCTAATTGCATGCAAGAAGTAAAATTTAGCCTGTTTATGCAACAACTAGTTTTTTGTAACCAGTCTTACAATCCTGAATATTCTCATAGGCTGGTAACAGGGTCTGATAATGGCGAGATCAAGATGTGGAATTTCAACAATGGACACTGCTTGATTGAGCTAGACAAAGGTACTAAGCAACCAACCGTCGACTTTATGATCAAGTGTGATCTGCAGATAACTCTGATGAAGTGACTGATGTGAAGTTTGTGTCAGTGAATCAAATCAAGTGAGCACTTAACACAGGTCACAGGCATCATTTCATAAATAATATTGTGATTTCAGATACGTGGTTGCTGTTGGCTGGGACAGGAAGATTAACTTTTTTCAGGTATAATTTCACAGATAATGCTGGAGCCTGATTTTGTGCTATAGGATGTAGCAGAGCTTCGTGTGCAACAAGTAGCTAAACCAATCAAGTCATGGGGAGCCTCTACAGTGAGCACACAGCTGCTTTTAGCATAGATTTGTTGATTCTGTCCTGATCAGGCTGATGTTCATCGCGAGGACATCACCAGCATCGCATTCTGCCCACCACAGAACTTGGTCACTGCTAGTTACGATGGAGAGGTGTGTTAGTGCTGCCGAGCTTGCATACAGCTACTCTTCTCTCCTCCAGATGGTGGTGTGGAGTATGATATCCGGCCATCTTGTCAACAGACTGACATCACCTCTGCTGCAAGAGAAACAGGCTAGGCTAGTACACGGTGAGAACTGCTTCTGTGTTCACGTTCAGCTATGTGTCAGACTAACACACCTGCTAGAAGATGGAGATTCTGCAGTCCACAAACTGCTCTTCCTGGACCAGAGAAAGTCCCGAATGTCAGCTACATTAGTAGCTAGTGGACCAGGAGGTACTGCCCACTGCACTACTACTGTCCATACCATGTGTTACATAGGTCACATTCATTTCTGGAGTCTTCTCAGCCCAAGCAAACCCAAAGGTGTCTTTCAAGCAGTGAGCAATAATCTAGTAGTACAGTGCAGTCACTGTCTGATTCTGTCAGAGTGATACGAAATGCATCACAGACCTAGTCGTGGATTCCAGCAACACGACTCTCATATCATCCGATATCGAAGGTTACTTGACTACACAGCATACGTACAAACTCTTACACTATTGCATTATCACAGGATATGTCAGCTGGTGGGATATAAGCTCCTACTGTAGTGACAGACAAGAAACAACGAGACCAACGCAATGTCAGACACTACCACACGCTATAGCTGTATGATATACATGTTGTCTTACTGTAGTGATCAAGTGGCGAGCACACACAAGCAGCATCAGATGGTAAGAATCTGTACTGCTATGAACACTCATACGTAACTCATGTTCTCTGCAGTATGGTGCTGCTGGAGTCTCCATTGGTCCTCATCACTGGATCCAGTGACACTTCAGTGAGACTGTGGACTAGAGAAGGACAATACATCGGTAGACAATAACTGCACACTCACTCAACCACTCACTCACCGACACACTCACTCACTTCACTCACTCACCAACACACTCACTCACCAACACACTAACTCACCTACCCACCCACTCATTCACCCTCTAACTCACTCACTCTATCACTCACTCACTCACTCACCCTCTCACTCACTCACTCATCCACTCACTCCCTCACTCGCTTTCTCTCCAACGAAGGATCGTTTGGTCAAACCACTCCATGGCAGTTAGACACTCCCAGTTCATATCAGACGGCTGATCCTCCTCACGGCCTCCAGCGGTCCACATCAGTATCACTGGAGGACTCACCAGCTGAGGATCAAGCACAGAGTGAGTCAGGAGAGACCTCTAGACCACAGACCGGTGATACAAGAGCTGGAAGCAGTGCTGGCAACACAGACTCTTCACAAGATGAGGTGAGTGAGCAAGCAACAGCAACATAGTGACAATGGTAACTTACCACCACGCGCAGAGGAATGTACTGGCAAAGTATGGATTGACAACAGACTTGTCTAGGTGAGCTGAAGGTTATTTTAACCATGCTTCTTTTACTTCTCTATAGTGTTAGTTCTTCCTCAGCTAAGCAAGACAGTGCAGGCAGTAACAAAGCTGGAAAATGGTGAGAGAGTAGAGTAGTGTGGAAGTACGCGCTAAGCAAATGTTGCTTCAGGTTGAGGCATCTTCGTGTCAGATCAGCTAAGCCGATAGCAGGCATGAAGCCAGGACCATGCTCTTACGCTACCCTGCACTATCAGGAACTGAACGAGATCCCGTACATACCAACTCACAGAAAAAGAACTATTTATACCAATAAAATGGACTCCATAGCATCATAGCAACCTCACTTCTATTTTACTCATTCCCCTTCCAAGTCAACAATACAAATTCCTGTGATAGAATTTATTAGCAATAAATTGAATTTCATAAATAAAAAAATTTGAGCTTCCAGTTCTTCATGAAGTACATTAGAGCTATTTGTACGTAAAACTAAACTCTTGTTCTAATTCTTGTTCCCAAATATCTTTGATTTTAGTGACAAGAGCCATAACTGTTTTAGAGGTCCTGAGTATGATTGTCCAAGACTCCTCTTCATGACATAGACCCTGCGGTATACAGAGAGAAAGTGTAAAGGGTGGGTATGTGGATGAATAATAATCACCTCGCTGAAAAAATGAAGCGTAAAGTTGCAATTCTGATCGTCATACAGAATCTGTATAAGAATATGAGGTTCACACTGACACAACACACACACACACACACACACACACACACACACACGCACACGCACACACACACACACGCACACACACACACACACTCCCTCTCTCCCTCCTTACAATCTGCTCGATGTCATTAATATTTTTTCTAATGACTCCACTGAATGGTGGCAGTAGATCACTCCTACTAGGCTGTGGGTGGAGCTTAGGGAGGGGCCACTGGTGGTTCTGAATAGCCAGGTAAAGATGACAGTTTGTTAGAACCAGAGTGACAGGAACTTGAGCTGCAACAAAGACAAAAAGATCACCAACAAATCACAAATGCAGTAACCAACCAGGTTCTTGTCCCTGGTGATATTGGTAGGCTAGTAGATACATCTTAAGCTGTTCATCACACTCGCGGTCAGATCCTGGGCTAGTGGGAGAAGGTGGATCTTGATATGGCTCCACATGATCATAGTGAGCCTGAGAGAGGGGGAAAGTGAATGATGGGTGAGTGAGTGAGTGAGTGGGTGAGTGCTCACCATGACAGCTAGTCGGAGAGCCTTGTCAGGATTACTGACAGCACATGATAAAATATTAATTTCCGACACAAATTTTCACACACTCACCTTATATCCGTCATTGAAAACTGTGACACACCAATGTTCTTGAGCAATGAGCGTGGTACATCAGATACAACAACTAGAGAACAGATCACCATCACTACTATCACCCTCACTACTATCACCATCACTACTATCACCATCACTACTATCACCCTCACTACTATCACCATCACTACTATCACCATCACTACTATCACCCTCACTACTATCACCATCACTACTATCACCATCACTACTATCACCATCACTACTATCACCATCACTACATCACCATCACTACTATCACCCTCACTACTATCACCATCACTACTATCACCATCACTACTATCACCATCACTACTATCACCCTCACTACTATCACCATCACTACTATCACCATCACTACTATCACCATCACTACTATCACCATCACTACTATCACCCTCACTACTATCACCATCACTACTATCACCATCACTACTATCACCATCACTACTATCACCATCACTACTATCACCATCACTACTATCACCATCACTACTATCACCATCACTACTATCATCCTCACTACTATCACCATCACTATTATCACCATCACTACTATCACCATCACTACTATCACCATCACTACTATCACCCTCACTGTTATCACCATCACTACTATCACCATCACTACTATCACCCTCACTACTATCACCCTCACTACTATCACCCTCACTACTATCACCATCACTACTATCACCATCACTATTATCACCATTACTGATGTACTCACAAGAGAGTTTTTGAAAGACTGCACGGCATTTATCCTCGTTCCTTATAAGAAAAGTGAAGCACTGAGCAGAAGATGCTTCAGGTCCAAACTCTAATCTCAACCACTACAAAGAGAGTCATGAAACAGACAGAGAGACAGACAGACAGACTGACATATAGACGAACAGAGGGCGTACCTGATATCCAATCCCGATAGTGATAAAGACTAGAGAACGCAGTGGTAACATAGCCTTGAGATCCAGCCATGTGGTTGGTTGTAGACTACATAGTAACCAATGTGATACTTTCTTAGCATAGCAACGTACACTCACCTCTCAGGAGCTGTCACTCTGTAGACATACGCATTGAGGTTTGAAATAATGAGAAATGACTCGGTCTCACCCAATTCACCATATTCAACCACTGGGCACTAGAAGAAGAGAGAGTGATGGAGGGAGATGGAGGGAGGGAGGGCGAGGGAGGGAGAGGGAGGGAGGGAGAGAGAGAGAGGGAAAGGGAGGGAGGGAGAGAGAGGGAGGGAGAGAGAGAGGGAGGGAGAGAGAGAGGGAGGGAGAGAGAGAGGGAGGGAGAGAGAGAGAGAAAGAGAGAGATAGAGAGGGAAAGAGTGAAAGGGAGAGGATTTTAAAGAGCTCATCAAATTTTCTGCTAATTCACTCTTTATTTCTTTTTTCTCTCATTCACTTACCTTCATCGCTAGTTGAAACTGCTCGTTTTTCTCCGTATTAAACACTTCCATGTCTAGATACACATTGAATGTGCTGTGAATGTAGGAGGGGTCATCTTCCTTATAAGGAATGACAGGAGATGCCGGCCGCTTGTCAACAACATCGCCAGAGGAGTTCCTGCTGTTGTTGCTGCGACGACCGTTTATAAAGCGTCTAAGCCTACTGCTACCACTCGATGACTTCTTCTCTCCTCCACTACCAGAGCTGCCGTGTTTCTCAGCCCCAGAGCTGGTCTCGTCATGTCCTCCTCTCCCTCCTTGGTCCGATGAGAAGCTGTCAATGGAGGCCTGCGACCCGCGATGCACCTTTGATGCCGAGCTTTGTCTCTTTTCAAGACCTGATGAAGGAGCTGGCTTCTTGAGATCCACACTGTGCGATCGAGAGTGGGTACTCTTACTACTATGTGGGACAGGCAGGGAATCTTTCTGCTTCTTCTTGGATGCTTTTCGACCAATGGAAGCCAGCGAGTTCCACAGATTGTCTGAAGGTACGCTGGAGGAAGCTACAGGGTCGGGATTAGTAGTGAACGGGTCAGGCTCATTGTAGACCAGTTCCCTCCTAGCCGAGCGTTGGTTACGGGTCACGTCCTCTCTCACTTCCCTCTCTCCTTCTCTTCTCCTGGTACTTGAGGGTACAGAGGAGGGTACTGTATCGGATTGTCGGTTCTGTGAGGGTGATGAGTGTATGGAAACAGGCGATGTCCTGATCGGATATCGAGTAGTGCTGGGTCTTGGCTCTGAAGCAGGCAGGTGTGGATAATATGGGCTCTCGTAGTCATCCTCTTCATCATCAAAAGGATTCAATGAACGGTTTCCCTCAACACCATCGTAGCTGTCAATACCTACAGCTTGAGTGGAGCCCCTGAGCCCCTGGGCTCCATCAACCTGTTCTTCCTCTCTCGTTCTCTGTGGTTGAGTGACCGGCCAGTTGGACTGTGGTTTGTCTACGAACGGGCTCAGATCCAAGTGAGCTTGTTGAGCAGCAGCAGCAGCAGCAGCAGGAGGAGGGCTGGTGGGTCTGTTAGAGGGAGGTGGAGTCTTATCAACATTTGGTTCAGGGGAGGTCGGGTAAGAGTACGATAAATCAACATGAGGCAGCACACTAGGGCTGTTCGAGTCCCTGACGTCGTTCTTCCTCACAGGTTCATGAGTGACTGATGCTACCGTTGGCAGCTTACGACTGGTCTTCGGTGAAGAGTTCTTGATAGATGGCGGCACCATCATGGAGGAAGTTGCAGGACTAGCAGCTGCCTCAGTGGATACCTGTATGAGGAATGGCTTGTGACAATACGGGCACAGCTTGTTAAGCAGGCTCTTGGACTTGTCTAGAGGAGAGGGAAAGAGAGCTTGAGGAGCCGAGGAGGGAGGATCAAGAGCTTCAGACCAGTCAATGGCTCTCTGGCACTTCAAGCACTGCACAAACAAGAGAATGATTACTGTAACTAAGTTCATCAGTAGTGTGTGTGTGTGTGTGTGATGTGTGTGTGTGTGTGTGTGTGTGTGTGTGTGTGTGTGTGTGTGTGTACCTCGAGCTTAGTTGCAATGGAGTTGGCAGAGCTATTCTCTGTTGCAATGGGTGTTAATCG
>CBDBDR010000011.1:0-10278 GCA_965203965.1 Thermodesulfobacteriota bacterium | reverse complement strand
CAAATTATGTTCTCACTTTTGACAATGTAATAAAGATTTTGGCCATTGTTTTGCGCTTCAGGTAAATTACTGCTGCATAGATGTGCTATTATGTGTTTTGTCGCAGATGCAAAATACCTGTTGTGATCATGGGAGAAACCGGTTGTGGAAAAACACGTCTCCTTAGATTTGTGTGTAATCTTTTATCACATCCCAAAAGAAGCGACAATTTCATACCAATGAAGGTATTTTACTTATCTAAATTCACTCCAAATTAAATTTATACTGATATTTAGATTCATGGTGGAACAACTGAGTTAGATATAATCAAAGCTGTCGAAAAAGCTGAAAAACGTGCTAAAAAGAATGCTGAAAGACCACATCAACTTGGAACAATTCTATTTTTTGATGAAGCTAACACGACTGAGCACATTGATTTGATTAAGGAAATCATGTGTGATCGTACACTAAATGGAAGGAAAATTCATGAAGATGTTCGAGTTGTTGCGGCCTGCAATCCATACAGAGTGTATGCTAAATAAGCATAGTTTGCATGCATGTACATGTTCATTGTTCTTGCAGGCACTCAAAAGAAATGATCAAGAAGCTAGAATCTGCTGGATTGGGGTTTCATGTGAGAGCAACTGAAACAAAAGAAATCCTTGGTAGCATACTTGCATATATGGTACATACTTACTATAATTGTTGTATCATAGGTTCAGGTCATATTCCTCTACGGCATTTAGTATATCGAGTTCATGATTTGCCACTCAGTATGAAATCACTAGTTTATGACTTTGGGCAATTAGACTCAGCAACTGAGCAAAAATATACAATCAAAATTGTAGAGAAACACGTAAGTCAATAAATCCAAATGCAATACCAAATTAATATTGCTTTACAGTTGCGCGATACAGTGGAGTTTGTTACCATCAAAGATAACTCTCAATGGGAATATGTTACTAATGTCTTAAAAGGATTCCTTGGTAAAGCCATAGCTAGTATTCTGAATGCATCACAAGATTTTATGAGAAATACAAAGGTCAGCTTTTTGCATTATGTGTTATACACCAATCAACTTAATCATGTATCATCTTCATAGGATGAATGCAGCTATGTGAGTCTGCGTGATGTGGATAGAACAATGATTGTCTTCAAGTTCTTCATTGAAAAATCAGACGTGATTGAATCTGAAATGAGGAAGTTATTCAAGAATTCAACTTTTATAACGGTAATTGGTTGAACAATAGTATTGTGTTTGTATTTATGATATATATAGTGTAAAACAACAAGAGCAGTTCTTTTGGCTCTGTCAGTTTGCTACTATGCAAGACTTCAAGAACGAGCTAAGCGGGACGATTTTGTAGCTGCTGTCTCACCTGTTTTTGAATATCCATTGTGTCGAATTACACCAGAACATTTTGTCGACCATGTTCTTCGGTAAGAACAAAGCAGCAACATATGCGATCACTTGTAATGGGTACTTCCTATTTTTAAAGCTGCCAGGAAGTATTTTTAAACAACATGCGAGAAGTTGGACAGAATATTGCACACAACAGAGCACTTTGTGAGAATGTCATGATGATGGTGGTTTGTGCAAATGTGAAGATACCACTATTCCTTATTGGCAAACCGGGAACTTCTAAATCACTTGCTAAAAAAATTGTTAATGATTCGATGACGGGAAGTGGATTTTTGCAAAATTTTAAAGAGGTGATGCTAACTATATTAATATAGTCCTATCAAAATTAATAATCAATGTTCTTTTATTGTAGATTCAAATGTTTTCATATCAGTGCAGTCAACTATCAACTTCTGAAAGTATTTCAAATGTTTTTGAACAAGCTATTGCAATACAAAGAAAAATAGACAGAAACAAATTTGTGTCTGTTGTTGTACTTGATGAAGTAGGACTTGCTGAGGACTCACCTGGTCTACCACTAAAGGTCCTTCATCCTTGGTTAGAAGATGGAACTGAAGGAAGCAACTATTCCGTCGATGTAAGTTTGCATGGGATAGGCGGAAAAATGAAGCTGCAATGCCATGTAGTAGTATTTCACCAGGTGGTAAAAATAATGTACAGTACCGCTCACGAGTAAGTGGACCAACACCCGCGGGAGACTCGCAGGCAACCCGGGGGTAATTTTGTCTTGCCCGCGGAACCGTATATCATTAACCGCGGGTAGATGCAAATACAGAGTGCATCACGCGCTGGTGCGGATACGTGCGAGCACTGTATATGCTCGCGCAGGTCGCACAACGACAACGTGAGTCTGCCTAGCTATCTAGCGGGGCGCGAGTGCATGCAAGGCTGCATGAGGGCCGCGGGTTAGTGTGGTACGGGCAGCGGGTACATGTTCACGAACCCGCGGGCACCCCCGAGTTACGCGCGGTTAGCCCGCGGGTTTGAGTACACTTACTCGTGAACGGTACTGTACGTGACCAAAGATATACTTACTTCAAAAATTATCTGGCATTGCCCCAACCCTACAGTAGCGCAGTTAATTGTGTATCATTCCGTGTTACCTCTCCAGTGGTAGATTTCTTCATTGCTCATTTCATTCAGAATTAAAGATTGCTTATCAGCTGTCTTTACATCCTTTTTATTCATCTTTTTTAGTTTATACGTATAGGTTAGACGACGGATCGAAGCAACTACAGGGTGTAGAGTACCGCGGGAACCGATGTATAGACAACCCGAGCGCATAGCGCGAGGGCGTCTATTTCAGTTGCCAAGGTGCTCTAAATCCCGTAGTTGCCGATGATTTGTAGTCTAAGGTATTTATACTACAGCTACATGGCAACAATAAACCGACACAGATATTTTTGAATAACAATGGTTCATGACCGTCCCAAAGCGACAATTTCCTGCAGCACGAGCGTTTCTTCTTGCTCGAAAACACGCACTGTGACCAGCTGCCACACCCACAAACGCCACTTTGCGTTCCACGTTGCAATGGCTGACCTTGTGACTCCAACGAATAGTTAGAATGATAGTCTTTTGTACGTGCTGTGTGCATTTATTAGGCAAGCTTTGAGCTGTTAACATAGCAAAATGCTGTGAGTTTCTTGCTTTCTTACGCTTTTCATGCACAACAAGTCAATCGTAGCCAAGTACCCTGGCCTATAGACACTGCCCATACCAAGAAGCGAACGCACAACCAGTAACTACCAAAGCTAGTACCTGTGCTATAAATCTGAACATAAGACAGTAGACTGAATGTATACAAAAGAAACTCATGCCAGAGGAAAACACTGACGAGTTCCAATCGAGTTCCCGCGGAAGAATATGTGATCTATTTTCCTCCAACTGACCAATCAGATTCTAGAATTACATTGAGCTGTAGTATAAGTATACTTAGTTGGCAATTCTCCAATCATTAATAATAATTTAATTTCATATCCCATAGCATAATAATTATAAGTGATTGCATGGCACTTTCATGCATAATAATAACTACATGTACAGCAAATAATAATAAAGTAAATTAAAAAGATTTCTATCGAAATCAAAAGGATGTAGTGATGAAGAAATCTACCACTGGTTCACAATGTAAACCAAAAAGGAACAAGCATGGAATGGTAACACGATTGACTTGCTAACAGACCATAGATCCCTACATCAGTGGCTGCTGTGGCCTGACATAGCTAGTTCAGCTAGTTACTGTTGACTGACACCTGACGTGCATTGAATTGAATTCAGCTGTTTGTGACAAAATATTGATCATAGTCTTATGTACAGCCACTGATGTAGGGATCTATGGTCTGTTAGCAAGTCAATCGTGTTACCATTCCATGCTTGTTCCTTGTTGGTTTACACTGTGAACCAGTGGTAGATTTCTTCATCACTACATCCTTTTGATTTCAATAGAAATCTTTTTAATTTACTTGTTTGTGTCCTTTTTTCTTTTTCAGTGAAGTGCAGTTCAATATCATGCATGTATTCAGAAGTCTTTGTTTCCACCATTAGTTTAGTATTGCTGTTGTTGATGGCTTTTCTTAAACTTGTAGCTAAAATTGACAAATCAGCTCTGCCTAGTCGCCTACGCATGCATGCATTGCATACGAGCCCAGCCCACCCTTGTTTGTAGACATATGGCGGTTATAATTATCTGGCAAGCGCAGAATGGCGATCCTACACGAGCTTACCGTTCTTCGAAGACTCCAGACAAATGCCAGGTATGTGTTCACCGTGATATTGATCCATACGGCGCGGCGATACTCTAACTGCTTGGTCACGTGCGCTAGCCACTGCTTGGTCACGTGCGTATTGCGCAATCACAATAATGGCGTCTAACACTAAGCTGACAATAGATCACGATCGAGAAATCGCTGAATTTATATCGCCGTTACGCTAAAAACAAAGTTCAAAAGGCACATGCCAGGAGAATTTCACGACTGTTCGTGGGTGTTTTGGTCTCGGCACTGCTCACGTAAAGGTGCTAGGCGAGTGGAAGAAAGAAAGAAAGAAAGAAAACGAAGATGACGAAACTCGATTTTCACCGTTTCCAGGTTCGTCACTTTAGTAACAATTTCGAGCAATCTCCTTGCTACTGTAAGATGGGGCAACGCCAGATAGCAGATTTGAGTGTCTATGGACGTATAAAATTCATCACCAGGCGAAATATCTGCGTTTGAACACTAATACATTGTATGTAGCCGCCATCTTGTTTTCTCGTTCATCCCTACATAGGGAGTCACTACCGTGCCTCCCTAATAAATACCACTGATGTCGTCAATAGCCAAGATATACATGAATTATTGCGTTAGCCTATGTGTAGCCGCCATCTTGTTTTCTGCCCAGCCCTAAATATGCCACGTCTACCGCGTGGCATAATTAATTTTATGCAGCTTCAATGGATATCATGTACTATAATTATTTTGTAGGTTGTTGATCGTGAAGACAGAGTCGCGTTTATTGGAATATCTAATTGGGCTCTAGATCCAGCCAAGATGAATCGTGGTATCATGGTGACTAGATGTGATCCTCAGGAAGATGAGCTATTTGAAAGTGCCAAGTAATGATTTATTTTTGACAATAATATTTTTATGCAATAATTTAACTTAAACAGGGAAATTTGCTCTGGTGATAAAGTAGCTGAATGGCTGGAACCATGCTTCAAATATTTTGCTAGTTTATACTTGGAAATTATTAACAAACAAAATGGTGAAGCTGGAGAGATCAGAAAAGAGTTTTTTGGCTTGAGAGACTTTTACAGGTTAGAAAGTTTTGCAGTAAAATTTATTTCATTAATTTTATTATTGTAGTTTGATCAAAATGCTGTACTGGTTATGTAAAGAGGCTGAATGTGTTCCTAATAAGGCACAAATTAAGCATGTGATACTGCGGAACTTTAGTGGATATGATGGGTTTGATCCATGGAAAGTGTTTGAGCAATCACAATTGACTAATTTTCCTTCTGTCCCTGATAAACATGTCAAAATAGAAGAATGGAGAGGAAAGCTTTGTGATGCATTCAAAAATGATGAAAATGCTTGTAAATTATTGAAGGAAAAGTTTCTACAACTGAATGAAAATAAGAAAAGTGAAAATGAATTGTTGCACTTATTTCACGATCAACTGGTGAGGGGTCAATTTTGTAATGAAAAAGTTCAAACTGAGTTTGAAAGTTACTTGGACCAAAAATTCGAAGAAAAGGTATAATAATTATTGCTGTAATTTGTAATAAAAAATAATGTCTAATTGTACAGATATGGCCACTTATTGAGCCTGATTGCAGTCCAGCAGGATTGATAAAAGCTAGCTTAGCAAATAAAGAGCGATCATATCATGGGTAAGTACAAGTTACATGTCCATGTACATGTCTTCTTGTATTTCTAGTCAAAATCGGTACCTGTTATTTTTGACTGAGAGCTATGCAGCACTTCAAACATTACAACACTTTTTTGAAGTTAACTATCAGCAGTCTCATGAGCTTCCTAGCAAATCTGGTGCTACAGTAACTGTAGACCAGCAACCACCTTTGATTATATTTGGAAGCAGTTTTTCTAAAGATAGACAGATAACTCAGGTGCTGAAGGAATTGCTGTATATAGCTCAGTATAACTATAATTATTTGCAATATCCTAGGTGTACAGAAACATCAACACAATTAAAATTTGTATGGAAACAGGAAGAACAGTCATTTTACTGAACCTGTATGAAGAATATGAAAGTCTTTATGATGTGCTAAACCAGGTATGTGTGTATGCATGCATACAATTATAAATCCAATCAAATTTATTTACAGTATTATCGTGAGTATGGAGCTGATACACGATTTGTAGATCTTGGACTGCAAACACATCGAATCAAGTGCCGTGTTCACAATGACTTTAAGTCCGTTAAATATTGTATATTGTATGATTTTAAATCAGCATTCAATAGATTGATTATTATTGCTGAGAAAAAGGAAGTCTATGATCGATTCCCAACTCCACTTATTAACCGTCTTGAGAAACATATAGTGGACACATCAACAGTGCTGAATGAAAGACAAAAGAAGGTTTTAATTTTGATCAAAAGATGGATTGAAGAATTTAACAGCGTGCCTAACTATGAGTATGTGGAAATTGCCATACAATCAATGAATACACATTTCATGTACGTAGGTTTCAGCCTTCTGATTCATTTGTAGGATTTCAGTCTGATACACCTTCAGCAATTGTATTTACTGCTTCAAAAAGTTTATCTGCAAATCAGCTGATGGATCCAACATCAAAGGAGTGGGAGAAAGAGGTGAATAGACATAATAGCTAACAGAAAAATTATGTGTGGAAAAATAAAAATTATTTCGATGCTGACGGTGAATACTGGACAAAATGTTATTCATGTTTTCTTAATCATTATACTCAGCAGTAAAATAAACTAAGTCAACTTGTGACTTAGACTATAGCTTAGTGGTATTAGCCAATCAGATTGTCTAGTTGCTTGGATCTAAATCTCGTAATGTAATCCCTCCACCCATAATGTAATCCCGCCACTCCGTAATGTAATCCCGCCACATGGTGCTAAAACAATAGATTACGATTAATGCACAAAAATATACTGAATAATCAATAAAGTTAGCTATGGTAGATCTCTGGTGAGTCTCTCTTGAGTCTGGTTAGTCGTCGGAACCAACTTGTTTGCACAGTCGAGCCACTGTACTACTGAGCGAGGCGTGACCCATTGGTTTCCGTGTGTACCAGCAGGTCTCAGTTGGAGAAAGCGATGGTTGCAGGTAGAATGCGTTGCCGGTCCACTGGATTGTCAGGGCAAAGTTGTCTATACTTTTTAAATAGAGCGACGAAGCATCTCTCGGGGTTCTGTGTGTTAGAGTAGCGAATAACAACCTTAGGCATAGTTTTGCATCCCTGTAGACCACTAGGATGGTTCCTGGATGTGTCACGGTCTTTGTGGTAGAGTAGATAAGGTCGCTCACCTGGCTTTTCGACCACCTCAACTTGGCAAGGTGAATGTCTCAATAGGCGATGCTCTCTCCCACTGCGTAGTGCGAAGTACAGACCATTGTAGAAAACTACAGTGTCCAATAGCATCTTCGGTGTTTCACCTCCTAGCAAACCTTTAGCCCATAGCAAGTCTTCAGTTAAAACTTCGACGGCGTTCTTCTTTGCACTGCTCTGGAGCCTATTCATGGTTCTGCCCACGGGTATCCAAGGAATATCGCCGTCAACAAAGACGGGACAAAAAGAGAGTCGTTGCTTTGCTCGTTTGATTTCGACTGGCTTGCGTCGTTTCTGTTCGCTGTTGCTATAGTCTAAACCAGTTGGACAGTGCATCCAATCGGATCTACGCGATTTAGAAGCCCTCACGCCGTTGCCATAGCGTCCTCGCTACGCTCGGACGCTATATAGCAACGGCTCTCGGGCTTCTAAATCGCGTAGATCCTCGGATGCACTGTCTAACTATTATTTAGAAAAGCCATAATTATAATCATTGTTTGCTGCTCTTGAATCGAACTTTTGGTGAAACTTGTCTGAGTCTTGGGGCAAAATTGCTTGATAAAAATAATTAGCTTATGGTTGTGTCTCACCAAAGGAGTAATATCTGCTCAGCTCAACATGATCATAGATATTTTGTGAACTTGCACCATATATTTTTTATTGTTCTATAGTACCACTGCTATTCAATTTCTCTTTGTAGGTTTTTGAGTCGTGCAAATCTCTTTTGCTTGAGATGGCATCTCCAGATGCATTGATTCGTCTTATAAACACCCCTTTAGTGGAAGAACACACTAAGTTGTGTAAGATCTATATGGAGAGGCAGCATCATATGTCTTTGGAAGATTTTGTGCAGTACCATATTTCCAAGACTACATTTACCAAGCAAGGTGTCCTTATGCAGGCAAGATTTTTAACATGTGTTTGTACTTCTAATTAATTAATGTTATGCACAGGCTACAACACATAATCAGTTGGTTTCAGAGGGAAAGATTGACGAGCTTGAAGAGAATCTTCAATCTCGTGTTGTTTTGTGTTCTCTTCAACAATTTGATACCGAGTTTAGTTATACGACAAAAGTTAGGTAAATAATAATTAATACTCATTACTCATTGTAATATTTTTTTAATTTTACCAGAGAGGAATATCAAAAATTTGATCATGATCAGGAAGATGTACTTCTCATAGTCCAGTGTGGTTCTGGTCACTTAAATGGTGATTTGTTAGCCTGTGCAAAATATCGCCTTGAAGACATCATTCAAGAGGAATCTGCTAGGCTCGATCCGCCAAAATCTCCTTTACTTGAAGAGCAATCATCACAGCCATCAAAAAGAGCAAAAGGGCACTTCCACGTTTTATTTACAGTGTACCTACCAAGAAAGCATGGCAACAGCAAGTCATCTTTTGTTTGCTTTCATGGTGGTGAATGGATATGCACTCATATTGATGACTTTTTTCCTGTGCAGCCATTTTCACCTGTCTCTCTTGCCTTTGATGAACATAAAAAGCTACTCAGTGAACTGTTCCGTAAGATTTACATTGAACCACCTCTTTGTGACACAAGCCTGTCAACAGCACAACATTTTGAACGAAAGGAACAGGCTAATTTAAAGCTATATGTCCATATACAGCAAGCCGTAGAAAAAGCTGCCCATTTGCCAATTGGTATAACAGCTGAGAGAATGAAACAACTTAATTTAGTTTTGCTAACATTATTACGGAATGAATTCAATAAGGGTATGCATAATTATTATGTGTACTGTTTGCATTATAATTAATTCATTTTTTCTCAGACTTTTATGAAGTATTGGTTGACTACATACATTCCATCCTTAAGAAAAAGGAAGAAGCTGACAATAAAATGAGGAATTGGATTGTTGAAGAGGCTACCAATTCATTACATCTTCAACATGGAGGAGCATTCATGAATGTTATTCTGAGGCGACTTGAAAGTGAAACAGCAGGTGTTCTTTCTGGTATTATTGCAGCCATTGATACTAACTACAATCTGGAACTTCTTTTGTGCAGTAATGAACCTGTTACTTGTTTCTGGATAGAAGCATTTAAACACAAAATCATTTCTGATGTCGTAAAACAGCAACATTTTGCCACCATAGAAAACAGATTTGACCTCTATCAGATTTCATTTGTGTGTTCTTTTCCCTTTTCTGTTTTTTTCCAAGATTCTTTGGAAACTCGATGGAGGCTAAAGCTATCCAATTTTGGTGAGTGTCAGAAACCATTGATACTATGCATTAAACTCCTTTTGTAGAAACCGAATCAGCGGTCCTCTTCAAGGATCTTGTTTATGACATGAAGGATAATCTGACTTGTTTATGCAAACTTCTGAACACTATTAAAGAGGAGCACCATGTTTCAATGGGCCGACGATACATAACAGATTTGATAAATGCTACTTTGCCATCATTGTTAAAACATGAAAGTTTAAGAGAAAATGAAACACAGGTATAATTATTATTATAATAATAAAGAATAGATTTATAAGTGTTTAAATTGCAGATTGTTCTTGCTACATTGGAGCCAGATGTCCATCACCTCATTCAAACTCCATGCACTTTTTCAGAGATTGTTGTTGCTTTTCACATCACGTATCACCGTCGTAAAGATGAAATCAGTCGATTAAAAAAGCTTGTCAAATTCACTGCACCAACCAAAATGAACAGCATTGCAGAACATGTTGCTGAGCAGACCGGCAGCACAGCTAGCACTGGTAATGAGGAATGGAAATCACAAAATGATGCTTGGAAACTGGTTGGTATCGATTAATTGTACATTGTTGTACATGATGTGCATCTATTATGTTGCTATACACACTGTAGTATTCAGGTTTATGCT
>CBDBDR010000010.1:0-8226 GCA_965203965.1 Thermodesulfobacteriota bacterium | reverse complement strand
TGTGAACGTGAAGTCGTCAAAATCTAATCTATATCTTACAGGATGATGGTCTCTGTCTTGAGTGTGGTACTGCTAATCCTGCTCATCTCACAGACTGTGTCACGTGTGGTAGTTCACTCTCACCAGCAGCTACTAGGCCTGCTAGCAATGGTCCCCCTAAGGTCTCTTCCTCGCCGGCTAACACCACTGCAATGAACCCGATAGTCGGTAGCAGCTACATCATGTGCGGCACCTGTGGTAGAGTGAACGTATCTGATGCCAGATACTGTGATTGGTGTGGTAGTAAGGTCAGCAACACACACACACACTTGCATTAATTTATCTCACTATACAGCCTGAAGATTCTCGTGATATGCTCAACTGTCACTCCTGTTTCGCTGCCAACAAATGGCAGGCAAGATTCTGCCATAGTTGCGGAACTCTAGTCAAATGCCCTTTGCGACCGAATGTTGAGCTTGCTCCAACCTTACATGTGAGTCCGTCACTCAATGCAGCACTTTTTCTAAAATGTAATTTCCTTTATTTTAGATGACGGCTAACTCAATAGAACCCAACAGATGGATCCCAGTCACTGATCGAGTGGTACCTAAGGACAGTAAAGGCGTCTCTGTCAAGCCTAGTGTGGTATCCACCAGCACCCAGACACAAGGCCTTTTCTTTCCATCAGCCAAGACCATCGCCAGCAAACAACAGACGGAGACAAATAAGCTACTAATCAAATCAGCATCGCAAGATAGAACCCAACATCTTCCTGAGTTCAGTCCAGGGAAAGGCAAGTGATAATCACACTTCTACAGTGTCATCATCCCTTACAGGATTATGGAGGACCCAGCTGGACCATATCTGCTCTCACCTCAGGACTCACTCTCAATGCTCACCTGACTTTCAAGATGAGATCGGATGGAAGGAGATCGGCAAGGTAAAATAAAAAATAGTGCAAATTAAACTTGACTGTCACTGTATAGCTGGTCTCAGCTGACTCAAAGGAGGAAGTGGAGGAAAACAGTGAACACACACTGTTACTCAACCTTGTGTTTGCTTTGAGAGTAAGAGCAAGACCCTCTAATGTGTTTGACCTAGCTGTGATGTTCTGCTGTGTGTAGGGGTCACCTAATAGCAGCAGCACCACTACCCAGAGATACTCTACACACATGATAGGTTGCTAGAGTAGTCTGTGTCTGATTGTGCGTGTGTGACTGGTTCTACCTGTAGGTGCTCGAAGAAAGAGCACTTCTACTAATCTGGGAGGAAGAAGAGTGAGTTCAGCTGGAACTAGGAGGAATAAACCACCAGCAACCAAGCAGTTGACACGCAGAAGCAGTTCCTTGACTGGGATGAAGGTGAGTGAGTGATACTGTGTGAGCGATTGGTGTGACTGCATGTGTTAAAGGCTGAAGATCACTTGCTAGCTGTTGAATTGGGCAGCGAAGGACAAGGAAGAGCGGACATTGTTGAGAATCTCATCGAGAAGGTATTGACATAAATACCAGTAGCTAGCTCAAATCAAGCACCATCCTCCAGGGCGCTAATCCCAACCACGTGAATCAAAGAGGTCAGTTCTTGCTCAGTTCAGCAGCTAGTCACAGCCACACGGACACCATTGACGTTCTCCTCAACCATGGTGCGAGACTGGACAGCCAGGACAAGAGAACTGGTAACACTCCATTGCACGAAGCAACTCTCAAAGGCCCCTCACATAGAGACATTATTGAATTACTGCTAAAGTGAGTGCAGCCCTATACAATCAAGTGCTGCTCACACCGAACATTTTGTGCATTAGGAGAGGAGCTAGCACGTCGATAAGGAACAAGGAGGGGTTCACAGTGTTTGAAATAGCTACCAGACACCGTCACTCGGAACTAGTAAAGCTGCTCACAGCACACCTCGGCTCAAACATGCTACACACATGATCTCCATTGATTCTGACAAAACAACAATAAGATGATTAATTTTTGGGTCGTATTGGGTCAACAGATCTGTTTTGAGAGGTATCAGTAGTTGCTTGAGTTTTCAGGTTCAGTTTAAACCCTCTGAGCTGCGTAGTGTAACTGACACCACTAGCTACTGTAGTGCAGCCAACGATATACCTGGTGGGATATAGAGCACTATAAACTGTGGGTATAAGTACCGTATAGCGGGAAATTTTTGTGGGAGAAAATTTTCATGAATGTGCGAGATAGAGGATTTCGCGAATCTATCTTTGTCAACAAAAACAAGACATTCGTGAATAGCCTATAATTCGCGAAAATATTCTCCCAAAAAAACTTGCCGCTATACGGTATCTCACCAAAGGGTCTGCAATACTGGATGGTCGATGAACCCAAAAACAGGTGCTCCCACAGTCAAACCCACCAATGAGAGCTGCAACATTGTATTGATCTAATAGTGAGCAAACAATAAAATTCCAAAGACTCTAGTCACTGTTCTCACCTTCCCAATCATGCTTGGAGTGACTTGTACAGTAGACCTTTGCACATCCCAAAATCGTGCAAACGTTCTCTGCATAACAAAGTGCTATAAGGATGAAGGCAGCTATACTGTCGTTTACTGACTGGAGGAGGTAGTGTGGTGTATCGCAGGTAGAACGAAGCCATCACCAGCAAGAGATCACGGCCCAGGATGAGCAAGACGAGAGGAACTGCATTGAAGAGTTACTAGATGTAACGAACACCTTCCACTCACTTACATGGTAGAAGATTAGAGATAGCCAGAGTGACAGAGAGAACAGCTACCAGACATTTGTCAGCTAGAGGGTCTAGCACAGAACCCAACATGGAGGACTGTGAAGGAAACCTTCTTGCTATGACGCCATCAACCTATAAAAGATCAGCTCAAACAGACTGAAGTCATGTGACTTACCAGATCAGTGATCCCGGAAATGACAAACAGCCCAAGAGCCCAGAGGTAATTTTCTGTGAGCACAAAGTAGCCCAAAATTGGTGAAGAAGCTAATCTTGATAGACTGAGGAGATTAGGTATGGTCCAAATGTTCTCCTAACAATAGCGGTTGAAAGTGACTGTGGATGAACCTCACAAAGCGCTTACTTTTTGAAAGGAGATTCGTTTACTGACATCGTCTGAATTCGAAAGAGGACCTGCGAAGTTTCTTTTTTGAGACAGCACCACGTGCTGTGCTGAACGAGATGTTTGTTGTGATCGAGCGGATACCAGACATGTCCCAGACGTAGCAGAGTATCTACAGTGAAACAACGGCGTGATCCGGTAGTCAAGGAGTCGTAAACCAGCAAGACATCTAGTCCAAATCATGGCGAGTGAGTTCTTTCATGCCATGGCGCATGAGGGATTGACCACGCCTTCTTTCTGCACAGCTGAGCCCCACCCACTCAACCCCCTGCGATGGCGTGCACGAGGCTGCTACTTACTGTGATCGTTGCTGCAGGCGCTATAGAGCTGGTACAGAGTGCTTGCTCCGTGTCGGGATGTCAGCCAGACCGCTGCCAGTGTTCTCCTATTATCCAACCAATCACTCCCACGGCTCCGTCTGCAGCTTGGAGCAAAAAATTGGAGGTTGTCGAGGAAGGCTGCCTTGCAAATGGAGGCATGATAGTGTGTCCGCTCAACGACACAGCAGCCACAGTGAAGTGAGGCATAACGATAATGCAAACAAAAATGCTTTTTAAATTCCACCTGTTAGGGGAGGTCTGGGATCTACAGATACCAACAACAAGTTCACCTGGGCAAGCCATGAGCTGGGTGTCATGCCTCTGCCTGTGGTGGATCTTGGAGGAGCTGTTATTGCAACTGATGGCTACACACTGGCTGGGTATGATCCACTAGGCAAGGTGATAGGTGTGACTGCACTCCACCCATACAATGGGTTTCCACTTGACCTCACTTACACTGCTAATAGTAAAGTGCTCATAATCTACCAATGCGGGCTACTCACTGCTTATCAAACTGGTGAGTTACAATGCTATTTTCAAAGTCACTAAACTAATGAAGTTTTGCACTGCAGATGGTATTCCAGATGCTAGCATCTTTATCAACGACACAGTTAATTCCCGCAATGGAACCTTTGTTCCGCTGCTGTCACCAGCTTTTGTTCTGAATCGATTCTACCTGCTCACAGCATTCTGGCCTCATGATGACACAGAACTAGAAACCTACACAGTACGACTGTACGCCATTGACCTCCGTGATGTTATGGTGGAGAGATTCAAGACTGCTTGGTATCACGAGGTCACTGGAAAAGGAAAAGTCCCCACGGTCAAAGAACGGTTTCACGGCTGCACTGTGAAACCATCTGAGAAAGTGGTTTCTCCTGCAATGCCCTCCGTTGGTGGTACAATGGCTATTAATAAGACAATCATAGCTCATGTCAAGATCACCAATTCTGACAGCAGTGAAGGATCTGTTATAATCAGTGTGGATGATACCGGGACAAGTTATAAGAAAAACTTTGTCTCTGAAGCTAAGAGTTCAAGCCCTTTGGTCTCAATAGCACATCCTCCTTACCGACTCAAGAAAGGCCGACAGATTCTGCCTGTATTTCTAGCAGCCTACAGTGATAAGGTGGTTTTGATGGATCCGTATAAGGGAACTGTCACCACCCAGTGGAGCCTACCCACTAACCCACCACTAACTACACCTCCACTTCTTCTCCAGTCCCCAGCCAGTTCTGACAGCTTCTACATGGTCACAGGACAGGGGAAAGTAGTGGTCACTTCTGTCACATTGAAAGGCGACTCTTGGGAAACTAAAGAGGTGTGGTCTCTAGCCGTCCCAGGAAACCGATTTGTGACTGCTACCGATGTGAACAGCAATGACACCTTTCTAGTGGTGACTACACCTGATGGGGAACTATCTGCATATCAGATTTATTAGCTTGATAAGAAATTTTGAGATATGTAACAAAAAGCTACTATTGTGTGTGCACATAATTATTGTCACTGCAAATGTTTGTCAAAGTTGCAAAGCTAGTTTTCTGTAATGGTGAAGCTAGCTGTAGCCCGTGTATAGACCTTAGAGTGAGGATGTTTGCTGCCACACTCTCCATTGCAGAGCTCTAGAAAGGTGACAGGGAGGAGTTACAAAATGCAGCTATCAAAACATAATAGCCCACTCACCCACTACTGCTGTGTAGTTCCCAGGGTACCATAATTCACAGAAGCCCTGAGTAGGGTCACAGTCTGGATCAGGCACAGCATTTAGCGTCCAATAGATATCATATGAACCAGCGGGCATAGGTGTCCTCAGTTCATTGTCACCTGCATGGAAAGAGGGGAGAGAGAAGATGGAAGATGAGGGTACATGTCCACTGGTGCATAAGCAAGCAGTCTTACCTACTGGGACACCGTCAACAGTCCTGACACCAATAGCAGCCAGTCCGGTACCTGTACCGTTTTTGGAGACATACTGCACATCAATTTTGAATTGTCCTAAAATATTATTAGGAACACAGTATGTTATGATACAAGTTGGTTCCTACCTTGAGGACCGCTCTTGGGAGTCACTGTCATGCTGGTGATTGTGGCGTCTCCATCATCTTTGATTGGACATGTTTTCAGCAGTTCGCATAGGTAGATTGGATCCAGGTCAGCTCTAGAAGAGAAAAAGAAAGATCCCACGAGATGAAAATTGAAAAAATTTAAACTCACTTCTCAACCAGGTCCATAAATTCTTTAGCTCCAACGATATCACAGAGGATATCGCACACCTCACCGATGATCTTGTCGGTCTTATCTTCCAAAAGTGTGCAAATTTCGGCACAGGTTCCGAGAACTCCAACTTCTGTGGAAAGAGCATGCATGTGATCACAGCATAATAGAGCACTCACCGAGAAAAATATTGAGCAATTCGTTGATGGCTTGACCAGCAAATTGGATACAAACTCCACATAGTTTTACTTCGGTGCCGCGGCCAGCGACTAGCTGCTTCGATTCCTGCTGCTGTCGCTTAAACGATATAAACCGGTGGTGCGGTACAGCAACAGCGCAATCAACGACCAAGAGAGTCAGCAAAAACAGCGCGGCTTGGATCTGCAACAAAAACAAAATTGCACAAGGCTGACAGCCCGCTTCTCACCGTACCTTCATCTTCAAGTTGGTGGTGAATTTTTATTGCAAATGTCAAGCAAGATCTGATCACTCGATTATACTTACGGAATTTAGAACTGAGCCCACCCACTCTTTACTAGTACTATCGCGCATTGCAAAGGTAGAGGTAAAATTAATGATTATCAAATCATAACTTTTTGAGGGGTGCATGAAACAGTCACATCTTGCTGTATTAAATGTGTGCATTGTGTGTTGTCAGAGCTGTAGAGTTAGTTTCCTGTAATAGTGAAGTTAGCTGTAGCCTGTGTGTACAGCTGAGTGTGAGGGTGCTTGCTGCCACACTGTCCATTGCAGATAGCTATAGAAAGGTTAAAAATAGTTTACAGCTATCATAACATCACTGCCTACTCACCCACTGCTGCATTGTAGTTTCCAGCTAACCAGTTCTCACATTGATCCTGAGTAGGGTCACAGTCAGGATCAGGTACAGCTTTTAGTGTCCAAGATATACCATATGTTCCTGGTGCCATAGGTTTGCTCAGCACATTATCACCTAGAGAGAGAGAGAGAGATCGAGGAGAGGGAGAGGGGAGGGAGAGAGAGAGAGAGAGAGAGAGAGAGAGAGAGAGAGAGAGAGAGAGAGAGAGAGAGAGAGAGAGAGAGAGAGAGAGAGAGAGAGAGAGATCGAGAGTAATGTTTGAAAGAGAGTGCTCAGTGATGTCTTACCAACTGGAATATGATCAACAGTTTCTATTTGAAGAACAGTTTCTCCAGTGCCTGTACCATTTTTAGTGGTAAACTGAACGTCAATTTTGAATTCTCCTAATAATAAGCACCAATCTTAAGCATTTCACATGTACACAATGTATCTTCTACCTTGCGGACCGCTCTTGGGAGTGATGGTGATGCTGTTAATTGTGGCGTCTCCGTCGTCTTTGACCTCGCACAGTTTCATCAGCTCACAGTAGTAGATCGGATCCAGGTCAGCTCTAGAAGAGAGAGGATCACAAATTTAGTAATAGAAAACTGAAACCTCACTCTTCAATCAGTTTTATAAATTCCTTAATTCCAACAACATCACAGAGGATATCGCACACCTCACCAACCACCTTGTTATTCACTTTGTTAGCCAAAGCACCGCAAAGATCACCACAGGCGCCAACCACTCCAGCATCTGTGAAAGGAACACGGGTGCAGCACACATGATATACATGGTGTACTAGTATATTTAGATAGCTAGCTCGAGCACTCACTTAGAATAATATTGAGCAGTTCGTTGATGAATTGACCAGCAAATTGAATACAAACTCCGCAGAGTTCCACTTCAGTGCCGCGCAGTCGAGATACTTGCTGCTTTTCCTGCTGTCGTTTAAACGAGAGTTGTACCGGTCCAGCTACAGCTTGTGCGACCACGAGGGTCAACAGAAACAACGCGGCTTGCCTCTGCGAAAAAGAAACACCACTGATAGCTAGATTGCACGAGAGCTTTTCCTCATCTTACCTTCATCTTTGGTTCACGGTGAATATTCTGGGCGTGAAAAACTTTATCAGTAGATCTTTATCAAGAGAAAGCAGCTGCACAAACCACGCGACAAAAAGTCAAGGTCACGTCAACATGGGATTTATGTAAACAATATCGCGCCATGTGCTGATAACAAAAACAATGAATATCGATCGACAAAACCAGTAATTGGATGACAAAAAACAAAAGTATGAACAGGTGTGTAGAAATTTCTGGAACTGTTTATTTGACCTGTGGAAATGTATCTGACAGTAAACTCTTGACTTCTGACTGATGTGCAGTAGATACACCTACTGCTGGAGGACCGAGAGGTTTTCTGCTCACAAGATTAAGCTACATGCAGAGACAATCACAGTTACCGCATGCAGTTGACAGTATGCTTACAGTGTGTCCAAGTTGCCTACGAAATCGAGGCTCCACGTACGACCAAGCACCCATGTTTGCTGGCTCCTCTTGGCTCCATAGAAATTCTAAAAATTAAACCCAGTAGTAAAACAAGAAAATGTGCATCAACACGAATACCTTTGACTTTTGGGTATTTTTTCAACACACTGTAAATCTCTCCACTTGGGAAAGGGCACAAGAGCTAAGTTAGAGGAATGTTTTGGAGCTACACTAGTGAAATATTTTTTCGTAGAACCTCTAATCTTATAATAGCAGTGTTGGTGATCTCATTCCTTCTCCTGT
>CBDBDR010000009.1:0-48119 GCA_965203965.1 Thermodesulfobacteriota bacterium | reverse complement strand
CTGAATTGATCGGCAGTTTTAAGGCTTGAGCAATTTTTTTGTCAGATGGAAGGTCTGATTTTTTTGATTTCATCCGAAATTTCAAAATACTCCGATAAGTATCTAAGATTTTATTTTTTTCTAAATTTCCGCCAAGGTTATAATTTAACATTAACATTGGGTAGTACGAACTTACATCAATATTTAAGATACGAATGTTATTAGTGGACTCAACAACCATATTTTTTTCCCGTGAATGCATTCCCCCAATTCCACAATTAAATACGCTTCCGCCAAATCTTAGCGTTTTATTTTTTAATTCCGGCGGTACTACAATGCGGTAATTCACAACTTCAAATTCTAATTGCGAAATAAACTTGGTATAGCCTTTAAGAAAGATATTGTCAAATTTTAATTTATCCGGGATTTCATACTTAAATTTTTGATTTGCTGGCAATGAATCAAATTTAGAAACACCAGATAATTTAGACATTATTTTTTCGCACACCCCGGGCTCTTTATACTGTAATGTTGGAATGTTGTATAATTTAGACAATGTCTTTCGTATTTCAATATGGGATTTGAAAGTATTATAAAGATCTAAAGTAATATCTAAATCGTTCAAGCAATACTTTTTTACTTCCTCACGGGTTTGAATTTGTGGCATTTCTTTTAAGTTCTTAGAATGCATTCTAGAACCATAAACTTTAAGCCCTGAAAAACCACCCGTCAAAAGTAATAAGTCAATATGATCAATCTGCTTAGCATATCCATAAACTTCCATTTGTGTTTTATGACTTCCGATTATAGAATCAGACAATTGTTTTAATTCACCCACGTCTGCAAAATTTCCAAATGTACTCATAATCATCGGCAAATCATAATGAATAGAATTAAAGGCAACCGTGGATGTTGACCGTAACCAATCATCAAAACTATCACCCCAGTCAATAATTGAATCAGACTCCCAAGTTTTAATTTCGCCGGCAGTTGATTTTGCCATAACTAAAAAATAATTTGACAAGCACTCAATGTCCCACGCCCACAAAGTCATTATGGCGTATGTTTTTTTTCAAATAGCTCTTCCGCGTTTAGCTTAAAGTATTTTGCTAATTCGCGCACGGTCGTTTGTCTAATTGACCGTGCGTCTTTATTGTATCTATACAATGAAACATAACTAACGCCAATCTGTTTAGCTAAATTGGTCGGAGTTATTTTATGCTTTTCGCATAGTTCGGTTAACTTCAAACGTGTCCCTATCATAATAAGTCTATCCCTCCCGAGTTTTCAGCGACGCCCAAATCAGACATTATCTCCGCTTTAGAATGTTTTCCACTAAAAGATTCATCATCTTTTAATTTTCTAACTCCGTGCAATTCACCAACTACTCTTTTTGTATGCTTTAAATTTACCCAAAAACTTATAGAAGCTTTCACCCAGCACCCAGGATAAATTGTTTGATTTACTTCATTGTCTTCTTTTGATACTAATTCTCCCTCTTCATCAAATACGAATGGACGTGAATGTGAACCAACTGTTATTAACCAATGCCCCGGAAATTCATTATCTTCTCCATCTCGTATCGGCCAAAATTCTTTTCCGATTTTTACATTTTTAGATTGTAAAGCGTTCACGATTTGATCATTGATCATCCCCATCAAATCTTTATTTTTTTTATTTACAATTAAAGTGCATTTATATTTATTCGGCACTCCTTCAAAGACTTCTTTTTCAAACAATGACGGGTAACTTAATCTCGCTTCCTGGATTACTATTGTATTACTCATTTATTCCTCCCTCCAGAACGTATTCTGGATTAACATCAATTTCACCCGGAGTAAAATTGATTTTATGGCCGCCGGAGTGTTTGAAAGTAATCTTATCTAAAAGTTCTTTCGGGACTAAGTCTTTAATTTTCCCGATAGGTTTTAACTTTTTCGCATAAGCATTTTCGCCAAGTTCTTTTTTAAGAACCATTTCTGCGTCTCCGGTGTACTTCATAAAGCTTCTTTTTTTCCCCAAATGCACGCCGTCAATTCTACCGCCCAGCTGCATGTGAGTGATTATCTTTTCCTCTAATCTGCGAAGATATTCAAAAATCAAATCTTTATTTTTAAGAATTGTCATTTCTTTTTTAGTAATGCTTAATGACACATCGGGAATATTTTCAAAAGCATACTCTTTGACAGCAGAACATCTATGAATTGCCGGACAAAATTTACACCATTTTGGATTAGCCGATAACGGTGGATCTTTTGAAATACTTTTTGAATATGCACTTTTCATTCTTGCGGCATGATTTTCAATATCGTCAGATGATACTTCCCAAATGTCATAATGATTAAGTCGCGGTTGGATAATGTGTAAATAATATGTCATATTTGATTGTAAATATGGAACTGCGTACGTAATAAGCTGATGATTTTCAATTGCCGGAATTTTTATTCCCATCCCGTACTTAAAGTCAAAAATATGAACAGTACTATTCCCCTCATACACGGCGTCGGGAGTTCCAAAAGAATGAGGTATGACATGATCCCAAGAAATTGTCTTTTCGATATGTAATTTTTTAGAATCCAATACGTACATTTTTACATAATTTACATATTCTAAAACATAGTCTTTCATTTCAGATTCGGGAAATGAAAGACCTGAATTTTTCAACATCCACGATGCGACATAATGTGCAACCGATCCCTCAGTTGCATACATAGAAGTTTCAAAATGTGATTCTGTGCCAATTATCTCCTGGGTCAACTTAATTGACCCAGGACAATTTAACCACCGATGTGAATTTGAACCGCCGTACAAAGAATGTTGCATTATAGCAAAGATTCTCCCGGCAACTCCTCTTCGGGGAGCTGTTTAATTTCTTTAAGACTTTCAACAAATTCTCCGTATCGCTCTTCTGGCAATTCACTAACTTTAGTAACTCCAAATGTGATAAGAAAATCTTTAAGTCTTTGAGAACTCATACCCTCGGCCAACGCTTCTTTGGCTGCAGATAAAACGTCGTCTTTTGTCAAAGTCATTTTTTCCTTCACATTTTGCGAATGCGATTGTGATTCGGCATCCAGTTGAAGTAATTCATCCATAAACTCAGAATAATCTTCCGGTTTCATGTCAACCAACTTTGATACGTTATACTTTCTATCCATCATATCGCGGATGTCTTTAAGCGATATGCGCTTTTTTTTGTTAATCTTTGTGATCGTTTCGCTGATTAGATCTAAAGTCCAATCGCCTTTCTCAAATCTATCTATCACTTCGTCATAACGATCTTTCGCCAATTGTGAGCTATTTGAACAATTATATTCATTATTCAAAATGAACTTCACTTCATTTGGTCCAAATTTAGACTGCTTAATTGCAGTACGAACCATCGTGAGTGTAGTAGGTGAAGTCTTTTTAGACTCACCGACATTTGCGTCCAATACCGCGTCTTGCTTTGCAATAATATTTAACAAACTTCGCATCGCTTTTAGCTCCTCTAATACTGCGGCTTGTATATCCAAAATTTCTGCTTCGTTATTCATACATTTACCTCCAAAGGTATTTAATTTTCTTTACACCGCATGCGTAAGTCTGACGATGAAAAAGAATGGTTCCTTTTGTTATAATAAATTTCGCATAAAGACTTCCCGATGAATTCTATATCTTTATACTCTTCTCCGACAATCCGAATGTCCGGATTGATTGTCAATAAAATGTCAATAATTTCTTGCTCAGTTCCAAACGGGATGATTTTATCAACATAACGGCACGCGGAAAGTTGAACATACCGTTCAAATACGGTTTGAATAGGTTTTTGTTTTTCTTGAGGTCTATCAATTGTGGGATCAATTAACAAACCCACAATTAACGTATTACATAAAGACTTTGCCTCTTCTAACATCACTAAATGGCCGGCATGTAATAAATCAAAAGTTGAACATGTAAAACCAACATCGTAATGTTTTGTCATATAAAATACCTCTTAATTATACTATATTATAACTTTTCTAAAATGTAAATAGTTTTTTAAAATGTTTTTTCTGCCGTTTCAACTGCTTGTATTAATCCCGGCTTTCTATCTTTTGTCGCGTACTTATAAGTTCTAATAATTTCGCAAATCGTTAACTTTTTTATGAGTCTTTTATCTAATTCATTTTGAGTTGTCAATTTGTCAAAATATGATTTAATAGTTGGTCCGTAATAAGAATGAATGAACATACTGCCGAGAAGTTTGGCAACATCAATGTATATTGACATAAATGCATGCGGAAGTGGATCAATTAGGTATAATTTATCTCCCTTAAAAAGCATATTTTTTATTCCAAAATCTCCATGACCAAAAGTACGCGGAATTAAATCCGGCATCGGCATGTGCTTTACAAACTCCGGGACATTAGAGTCTTTAATGTACTGAATGATATTTTTCCAGTATTGCCAACATGTCATTTGACCGTTTGGTTCTAAATCTTTCATTTTGTCCAAAGTGCTTTGGATTAAGTTAAAGTGCTTTGGAAGTACCGAAATTAATCCCCACGTATTTGGGATGAACTCTAGTTCTATAGTATTTCCCACATAGTGATAAAACTTTGGAATATCCAAAACTCCATCAACACTTTCATACCATTGCATCACCAACCGAGCCCTTTCAACTGACGGCTCTTCTTTGTAGATTTTGTTGCCGTCTGAAAATATTTTACTTCCGCTCCACCCAGAAGTTATCTTTTTAATTTGTAAATTTTTAAATTCATCCGGCGTTAAAGCTTTATCATCTACATAAAATAAAGCTAATCGCTTTTCAAAAGATAGCCGTGTAAAGTTAACTTCATGTTCTTTAAGCCACAACTCAATTATCGCTCTATACTTTTTTTCAGCATCTTCGCGTGTTTTGCATGAAATACTTCCACGCGCCGTTTGAATCGTAACTTCATACTCAAGATCAAATAAAGCATTAATCTTTTGAATTACGGGGATATTTGGAGTCCATCCAGTGGAAGTAGTTAACGCAATTGTTCCATCAAAGTCTACAACTATTTTTTTCATATTTCACCTCTTTTTACGTGTATGTTTTGGATATTATTTCCAACCCAGCACGATTTGTAAATTTATTCCATCTATTCATCGCTGACCGGAAAGTTATAAATCCATTTTCTTTTTTCATTTCATTTTCCGTAGTACCTTTCCACCCGCCTTTTCCATAAATCTCCGTATATACTCTGTCTACAATCCGGGATCTAGTCATTAATTGTATCCTCTCGATAAGTCTGTTGTTTAGAAAGTTCTTTATACTTTCTAAAAGAAATAGGACCAAATTGTTTTATTCCTACTTTCCTTAAGTGGGAAAGTTTTTCACAAAATGCGATAGACTCAGTGGCGTGTAAAACTAACTTATCTTTAATGGGTCCTCCAACTTTGAACCCGTCAAATTGTTTATATACAAACTCCTCATTTTCCGGCGAAACCCGAAATTCTATAAGGTCTCCTCTGTTAACCTTAATTCCATTAATCTTTCTTGTTTCCATTCTAAATACCTCCATTATTTTTTGTTCTCAATTATATTATATACTGCTTTTACAGATATGTAAATAGTATTTTTACATTTATTTTAACTTTTTGGTTAATAGTAATATACGTCCATAGGTCTTAAAGTCCCTCTATGTCACCCGGAGGGACTGACTTTTATGCTATATTCGCTTCCGGATTGCAATTTCAATTAAGTCATAAGCTAAATCATAAGAAATTTGATCTATATAATAAACTCCCGATACTGCGGGACGGTTTGCTCGCTCAAAAAATAAACTTCCGAATGTCGTATTGCCATATACATTTTGATTCGCAATTTCGTCAGAAAAATGACATTGTAAAATTTTTCCGATGAAAATATCTTTCAAAGGCGGAATGATCTCACCTTCATCAATTACTGCGGGGATCACCACAACAATTCTTTCTCTTGGAAAAGACAATTTCTCAATAATATTCAAAGCCAAAAGTCGGAGTATTGGCACCGATGAAACCCACGCAATCTCTAAATTAATCGGACGCAATCCAAATGCTAAAATTGATCTTGCAATTTCCCAAGAATTAACTTCATTTATTACAATGCGGTTAAATATTTGATTATGGCCAGAATCTTTTGAACGTATTTCAAAACACTTAGATATTTTTGATAATTCTACCCCGTCATCATATCCTAAACTTCTATCGAATAAAAGAAAATCTTGCTGCACATGCCGAAACGTTAGTATTCCATCAATCGCCCTCAGTAATTCTTGAATTACCCCCTTACTCGAATTGTTATTTCGTATTAAAGAACTCACGTCAGAAATAACAATTGAAGAGTTAATGCTATCTATTAACGGGAAGTCACTTAAGTCTTCAAACGATAAAATAGAAGCAATCGCTTGAGATATTGTTTGTCCATTCCGGATAATTGTAAAATTAGTTGAAATTTCATTTAAAATAGCATCAGGGGACCGAAACGGTATTATTACTTTTTGTTTTTGAAAATCATTGTTATATCCTTTTTCCGTAGCAATTCCGTGCCAAAAAACAACACCGTCTAAAGATATTTCTAACCTTGCGCCGTTTATCCCGCCTTTGAAAACGGAATCCGGATGATCATCCGAATACACGTTATTAACATTTTGTAATTCTAATTTCAAAATGTCAGATACAAAAAATCCAAAGGACCACTGAGATGACTCTCTACGTAAAGAAATCTTAGGTGGTGTTAAAACATCTCGTGTAATATTTTGTTTTTCACCAAAGACATCCGAACGATATTTGGGAATAAGAAAAAATTCACATCTCAATAGTCCAATACCTCTCTTTCCTCGCGAATTTCTTGAAGTAATTTAGCAGCATCACTTTTGAACTCAACTAACAAATCAATCTCTCGTGGAGCATCTGACTCGGATAATACTGGGGGATTTGCTAAATTATCTCTAATTATCTTTTCTTTCAATTCGTTAAAATTTTCTCTTGGAACTACGACTTCCCCAGCTTGCAATATTGTGCGATAATTATCCCCAAACGCCGGATTTCCGTCAATCATTCCACCTTTCGCTAAAGCTACTGTTCTATTCAACTCCGGAACAGACTTTGCCGACGCAACACCGCGTGTCGCTGTCGCTGAAGTAATTCCCGCGGCGGCAGCAGCTATCGCATGTGCGGCGCCGGGAATTGGAATCCACGACATAGCGTCTAATGTTTTTGTGAATACGCTCGGAACGGCGGTTCTTAATTGTGTTATTAACCCCTGGATTGCTCGCGCTTTTCCAATACTGGATGAAAGTTTTGCGGCGCGACCCTCTAAACCAATAATAGAACTTAATGTTCCAAAAGTTGATTGCAATTCTGAAAGTCCAAATTTTTGTTTGTCTTTCAAAGTTCTATTATAATAAGCACGTTTATCTTTTTCTAATTGTTTATGGTTTAAATCGTGCAATTTTTTCATTTGCGCCAAATGTTGAGTTTCAGCGTCATTTAATTTTCCCTTATGGGATAACTCTTCAGCAATTTCTATTTCCCGTTGTAACTTTTTAAGCTCTTGTTCTCTATTCCAAAATTCAATCTCGGCTTGTTCTTTTCCTTCTAATGCTAATTTGAGCAAGTCAATTTGACGGTTCACTTGCTCAGGGGTTAATGAAAAAAGATCTGTTCGTGGAGAAATTTCTCCATCTCCCGTGTCAGTTCCATCTCCCGTGTCAGTTCCATCTCCCGTGTCAGTTCCATCTCCCGTATCTTTATCATCTAAAATATCTACAACCTTGGGGGATGAAAAATCAAGAGACAATTTTGACGCGGCTTGACGTATTCCTTTGGCGTTATCTTGTATTTTATCTCTTAAGTTAGAAAGATCATCCGTATACTTTTTTGACAACCCACTAAATTTATCAACCGTCTCTTGTGAAATAATATCCGGCACACCTTTAATATCTTGAAGACTCGCAATTTTTTCAACAATTTCTGCCAACACTGAAAAAAACGTTTTTTTAACTACTGCCAAGTTGTATTGAACTCCAAATCCGATAGCACGAAAAACACCAGATAACAACTCGCTCATAGCCGTAAAATTATTTTTGACCAAATTAATAATTTCCGGCAAATATGCTAAAACTAATCCTAATCCCAAAGTTACACTCCCCCAAAAAGCCGATGCCGCAATACGTGCGAGGGTAAACCCCGCGCGAACTCCTTTAAGCGCTAACACTAAAGCAGTTCCCCAAGCCTTTACTTTTGTAACAATAAAAATTCCAGCTGCGACGCGTGCGAATTTTTCTAAAATATTAATTGTCTTATCAATGTTAGATCTAACAGATTTTAGTACATCATTAATTTGACCTTTAAATATTGTTAAAATTTTCCCAATAGGCCCGGCAAATGCTGAAAACGTTATTCTAATTAATCCGCCAACCGCCTTTGAAATAGCTTCAATGTCTTCACGAACTCTATCAAAAAGCTCTTTATCATTTTTAAGACTGCCCACAAACTTTTGAACACGTATCGTAGCAGGCTCAAATACATTAGTTAAAATTTTCCCTATTTTTTCTCCAATATCCCCGATGTCCGCAGTAATAGTACGAAATCGGGTCGTCCCCCCAATAGCCGCGTCCAATGCTCCCTTATTCGCTTTCGCCAATTTATTAATTAAAATTTCTCGCGCTTGTTGAGTTTTATTTCCTTCAACAAGCTGGCGTATGTATTCCTCTTCTTGCTTTGTAATTGATACACCGTATCTTTCAAATTGAGCCATTGCCGTTAATGGATCGGCCAAAGATCTGGCCAGTCGTTCCCCGATTCGTTCAAATCCTTCTAGTCCACGACGAGAAGAGGCCGATACATTTGCTATCGTATCCAACATCGGGACTATTTGATCTTCATTCAATTGAGCATACCGTACTAACCATGACGATACACGCAAAGACGCTTCATCTCCAATCCCCGAAACTGATTGTAACTTATCGGCGTATGCTTGAATTTTAGAAACATTTTTGTCAACACGGAATCCTACTGCTTTTAACGCGGCGTTTAATTGACGCTCGGCTTGTTCTTGTGTTCTATATAATTTTATAAACCCGACAGAAGCTGCTGAAAAACCAATTGTTAATCCGCCAATTGTTTTTATTAATGCACTCCAAGAACGTTCTAATGCTCCAACTTCTCTTTTCTTTTTAGATACGACTCGCGAATGAGTTTGACCCGATTTTTTATAAGCATCTCCGGCTTTACGTTGAGAGTCAGACATCTGTTTATCAACATCGCGAATAGACTTACGGAGTTCTTTATCATCTCCCGCAAATTTAATTGTAACACGTTCTCTAACTTCTGCCATATTCTCATCTCAAGTTGTTTCGGATAAAATCTTTCTGATCATCGTTTAATAACTTTAAGTCACTCCCGCGAGTTCTTTTACGAATATCCGAATAACTCATAGAACCAGATTTCATTGCTATTTCCTCAAAATTTTGTGCTAACAACTCTTCATAAATAAACAAAAGACATCGCGGAGTATAATCAAATAAGTCGTGCAAAGAACAATTGCCACCCCCGCGGTTGCGCAAAATATAAATGACCACCTCACCCCACGACGGCGTAGATTTTTTTTTACATGTTTCCATTCTGGAATTTCAGGCCAACTAACTTTATATGCATTCCCCAAAGCGTAAATAATTGCAGCGCACGATCCATACCCAGTACTATCGTGCGCCTCAATAGTCAATACACTCATTAATTTGTCCGCTAATGTTTCAGGAGTTGTGTTTAATTCGTTCGCTAAGTCTACTCGGTCATCATCAACTAATTGATGAACAAATACTTGCATAATCCGCGTCATATCTTTATTTTTTTCAATATCCGTAAAGATGTTCTCATTATCTTCAAATATCTCCCGCATCCATGCCTCATCCCTCAGGCTGAATGGTCGGAGATGTAAAACTTTACGATATGTATCGTTGACACACACTTCGACCGGAACAAAATCGGGCTCTGAAATTTCAATAATTGGAATTTTACTCATGCCGTTATTTTAATTATTTTTCTTTTCAGCACGGACTCTCCGTTTGTCGGTGACAACAAACTCCCAGTAATTTCTACCCCGGTGACAGGTTCATTGTCCGTAAATCCATAATCCGCACCATCAAATATCAATCTTGGAATTTCTAATTCCTCAATAGAGTCACTCGCTCCTCCAACTGCACTCCAAGCTTTAAGTGAGTATTCTTTGCTTGCTTTGATTTGCGGGACGGAAATGACTGATATCCCGTCATGTGCGGGAGTGATAGTATAAACCGTAACATCATCGGTCACCAAAGTAGCCGAACTTGGTTTTAAGATTTTTACGCCCGTCGTCTTAAACTCGGCGGCGGCGACTGTTAATGTCATATCATCTTTTATCACGCCGCCCGCACCGGTATAAGTCACTTCAACCGCAGACGCGCCAGTAACTTTCACTGAATATGTTCCGTAATATGCATCAGCATCAGCAGTAACAGTTAACGAAGCGACAGATGTCCCCGTAGAATTTACAGATGTAATTGTTGCAGCGGCAGCTGCTGCCGTATCCTCTTTACTCCCAGCGTTTGCAAGTTCGTCTACCCATTCCGGTCGTTCGTTTAACGATATTGTAACACCGCCTTCAGACCGTGTTTTTCTTGCCGCAACGGGATACAAAGAGGCTCCCCCCATAGACCTGGAAATCCCACCCATAATTGTAGCTTTTATTTCTCCCGGAACCTCGGAAAAACCGAGTAAAGCATTATCTTCATATACTCCAATGGCCCCCAATCCAAAATAAAATTGTCCCATAATAAAACCTCCTAAGCGTTTGTTAAAACTTCAATTGATAATTCTAAACTTTTAGGCTCATCACTACTTTGAGCATTGTACCTCTCTTCACTAATAGCCGGGCATGTAAAACGATGACCCGTATTAGATGTTAATTTATCCAACGACACTAAAATCACCCCTACGTGCATATCTATACTCGTTTTGTCCATGTAATATATTATCGCCTTATAATCTAATCTCCACTTACGTAATCCAACGACTTGTTTAGATGGATCTTCAGCGTGGTAAATTTGTTGAATAGACGCCCCGTCAAATTCAAGTGCCACTTTAGGAAAATCGCGCAACTCAATTCTTTCAGCGCTAATAGCGTCCAATCCCGAAGTAGTAAATTCATCAAGAATTTGATTTCTTATTTGGTTTATCATTTTTAATTCCTTTCCAGTATTTATTTCTTACATTAAGCCACGTATACTCATTTGTCACTACTTGCTTGATGGCGGAATGGATACGCCCTTGAAAATTAGGAACTTTTACTTCAACTCCATCTACACCGATAACCTTATAATCTTTATTGCGTACATTTAATTTTATTGTTGTCATGTTAAACCTCCTATAAATATTATAATACATAATACACAAAATGAAAATTTGTGTATTATGTATTTATTTTACTGAATGTCAGTTCTTACACGAGATGTAGAAAATCTCCGTAAATAAAGAATATCCTTAAACCACGCTTGATCTTGAGGATGGAGCAACATTTTTAATATGCTCATGTTCATTCTCACATCCAAAAATTCACTCCATGAACTTAATCGGCTAGTTATGTCCGTATAAAGATAACCCGACCACGAAAAATTTGGAGTCGCGGCATGAAATAAAGATAATTTAGGAATTTCAACATCAGTTATTGTGTCATTATATTCCTTTATTGCCGTCACCGGGATATCTTTCACCCAATGCAGTCGGCACTTAACTTTTTTGCATGTTTTGTCGAAATACCGCTCATACAATAAACTTGGTACATACACGCCAAATGAATAACTTTTTCCCATATCTATTAACTCTAATTTAATCATAAACACCTCCTTAAAATTATTTTTCAATCATAACTTCTTTTTCATTTAATTCTGAAAAATCAATCTTGCAAGCCGTAAGACTTGGAAACTTTAAGAGCTCGCGTCGGTTCATTTTTTTATTTGACTTTTTTGTTTTTATCTCTTGCACCGAAATAATATAGCAGTTATCTTTTATGTCAGCAACAATGCCCGTTACCACAACCGTATCGTTTGTTGGTGCGTGATAATCTTCCCACCGCACCGCGGTTCCAATTTCTTTAATATTCATTTTTATCTCCTTATATTTTTTCAAATTCTTTTAAGATTTCAGATTTATTTAACTTCTCAGATAAAATCAAAAATCTAACTAACTTATACTCTTTATTGTTTATTGTTTATGGCAATTTCTACCGCTGTATTAAGACAACCGCGGCGTTTGTTAGGATTATACCCGTTATGATATTTCAATCTATTTAGATTGAAATAATGCAATTAAGTTTTCGTCGCCGGAATCAATTGCCATTTTCAAGGGTGTCAGATAACACCCTTGAGTTTTATTAGGATCAGCTCCCCGGTTTAATAAGTCTTTTATTTGAGACTTAACTTTTCTTTTTTCTTTTTTGCAACTTTCAGATACTGTGCGGTTGCATGAATTAAAAGTATTGGATCTCTATACATTCTAAATACCTCCATTATTTTTTGTTCTCAATATAATTATATACCGTTTTTTCATAAATGTAAATAGTATTTTTAAAATTTTTTGAAATTATTTAATCATTAAAGACCTTTTGAAATCAGAACTTTTTGAAACTTTCGTATTGTATTCAGTTCAGATTCACTTTCCCAATTGCTCCGGTTAAGCCTCCACAAATCGTCCCAATCGTCAACAATTGTGTTTATCATTTCGTAGTTCTCGCCGCACAATTTTTCATCTGCCTCTATAAAGAAGTTATTAAGATCACCAATTCGTAGTAAATTTATAACCTCTTCAAATTTATCTACGTCTCCTGTATCTTCATTTAGTGCTGCAGCCCTGTCTTTTCTAACTCCAATTTCATTGCTACTAAATGGGCGATCATTTATTGCTTGTAATGCTGCAGTTGCACAGCAACCGACACAAATTCCGTTTTCTTCTACTGATCCAAATGTTCTCATGTTAATCATGAACTTATCGCGATGCTTTTTTGCCCATTCAATTCCGTCCAATAAATCTTGAACATACTCACTTGGTTTATTTTTAATCAATTTGCTCATATCTAAATACCTCCATTATTTTTTGTTCTCAATATAATTATATACCGTTTTTTCATAAATGTAAATAGTATTTTTACATTTATTTTAAAGTTTTTGGATAATAGTAATACACATCTGTAAGTCTTAAAGTGCCTCTATGTCACCCGGAGGGACTGACTTTTTAGTCAAAAGTACTTAAAAATTTAACTAACTTTTTTGCCATACGATTTCCATATCTAGAAGCAATGGCTCTTCCATATCGGCGATATACAAACTGAACATCGCGTTGTTTAATGTTCAAAGCTTTGAAATCACCAAATTCACGAGAATATACTCGGGATTTTTCGCCGGTAAACTTGTTGGCGCGATATAAAAACGCATGTGGATATCGCCGCCCTTTAATACGAAGAGATGATCCAGCGGTCCTTTTCCGCGGTTTGAACCTTCCAAGATGAACAATTGTTGCACGACCCGATGTCCATAGAGCTAAATCTAAAACTTTTCCAAATCTGGCCTTACCGCGAGAATTATCACGGACACGCCGTTTAGATTGTGCCTTAGATAATTTAGTAGTATTGCGGATCAAATCCACTAAGCGATTTTTAGAATCTCTAAAATCAGGAAGGATCACTTTACGAATTTTTGCAGGAGATAACTTTCGGTTGTAGTTTTTTAAAACTACTTTTCCAATTTCCGCAAAATTATTTGTCGTACGTATCATTGCTTACGCAAAGCATACGTTTTATGACCCTCATTGTCAGTTAATAATCCGGTCACGGAGTATGAAATATCATGTTCGTCTATATAAATATCCCCAACTTTGGTAGTCATACCCGTATGCAAAATTTTTTGGTCAGACCGGACCCAAACTCCATCCGTGTCCGAATAATCTTCTGATGTCACAGTTTCTATCCACCCAGAAACTGTGACACCATTAGAATTTTTTACGGGATTAAAATCCCCGTAACATCGGGATAAATCTTCATTCAAATAACTCATAACACGGGATCTTCTTTCTTGTCTTTCTTGTCTTTTTTATCGGTATTCTGAATAACTTTAGCAAAATCCTTCGCCGCTTTAGAAGTATCAAATTCGCGAAAACTTTCTCCGTCACTTGCAAAATAACGTACTTTATTATTAATCGTAGGCTGGAAATAAGAATAATCTTGTGGCGTCACACCCATCCCGAGAGTATTTATATCTTGGCTGTCATTGATGGTAATTTCACTCCCCGGAGGATAAGACGCTATTTCTCCTTCTTGCCGAAAAACCTTTGACCTCCTGGTCACTAAAACAACTTTTGAAACATCATTTAAATTCATACTCGCCTCCTAAATTATAGTGCTGGATCTAAATTTAATATTGCGGCGAAAGACGCCACGTGTCTTGGTAAAATATCATACGCTTGACGCACATACAAATTAATTAAAGAATTTGCCGATTCACTATATGGATCCATAAAAAATTCAACTCCCTGGAACATACCCATCTCCATTTCTTTCAAATTCCCGAACAATCCATAATGACTTTTGCCAGTCGTTGTTCCACGATTTGCATTTTTTCTAAGATGATTCGTCACAATAAGTTTATATCCATCAATCATCTTTGTTTTATCGGGACCAACCTGAACAATTGCATCCGCAGCACTACCGGTCGCACCGGTCAATCTTGAACTCACCTGCAAAGTCCCATACGTCTCGGGAGTTAAAACATAGCATGCTTCCATGTGTTCAGCATTGTTCTTATAAAGTTCCGTCCTCAAATCTACCATCAACTTATACGATGGTTTGATATTTGCATTTGCAGCAGCTCCGCCATCAACAGAGTCTAATCCCGCAAGAGCAAATATGCCAGTCGGCTGCGCAGAACTCCCGGTCCCGTTTAATATTACATTATCTACGCCACGAGCAATATCTCTTTGGGCTTGCTGCATAATTCTCCCCATCAGCAAAGTAGATTGGTCTAAGGATCTTTTCCTAACTTTAACTCTGGCGTTTATTTGGTGCCATTTGAAAGTTCTATTTCCAAATGTTACGCCAGTACTTTCCGTAATTGCATCGTCTTGATCGGTATGACTAACAGTCCAAGCACCACTTTCAACGACGCCAACTAGGTCTTGAACTAAATTGTCGGGCAATATCGTAATCTCTGGAAGTAAATATGCTTTAGAAACAAGAGCATCTACAAAATTCGTTTCGTCAAACATCTCATGATGATACCCCGCCGGCGTTGCTGCTACATCTACTGCACGCATATCCAACAATTTTGACATAGACCTATCGCGTGCGAAAGCGGCGTGAGGAATTATAATTCCACCCATGCTAGAAGTTAACGGAGCGTACGATTCAGTCTTACGAGTAAATTCATCTAAGAGTTCACGCTCTTCCCCGTCTTGGGGGACGCCACGGATGTAATTCTGTAATATTTTACCGCAAGAAAATTCAGTTTCATTTCTTACAACATTGACGGTTGAAAGTTTTTCAACATCAGAACCAGACTTAGAACGTTCTAATGTTACAAGTTCTTTTGCGACATCTCGCTCTGTAATCCGCGATCCGTTATGGACGGTGATCAATCTTTCTCTAAATTCGTCAAATGAAAGTCGTGAAGAGTCTATTAATCCTCTAAATCCATCCAGAATAGTATCTAAATTCCTTTCATTATCTTTAACCTTTTCCGGAGATACTTCTATTTTTTCCGAAAGACCCTCTTTTTCTTGAGAAGTCTCAATGACTTCTTGTTCAACCGGATTTGACATTTGTTTTTCCTCCATACTTGAATTTTTACTCCGGCCTACTCCGACCGTCGCATCAGCGGGGACCGGCACAAATGAAACTTCTGCCAATACCCAGTCTCTAAAAATAACTTCATAATTAACGTCATTATCGTTATCATCATCTTCTAATTCTTTAACTTCTAATGCATCCGCTCCATCTTTTGCATAATAGCCAATAGATACATTCCGGTATAATCCGTTACGCACTCGTTCAAAAACAGATCTACTTTCCGCTACGTCCAAATAAAATTCTAAAGTTGCATAAATCTTTTCATTTTTAGGATCAACTCTAACATTCGTTATATTACCAACATGGTCTTTTCGGTCATGGTATCGTAAAACAACGCCGTAACCATCATCAAGATATTTAGTATCTACCCCCATAACGTCCAACGTTTCATAATATGCCCACCAAAAGCTTTGAACTAAACGGGTCGTTCCCGAAGCAACAGATAATTCAAAAGAAACACTATTCTTTTTAGAATTGTATACAACACTTTCGTTCATAAAAGTAGCAATTTTATTTTCACGAATATGCTGAGATTTCTTTTTCAATTCATCTGTTATTGTTTTTTTATTCGTACGGATCGACGGAGATTTCTTTAATTCGTCTGTTATTATTTTTTGTTCAATCATAATAATAAATTTTAACACTCTAAATTCAAAAGTAAATAGTTATTTGAATTTTGAAAGATCTTCCATGGTAAGTCCATTTTTTTCTAACAAATTTTTGAACTGCTTAACTTCCGTCAATATGTTTTCAATGTCCACACCGAGAGAAGACGCGACCCTTTGAGGACTTGTAACGCCACTGCTTAAATTATGTTTTGCCGCAACTGATTCTTTAATTGCATCAATACTACTCCAAGCTCTAAACTTCCACGGCGTCATTAAGCATTGATCAATGCTTTTAGGCGATTTGAATTTTAAGTACCCGCCTTCAACACCCTTTAAGATAAGTCGCTTTATTAACGGCCGACATATTTGCTCTTCAATAATTTTTTGATACGATCGGTACGCATCGCGAGTAACCGCAGCGCCATATTTTGTAGATGAATAATTTGTAGAAGATAAATCACCCGTGTTTGTAGCATAATCAATCCCCAAAGTTGCACTGATCAATTTTTGCATGTCTTTTCGGAAACCAACGACATCACCCGTTGGTCCTGACGCATCAAATGATTGAAATTCAAATCCTGGGGGCAATGTCTCAATCGCACTCCCTGTAAATTGAGATGGTAAAGATCCGCCTTGTTCTTGAATATCTCCATCCGGTAAAACTGGATCAATAAAAACATCAGACTCATTTTTAGAAACTATAAATCCCATTTTTGACGCAGCGATCATTAATGCATTAGTATACGACTTTTCAATTTTATTAATATTATCAATAACTTCTTGAATGCTAATAAGATCTTCCGGAAAATGATCAACATTTCCATAGTCAGAAATGTTTTTTAAGTATAATACGTCTAATGTTGGCATATACGCCTGAGACGGAAATGTTGAACTAAATGGAGAATTACTAAAAAAAGAATTTGAACGAAATAAATATCCAACTTTTCTACCAGAGTTAGCAAATACTTCTCCGCGATATGCGACTAATTTTTCTCCATCAACCATTTTATACGGCGTGGGAATTGTACCAAAAGTTGTATCTAAACAATCGCGAGTTAAAACTTGAAGACCAACACCGTAATTATAATCTTCGTGGTAACGAATAAGTGTAAATACTTTTCCAGAAATAACATACGTCTGGACAAGTTGGCGCAAATAAATTCCCCAAGATTCATCGCCTGAAACTGAAACTCTTTCACTCCAAGAATTCCAAAATTCTATTAGCATTTCCATATCTCGCTGACTTTTAACGTTTGTAAACGTTGGAATTGGTGGGTCATTCCCAATAACATTATTATCCATTACCTTTTTGAATGCAATTATTTGAGGAAATTGAGAAAAGTATCTTAAATAATTTGAAGGCGAATACCGAGAATACGAACTAGAATATGGATTATTGCCATGATTAGATTTAACATACACGCTTGGAGAACTTTTAGAAAAAAAACTTTTAATCAACGGCCATATTTTCATGGGTATTCCTCACCATACCAAGAACGAAACAACCGTGTTGGGCGATTTATTTCCCAAAAAGTTCTAGGTCGTATAAGTCTAGACAACCGAACTTCATATATTCGTAACTGTTTTTGTAATTCCTCTAAAGTCATAGTTGAAATACTACGACCGCCCAAAGAATAAGAAGTTATGTCTTTACGGTCTGTGAGTTTTGATTCAATCACAGATCTGAGGATTGCAATAATGTTTGAATTATAATATATATCAGATTGCTCTCCACCGGGTTCTTGTAAAATAAATGATCCCGTTGTATAATTTTTTTTCATAAACACATCCCCATCAAATAAAACGGTAAATGTAAAGAAAAGAGAATATGGTCCAACAGGATAAACATCCGGGGATAATGGATGAACTCTAAAAACAATTTTTTCTCCGACAACTGTGCCAACTATTGTTGATATTACCGCGGGATCGACTGTGTGATTAAATTTTGAAGGAACTCCGAGATGAATAAAAGTTAAAGTATATTGTGAAGTATAATTCAATATTGCCGGAGATAATCCCAATAATAAATTTGTTATCTCATCATTAGAAAGTTGGTCCGACGAATTTTCGGCAATAAATAAATCGGGAGATAAATGCGGCACATTTTCCGAACAAGCGAATGTTTCGCCAGTAAATAATGAGTTTGGAAGCATGATCAATATTATAACACATTGATTCAACTACGTAAAATTAACGGAATACTATTTAGAAAATCTCGCTGTGTCATATCTTTATTGCATAAAGAAGAGTAAATTATAAAGTCTACCGTTTTTTGAGCGAGAATGTGCCATATTGTAACTTTAGAAGTTTGCCCCCGGCGAATTAATCTGGCGTTTGTCTGTGCATATAATTCAAAATCCCAAGTTAATCCCAACCATACAAGTGAAGATCCACCGAATTGTAAATTTAATCCATATCCCGCCGAACGTGGATGTAATGTTAATTTCTTTATTTTCCCGTTATTCCAATCGTCAATGTCAGATGGTGTTTGTAAGTGAGTATATCCCATTTGTAGAAGTTGATCAAGCTGAAACTTATAGTTATATACAACGATAAGCGATTGACTTTGAAGTTCTATAAGTCTTAATGCCGAATACTTTTGCTCATGAATGTGAATTACATCGTCTTCATAATACATGGCGCCATTAGCAATTTGACACAACTTATTCAAAGCAACCGTTGCATTATCAATCCCAACATCACTTTCTCCCCAGCTACTTACAAGATCATTTTGAATTTCCATATAAAATTTTTTACTTTGATCATTTAACCACGTATTGAATATTTTATACTCCGATTCTGCAAATTCAACATCATCTACGTTTATGACAATGTCCGAAATTATCTTTACAATCTCATCCATCGCGCCGACTCGGGGGATCCATTTCCATTCACTCACCCGAACAAACCAACGAAACATAAATTCTCCATGCCTTTTACCCAATCTTTCTCCCCCGTCTAACAAAAACATTTGACTCCAAATGTTTTGAATGCCGTTAGAAATAGGTGTCCCAGTCATCAACACCCGGCGGGGAATAGACTGAATTGGTTTTTTAAGTTTCTTAAAACGATTTGATTTTGAAGACTTAAACATAGTAGATTCGTCAATGATCACACAATCAAAATCTTTTAATTCCGGCACAATCCACGGAATTAAATTCGCGCTAATCATATAAATATCATGTGGCGATATTAATTTTTCTTTTCTCTTTTGAGGACTTCCATCACACAAAACGAAATCAAGATCTTTCATTTTAAGTTCTTGAACCCAAGTAGTTGATAAAACTAGTGGCGGACCAATAATTAATGTCTTTTTTGGTCTTACGCGTGTTAACATTTCAACAACCCAGCGAGTTTTCCCCATTCCCGGTTTCGCAAATAAAGCAACTCGCGGAGTTTTGATCAGTCGTTCTACAACGTCTAACGTGACCATAAAAGACTTAATAATACTAAAATAACAAACAATTCAAATATAAATTTAAGCATTTTTGTTATAATCCTCGTCGGCTGTTAAAATAACTTTTAAATGCGGCGCGTACTCCTTTGAGTGTTGGGCGTCCATTATTGTTTAAACATTCCGAACGAGATATGGAATATCTCGTATGATCTTCCGTACATTCAAGAACTATTTTATCTCCCCCATTTCCATCATCTATCAAAATGGAATTCTCCAAAACGTATTTTGTAAATCCCTCATCTTCTGCAACTTGTAGAAATATTGCAGTATATTTTTTTCCAATTCCCCCAGCGAGAACTGTTGCCGCTTGAACCGCGTTCAACTTAGCGGAAAATCTCAAACTCGGAGATGGTAATTCCGTACCCGATTTTCTTTCCCAATATCCCATTCTAAATACCTCCATTATTTTTTGTTCTCAATATAATTATATACCGTTTTTTCATAAATGTAAATAGTATTTTTAAAATTTTTTGAAATTATTTTCCAGTACATTTGTCACATCTGGAAACCGAATGGTTTTCAGTTTCTCCATAACATCTATGACAAACACCACGAGAAATTGGATGGTCATAAGAAACAAACGGGAGCTGCTCAATTGCGACTGGTTTTCCAAGTTCTTTTTTTGTTAATTCTTTCATTCTAAATACCTCCATTATTTTTTGTTCTCAATATAATTATATACCGTTTTTTCATAAATGTAAATAGTATTTTTAAAATTTTTTGAAATTATTTAATCATTAAAGACCTTTTGAAATCAGAACTTTTTGAAACTTTCGTATTGTATTCAGTTCAGATTCACTTTCCCAATTGCTCCGGTTAAGCCTCCACAAATCGTCCCAATCGTCAACAATTGTGTTTATCATTTCGTAGTTCTCGCCGCACAATTTTTCATCTGCCTCTATAAAGAAGTTATTAAGATCACCAATTCGTAGTAAATTTATAACCTCTTCAAATTTATCTACGTCTCCTGTATCTTCATTTAGTGCTGCAGCCCTGTCTTTTCTAACTCCAATTTCATTGCTACTAAATGGGCGATCATTTATTGCTTGTAATGCTGCAGTTGCACAGCAACCGGACACCGAATTCCGTTTTCAGTTCTACTGATCCAAATGTTCTCATGTTAATCATGAACTTATCGCGATGCTTTTTTCCCATTCAATTCCGTCCAATAAATCTTGAACATACTCACTGGTTTTCCAAGTTCTTATTTTTAATCAATTCTGCTCATATCTAAATACCTCCATTATTTTTTGTTCTCAATATAATTATATACCGTTTTTTCATAAATGTAAATAGTATTTTTAAAATTTTTTGAAATTATTTTCCAGTACATTTGTCACATCTGGAAACCGAATAGTTTTCAGTTTCTCCATAACATCCATGACAAACACCGCGAGAAATTGGATGGTCATAAGAAACAAACGGGAGCTGCTCAATTGCGACTGGTTTTCCAAGTTCTTTTTTTGTTAATTCTTTCATTCTAAATACCTCCATTATTTTTTGTTCTCAATATAATTATATACCGTTTTTTCATAAATGTAAATAGTATTTTTAAAATTTTTTGAAATTATTTTCCAGTACATTTGTCACATCTGGAAACCGAATAGTTTTCAGTTTCTCCATAACATCCATGACAAACACCGCGAGAAATTGGATGGTCATAAGAAACAAACGGGAGCTGCTCAATTGCGACTGGTTTTCCAAGTTCTTTTTTTGTTAATTCTTTCATTCTAAATACCTCCATTATTTTTTGTTCTCAATATAATTATATACCGTTTTTTCATAAATGTAAATAGTATTTTTAAAATTTTTTGAAATTATTTTCCAGTACATTTGTCACATCTGGAAACCGAATAGTTTTCAGTTTCTCCATAACATCCATGACAAACACCGCGAGAAATTGGATGGTCATAAGAAACAAACGGGAGCTGCTCAATTGCGACTGGTTTTCCAAGTTCTTTTTTTGTTAATTCTTTCATTCTAAATACCTCCATTATTTTTTGTTCTCAATATAATTATATACCGTTTTTTCATAAATGTAAATAGTATTTTTAAAATTTTTTGAAATTATTTTCCAGTACATTTGTCACATCTGGAAACCGAATAGTTTTCAGTTTCTCCATAACATCCATGACAAACACCGCGAGAAATTGGATGGTCATAAGAAACAAACGGGAGCTGCTCAATTGCGACTGGTTTTCCAAGTTCTTTTTTTGTTAATTCTTTCATTCTAAATACCTCCATTATTTTTTGTTCTCAATATAATTATATACCGTTTTTTCATAAATGTAAATAGTATTTTTAAAATTTTTTGAAATTATTTTCCAGTACATTTGTCACATCTGGAAACCGAATAGTTTTCAGTTTCTCCATAACATCCATGACAAACACCGCGAGAAATTGGATGGTCATAAGAAACAAACGGGAGCTGCTCAATTGCGACTGGTTTTCCAAGTTCTTTTTTTGTTAATTCTTTCATTCTAAATACCTCCATTATTTTTTGTTCTCAATATAATTATATACCGTTTTTTCATAAATGTAAATAGTATTTTTAAAATTTTTTGAAATTATTTTCCAGTACATTTGTCACATCTGGAAACCGAATAGTTTTCAGTTTCTCCATAACATCCATGACAAACACCGCGAGAAATTGGATGGTCATAAGAAACAAACGGGAGCTGCTCAATTGCGACTGGTTTTCCAAGTTCTTTTTTTGTTAATTCTTTCATTCTAAATACCTCCATTATTTTTTGTTCTCAATATAATTATATACCGTTTTTTCATAAATGTAAATAGTATTTTTAAAATTTTTTGAAATTATTTTCCAGTACATTTGTCACATCTGGAAACCGAATAGTTTTCAGTTTCTCCATAACATCCATGACAAACACCGCGAGAAATTGGATGGTCATAAGAAACAAACGGGAGCTGCTCAATTGCGACTGGTTTTCCAAGTTCTTTTTTTGTTAATTCTTTCATTCTAAATACCTCCATTATTTTTTGTTCTCAATATAATTATATACCGTTTTTTCATAAATGTAAATAGTATTTTTAAAATTTTTTGAAATTATTTTCCAGTACATTTGTCACATCTGGAAACCGAATAGTTTTCAGTTTCTCCATAACATCCATGACAAACACCGCGAGAAATTGGATGGTCATAAGAAACAAACGGGAGCTGCTCAATTGCGACTGGTTTTCCAAGTTCTTTTTTTGTTAATTCTTTCATTCTAAATACCTCCATTATTTTTTGTTCTCAATATAATTATATACCGTTTTTTCATAAATGTAAATAGTATTTTTAAAATTTTTTGAAATTATTTTCCAGTACATTTGTCACATCTGGAAACCGAATAGTTTTCAGTTTCTCCATAACATCCATGACAAACACCGCGAGAAATTGGATGGTCATAAGAAACAAACGGGAGCTGCTCAATTGCGACTGGTTTTCCAAGTTCTTTTTTTGTTAATTCTTTCATTCTAAATACCTCCATTATTTTTTGTTCTCAATATAATTATATACCGTTTTTTCATAAATGTAAATAGTATTTTTACATTTATTTTAAAGTTTTTGGATAATAGTAATACACATCTGTAAGTCTTAAAGCGCCTCTATCCCGCTCGGAGAGACTGAGAATTATGATTCAAACACACTTGCTTTCATTGATGAGCGTAAAACTTCAAACATCGCGCGATTATATACTGCTAAATCTAACGCTTCGTTGCGTTTTTGAGTTTTTTGGAACACATATGTTTTAGAATTTGTTTTTTTATCCATCTTCTCAACTAACGTTTCTGACACCAATTCGTCAAAATACGCATCGGGATAATCAGACGGACAATAAAATTTTGAAGTACCGTCGTCTTCCGTGTAATTTGAAGATAACATAGAATATAATTCATGCTTCGCAACATCGGTCCCCAATACGGCATGACGACGATACATGCGTCGCAGTCCCTTTTGAATTCCGTGTGGCAATGATAATACTAACCGATCATTCACGGATTTTGAAGATCCACGAACCGCAAGTAAAGACCCGCGTGTTCCACGGATTGCATGTCTGTGTGAAGGAAAATATCTTAATACTTCATATACTGCCGATGGCTTATATGCACAATCTATTCCACATAACCATATCTTCATCCCCGAATAGTCTTTTACTAATAAATCGCGAATATCACTAATCGCCATTCGTATATTCAAAATGTCAGTTTCCATTGTGCCGTACTCTAGTCCGAATGAGTCTAAATTTGAACACCAAGCTCGTACTTCGTATCGCATGTATTGTTTTTGAACATCTATTGCCGCAGTTATACAAATCACTTTGCTGGATGGAAGTGATTCCGACTTGTAGTTAAGAGATGTCGTTTTAATTTTAACAGCGTCAACTTGTGGCACCATCGCTTTTTCAACCGAAAATGGTTGTCCGAGTTCAACATTATAAAATGTTGAAAATGCAGTACGTCCAGCGTGACACATAGCGTGTAATTCTAAAAACTCAGACCATTTTTTCCACTCAGGATGAATGATAAATCCATTGATGCGATACGAAGTCACATCAGACATTTTACGTTCGGCGGTTGATATCCACTTCCCGTGTAACACACAATTATATCGCTCGTCTCCATCTCGAGTCACATATTCACATGTGTGTTTCATCCCTTCTAAAGTTAAACTATCTAAATCCCATAGCCAGTATTCCCCACATTTGGGACATGGGACATAGTATTCTTTACGGTCTCCAATATCCCAGTACGTATAAAACGTGCCTTCACCGGCGACGTCTTGTGTGAACGTTGATATTAACACGATCTTCCCTTGATCACCGTGTGTTTTTATTCTGCCCCGCGCCAATGACAAAAAATCCCCCTCATCACCAATTGATACGGGGTATCTTGCAACTTCATCTCCAATCACCAACTTTGCCGTCGTAGATGATAATCCCGCCGGCGAATGAGATCCCGACATAAGTAACGTGCCGCCAACGAAATCAACGTTTGGTTTATTGGTTGTAGTGTCGCGACGTTCAAACGGTTTGTTCATAAGCGCGGGATTTAGTCGGTCTTGTTTCCACATGCGAACTTTTTCACCAGTTTCGGCAAAATACATTATCACACATGGGTCTTGGTGCATTCGCCTGAGTATTTCATTCAAAGCAACTTCAGATCCGCCAGCCTGAGCGCATTTTGCAATGACGACAACTCGCGAATTTCTAGAAGTATCAGAAATTGTATCTGCAATTTCACGAAGATATGGAGTTCGCAATGTGTCCCAATTCCGGTATCGCGAAGACCGACCCATAAGTCGGTATTTATCGGCCCATTGTGAACCGCTAAGTGTTTTTGCGCTGCTAAATATATCACGACAAGTTTGAACAAATAAGTTGGACATAGATTCAGTATGCTTAATGTTAATGGGGATTGAGAACGGTCGTGATCCAAATATGCTTGCATGGTCTTTCATGACTTGGTATGTGCTCTACGTTTTAAGTGGGGAGAAATTTTGTGTTTAGATGCAGTTCTATCCTGTAAAATGTTATGTATAAACTCTTCCGAATACTTTTCAACTTCATTACATACAGACTCATGATAATTTATAAGTTCGTTTGATATAAACTTTAGTACTTTTTTAGATTTTGTTATCGGGATCCCAAAATCTTGCGATACACGAGTATCAAGCTGGTGGATGTCTTTTATCGCCGTGAGCCAAAGTGTAAACACGTGGCGGAAATAACTACCTGCTTCTTGAATGTCTACAAATTTTCCGGCGTCCATTTCGTTCCGCAGCGCTTTTGTATTCATTTCGGCAATTGATACTAGTGCACGCGATGTTTTAACTAATGCATCGGATTGATCAATCATGTCTGGTGTCACTGAAAAGTTTTTTAAAACTTTAAGCATAGATGCAGAGTATATATTATTTTCAATTGTGGGGTCATTTGTCATATCGTTTATGAAAGTGGTTATTGATTGTTTTTGTCGTTCCGAACAGGCATAATAGTGTTTATCAGACTTTAAGAATTCAAAAAATGAATTTGGGTCTACTGTTTGATTTTCAATATCGCCGTCTATTTCTCCACGTATTACTTTTTCCATCACGACATTAGCACTTTTGAAACCACACGTCTTAGCGATGCTATTTGTTATTTGCATAATGTAATTATATCCATCGTACTGATGAATGTAAAATTATACCGTGCACGATTTCCAAAGAAAAGGTAAAACTAAGAACTAAGCTATATATACTATATATATATATACAATTATATATACTAACTACTAACTAACTATATATATATATAGTTAGTTCTTTAGTTCTTAACAAATATCCAAGTGATTATTTCCAATACTGCATTAGTCATCGTGACTTTCAATCTGAGAACTAACCGGGAACTAACCGTGATTTTCGCTTAGTTCTCCCTCACGGTTAGTTCTTATGTTTTACACCTAAAATGTCACAATGTCCAACACTGTCTTATAAATTGTGACATTTTTAAATAATCGTAAAAATGATGGAAAAGGGGTAGAAGCATGTTGAAAAGAGGTAAAAGTACGTTAAAAGTATGTATTTGCCGAGAACTAAGGAACTAACCGTATTTTTGCTTAGTTCTCGGTTAGTTCTCACAAACGTGGTTATAATTTATAAGACAGTGTTGGACATTGTGAATGTTAAGTACCTTCAAGAACTAAGGAACTAAGCAAATGGGCAAATTCTGCTTTCGTCAAAAAAATTAAAATTGCCGTTTACACATCTGTAAAAGCAGTATATAATAACAACATGAAAAGACCAAAGTATCTCGTAATAATTAATTGTGAGATAAGGGACAACAAGTGTGTTTGGGTAGCCACCCCGGTAGACATGCCTAAATGTGTAGCGGTTGGCAGTGATTATTATTGCGTTGAAAAACGGGTGAAAGACAACATCGACTCGTATATATTTCTTCGAAACAAATACCACTACCCCATACTTAAACCTTCCAATACTATACACGTCGGAAAAAGCAATCCTTGTGACTTTGTTTTCATGGCATAAAATAATTTTGGAGGTATTAAATGAACATTGCTTTTGTATTTGGAAAAGGAATTGACGGGTGCGGGGTGTCACGAGGTGCGAAGATATTTGAACAATATCTTTATGAAAATGGACATACTGTCGTCATTATAGACTTTAATAACGGCAATCTTTATTTAAGATCAACATTAATTAAATGGCAGTCTAAAGTTATAACGGTTGGCGATGAAGATGTAAATGTTGCGGACGATATAATTGACTTACTCAATCTCCAAGACATTATCATTATTCATAGCTATCCCATCGCAAAATTTGGTCATATAGACCGATTTCGCGAATGTATTGAAAAAATTACAAAACCAATAATCGTCGCTTACGACCACGGTATTTCTACTGTTACTATCAACTCTTCATTGCAGATGGGCGAAATCTTTGCAATGAGTGATTACGGAATAGTTCAATCATTATCCGGACAATCATACAAAGCTTTTAAAAAGTTCGTTCCGAATTTGAAATTAGTAGAAAATAAAATATGGATTGATTGTAAAAAGTTTAATCACTGGCGAAATCCAGTAAATCAACGCAAACGTGAGTTAGTGTATATGGGTAGAATGTCACCACTCAAAGACCCGGCGCTCATTCCAAGAATGTACCGGTACATCCCGGGATGGGAACTTACACTTACGGGATGCGAATATTCCATTTCAAGCGTATGCGACTACACCGGCAAATGGAAGACAAACACGGCACCATATTCTCATTGGTATAACAATTTGATCATTCGCACGCGACGTCGTGTAAACGGTCAAATACATATACTTAATACTTCAAAGGGTACTAAGATTTCGGCACTTGACGCGTATGATTATAATGTTGGGATGGAAATACTTGGCAAATCCAAATTTTCGTGGTGTGGGTATATGTTAAGTGACGCCCGCGAATACGGAACACGCATGGAGTATACACAAATTGAGTCATTTCTATTGACTCTTCCAATTATTTCTAAACATTTCGCAAACAACGCCATGTCGCCAGAAGATAAATTTTGGAGCGAATATGATGGGCCGTTAGTATTTGAATCCGAACTACAACTCGCAAAACAACTCATTAATATGTCTGATGATGAATGGACGTATAGAACAAACGAATGCATAAATATCGTAACACGGCTATTTGATTATAACCATTTGTGTAAAGTTTTTTTGGACGATGTTCTTAAAACTGGAAAAAGAAAAAAATCAAACCACTTAAGCATTTACTTTCCGGAAGCATTAGATTACAGATCGCGGGGAGAAGTTGTAATAACAACTCCGTCAGTTATTAATTCTAAATTATTACGCATTCTTAAGAATAAGAAACAAGTAACCATAGTCCCTCCGGGTGACATAGAGGGACTTTAAGACCTATGGACATATATTACTATTAAAAAGTTAAAATAAATGTAAAAATACTATTTACAAATATGAAAAAATGGTATATAATTATAATTAAGAATAAAAAATAATGGAGGTATTTAACACTATGATACAATATAATGCAAGAGTTAATGTCGGATCGCGTATAGCATGGGACGATGGAGATGTAAGAATTTCTGGTAAAATAGTAGAAATAATTGACGAAATGGCAATTATAGAAACAATTGGTCGTGGAATAATAAAACGTGACCTTTCATTCTTAAAATGTAATTTATTATTATTTACGTTTGAGCATAAAAATGATATTTTTGAAATCAGATGTATTGGTTAAATAATTCTTTTTGAAATTGCAATCCGGAAGCAAGTATAATCAAAAAGTCAATCCCTCCGGGTGACATAGAGGGACTTTGAGATCTATGGATGTATGTATATTACCGTAAGAGTGATAATATGTTACAAGATTCAAATAAGAGTCAAAGTCTTTAATGGTAAAATGTTATATGATGCATTAAACGTGTATATTGGAAAAAACCCAGTACTGCTATGTCCGATACCTATTTGCGTAATTTCAAATCCAGAAAAAAAAGAATTAGTGATATGCATTGAATATGTTGTATCCCTACTTTCAACTGAAAAATTTATTTTTTTTGGAGTTCTATTCAAAACCGCAAATCGTGTTAATGGATTGATTAAAACCGGAGATTCTAACGGCCGCAATTTCATTGTGACTGAATACGTTGAAACACCCGAAGTAAACAATGAATCACCGGTATTAGTAATTGGAAAATCCGAAGGTGTATATGTAGTTCCACCAGCGACAAATTGAATCAATCGTTTATCTGTAAATTCAATATTGTCGTAATCAAACTTAAAATCAAAAAGTTCTAAATTGTTTATAAGAATTCTAAAATCTACAACCGTTGTGGGACGTACATCATCGTCACTGGGGAGAACTTGGGATAAACTTATAACATTAAATATGGTGCCGCCTAAACCACTTACGGTATCATTGATTGTTTCACTCACGGTGACGGTGGCACGGAGCGCGTGTTGATTGACGAACGTATCTTCCGGTGTCATGGATATCGTTGAGGGAATTAAATATGGATAGTTACGATCGTTTGAAGAGATATTTTTTAAATTTGTATCTAAATACTTTTCGCTACTTTCAACACGGCCAACACCCGATCCGATACATATTTGTGATTTACGTGGATGAACAAAAATCATTTTCTTACCACACAATAGTGGATTTGGTCGTAAATTAGAAGGAATAACTTTAACGCCGTCAAAATAATAAAAATAAAATTCATCATTAATGATGTCGGCTTCATCAATATGCGTTTTCAAACCGATCAGTTCAACACTAAAATCTTGACACCCTAAAGATAGCGTTGTATTTTGAACTGAATTTTCAAATGGAACAAACGTCAAATTCACACCGTCTGATACTTTAGAAGATATGATATTTAACACGGGATATTCTGAATTGCTAAAAATACGATTGTGGATGGTTAAGAGTTTATTAAAATCTATCCGTAACGGTTTGACACATACGACTCCATTAGATCCGTCAATCCCGCAAATGCCGATTAGTACTAAATTTGTTGATTGCCAAACAGATCCGTTCCATTGATACCAAATACTATCCGAAAGACTAAAAGCAATATCTCCATTTTTCAATCCTATAATTCCAAATGTCTCCGTGCTGTCTTGAATAACCTCTGATAAATTCGGTAAAATTCTTGGAACGATAATGACGGGATTTACGTTTAATGACGTATTATAAAACACATATCCGGTAGTAATTTGAGTAAAAGACGATGTGGATAAAAATCTTGGAATATCTAAAGTAGAAAACTGATTTGGATTATCTTCTGTTCCAATATTTAAATCCCCCGTAGATATTGAAAAATATTCTCGTTGTGAAGGGATGTTCAATAAATCAAGGTTTGTCACGGCAGACCAGGCAGAGCTATTAATCTGATAATACGAACCTTCATCTATCACATAAGCAATTAAATCTCTCGATACTGTATCGGCGTCCGGCAAATCGTTCTCTTCAGTTACAATCAATATCGTCTCATTTGCAACATGAAAATAAAAATAATCATTTCCTTCTTTTCCAAAAATCGTATTGCCGCGCGCAGGATTATCGCCGGCTGACTCTATATTTAACCAAAAACGCCCTTTTGTTAAATATAAAGTTTCTCCACGAATTTGACTAGAACTTTGATAGTAATAAGGGGAACGTTCGGGACTAAAAAATGGAATATCGGTTTCAGTTTGTTTAGACGTATTAAACCGCTTTGTCACATTTGGAAAATTCGGCAATGTCCCACCAGAAGATGTAACATTTGAAGTTAGTATGACGTCGTCATCATTTGGTCTTTTTATTACGACGGGTCGTTCAGGAGTTGCCAATAACATAACGCCATCGGGTCCGTTTGGAACTATCCATGTCGGTTCACCTTCAGACTCAGTTGAACCTACCTCAACACCCGATATAACGTTTACGATAGGATTTGTTCCATCTCCAATGTTTCCGATTATCTCATTTACATATAATCTTCTCCACGGATAAATGGCAGAACCTAAATCTCCGCCACTCGCCGACGGATGGCCTTCTCCTTCTTTTCGTGGAACAATTGCTCCGCCTAATGCTTCAAAATACTGATTAACTGTTTCTGCCGAAACTTTATCTTGACCATCAACGACTCTGCGAATAGTTCTATCGCTCATAAATAAATATTATAACACGAAACTAAAAAAAAAGAACCAACCAAGATAAAAATATCTCAGTTGGTCATATGAAAGTTAATTAGAAAGTAATTTTACGAATTTTTATGACGGAAAAGGCCGTAAGCGATTATTTTATGGCAATTTGACTAAAAAGTCAGTCCCTCCGGGTGACATAGAGGCACTTTAAGACTTACAGATGTGTATTACTATTAACCAAAAAGTTAAAAAAATTTTAAAACTGCTATTTACAAATATGAAAAAACGGTATATAATTATATTGAGAACAAAAAATAATGGAGGTATTTAGAATGACAACAATAAAAATTAATGGAATCAAGATTAAAACCGGTGATCTTATAGAATTCCAAGTTTCACCGGGAAATCGGGAATTTGTAAACAAGCAATTTGACGGATTTAAATTTGGAAATGTCATAAATAACAAAGCAATACTGGACGCCCCTGGAGCTATAATATTTTATGAAAAACTTTCATACTTAAGGAAAGTAGGAATAAAACAATTTGGTCCTATTTCTTTTAGAAAGTATAAAGAACTTTCTAAAAGAAATAGTTGATCAAAAATGATCAAAAATGATCAAATAGTTAATAGTAATATATGTCCATAGGTCTTAAAGTCCCTCTATGTCACCCGGAGGGACTGACTTTTTAGTTATATTCCTAATTTTCCATTAAGAAATGCTAATTCAAAGTGTGGGAGATCTAAAAAGTTTTGATCGTCAAAATTATTGTTCATATTCCAATCACCGCCCCAACGGATTTGTATTCCTTTTGACTCGGCGATTGCTTTAACTATCCCGGCCATGAAGTAAAATCTTTTTTTGTTTTGCCATTCAATTGGATATGGCACAACGTCTACGGCTATGGACGGATTTTGATTATGTTTACTTTTAGGATATTTAAGTTTGGAAAATCCAGCATCGTATGCTCGGTTTTGATCCTCTTCATTTCTGTATCCTCTCAATACTTTAACGTCCATAATTTCTATAAGCTGGTGCATTATAACTTGTAAGTCATGGTGACACGAATTTAATTCCTTCAATGAACCTTCTGAGAATTTGTATTTCATTTTATTTTTTCCTCCAACACAGCAACTTGTTTGTCAATTTTATGCAATAATTCCATATATTCTTTGTGGTATTTCAAACAATCACTTTCGTGTTTTTTCATTTGAGATAATATCACTTCATAGTTTTTTTCTACTGACGTGATTCTTTTTTCGTTGTTTGAAATATTCGTTACAAGTGAGTGGTGTTCGTCGCGTGACGTAATGATGTTCTTTTTGTTTGTTTGAATTAATGGATGAACATACCGAATATAAAAAATAAATACTGGCAACAATATTGCTAATCCGATTATCACTTCACTTATCATTTTTGTCTGCTCGTCTACTCAAATTTTTCATTACTGGGCTTATCATCTTATCCATATACGGTGCGGCAAAATAAAAACCAATGATTAATGATATTTCCGTGTTGAAGTTCATTCCCATATCAATGGCTATTTGACTGGCTTCTGCCATTTTGGCATGAACTACCGGGTCTTTAACCCATATAGCCGTTATCCGCAACACTACCCCTGACGTATACCACGCGATCCAACTAAATAATATCGTTAAAGCTATAAATCGTCGCGTAAGGTTTTGACCGGATGTAGCTTCCATCCATTTTAGAAATTGTTTTGCTCCTTCAGCACGAGCCTGTCTTTCATCTTCGGCTTTCTCTTCTTTGGTATAAAATATTTTATCTAATCCCGTTGCGACAAGGTCTATAGATTTATTGATTGAATTATCTGATCCAAACAATCTTCCGATTAAACCGAACATGATCTGTTAACTTATCGCCATCACAACTAATCCGACGATAACTCCGAATATAAATTGAGAAAATCTCTTTATTGCAAATCCAACGAACATAAGTCCATAACCTAATTTTTGACGCATGTTGATCATCCTCCTCCAACAATTAAGATCATACTAAAAACAATCATGAAACCTATAAGACCCATTGCTATTTGCCAGTATATATCCATTTTTATTTCCAAAAAATATCGTAAAATTTGGTTCCGTCATTATTCCCGTAAATTTGAGCATCGGCTAAATTTGTTCTGTTGCCGCTAACTTTTTCTACCCAAAGAATCACACGCGAAAAAGAATTAGTTCCAGAGTCATAAAATGGAAAGGCGCTCGGATCAAATAAATCTATATTTTCAGCGAATGCTTCCACAGAATGAATATCTAATGCCCCGGCAGAAGCATTTTGTATAATTTTACTTTTTAGAGTTATATTGCCGCGGATGTGATCATAATACGTTCCATCGGTTTTTTTGAACCGCACCCATAAAACTTCATCCGAAATGTCTGAAAAGTCAGAAAAGTCTATCGTATATTTGTAAGTTTCTACCGAATTAATAGTTTCATTTGCGGAAAAGTTACCCGAATTTATTGGGGTATATTTATTATTGTTGATTTGAATTTCTGCTAAAGAATCAATATCTTCTTTGACAAAAATATCTAATTCATCTTCCCCGGGGTCAATTCTTATTCGTTGAATAAAATCCACGTCTGACGGTGCTGTATGTACTAATACATTAGGCGGATTTATTGTTCCTATATTGGAAACATAATTTGGCAAACCTTCATAAACTAATTTTGAAGCGCCATAAGCAAGATCTAAGAACACGTCACCTTTGTCTTTAATTTCCCTACCGAATCGTGATAAATGATCTCTCCAACTTATTTGTTGATCATACCAAGCGTCAAATATATCTATTAACGGATCTGTTGTATCACCCGGGGTAGTTACTGCTTTACTACTAGAATTTACAGTTGAAATTCCACGAATCCAATTAGTTGGCAACGTGACACCCGTGATAAGACTTTCTCCACGCGACAATGGTCTTGGAAACCTATCGGTATTTCCAACTGCTAACGTGATTTGATTATTTGAATTTACGTATACCTTACTCATATCGTTTACCTGTAGTGAAAATTAAAATATCTTCTTGCGTATTGTGAAAAAAAGTTAAATGTTTGTATTTGAGAATACCCTACACCGATGTTTGGATTGCTTGCATCATGAATAAACTGAAGTCCAAATCGTCTTTCATGATTTGCACTGCCCGTTATATTTTCCCATTGCCAGTAAATAATACCGTTTGAACTCTTCATCCATAATGTATATGGAGCTTCGCCATTTCCAATCGGTTGATCGTTTTCATAAATTCCGGTATAAGAAATTGAAGCTGATCGTAAACGTTCTTGCAAAATAGGAGCTGGAATTTCATAAGATTTATTCGTAGAATTATTTCCAAATATCCACCGAGCGTCTATTAACAAAGATTGGATTCTGTTGATGTCAAATGGTTTTTCAAAGTATATTAATTCTCCAAATCTTGAAGATTCCGTGTCAGAATACCAAATCGGATCTCTTAAGTTGGTAGAAATCCATCCATTTGGAAATAGTGTTGAAGAGTTTCTTTCGTATAATAATGCCGTAACTTGAGTAGCGAGAGTTGTAAAAGAGGTTGGACTTTCTCGCCTAATAGCGAATTGTATAAATTTACCTGCTACCTCGTCCCGTGCTTCTGCCTGTGTAGCTATTAAATTATTAATAGTGATCACATCGTTATTTTCGCTTTCGGCATATACCGGAGGAGAAAAAGAGCGATACACGTTATTTTGTGCGAGGTCCTCGTACATAAATTCTACTATATGATTTGCCGCTTGATTTGTTAAAACAGAAATATCAAATCGGACTTCAAAATCATTTGTCACGTGTGGTGGAATTTTAACTCTGAATAAGTGAGCCCCGGCGGATGAACCAACCGTCTCTCCAGAAAAATCATCAATTTCCGTTAGTTGAATTGGCTCATTAAATCCATCAATGAGATCGGAACTATTAGCCTCTGAAGTTCTTTGACTGGAATTAAATGTCGCATCAAATCGTATTCTGTATTTCCCAGCTCCAATTCCAATGTTTGCATTTCCAAACTTAAACACATTAAACACGACCCCGCGATGATAAAATCGCAATAACGGCATTGTTGGGGTAGAACTAGTATACGGTTCACTTGCCCATGCACCAAAACTACCATTAGAAAAAGTGGATAATTGAATGTTAGAAATATCTGCAACTTCACTCGGCATGAATACATATAATGAATTGCCGGAACCCGAACGTGGAGCATTAAATTCTACAATAACTTTATTCGTATCACCGTCATCAAATTCATGTCTTGTAACTTTTGCTACATCATCATAAATTTCTTGTATATTTGTATGAGAGCTTGTGATGGTTAAAGTTCGTGAGTCAAATGCTACACGCGCTTCTAATTGGCCTTGGATCAATTCAATCCACGATTGATCTTCTCCTGGTGGGTCCGAAGCCGCGGATCCCGGGCCGTGGAACCAAAGTCCATTATTATGAATTACTGATTGACCGGGTTCAAACGGATAATCAGTTTGATTGATCTGATCATAATTCCCTCTAAAGTTTTGATATGTTAACGGGAGCCAATCTTGACGTAAAGAAGCGTTTTTTAATGTATCTATCGGAGATACGCTGTCGCCAATATTAGATTGTTCCGTTTCAATGAAAAAATGAGGGAATGTTTCTCCCGTTGGAATTTGATAAACTATATCTCCACGAGTGTAGGTTGACCCACTAACCCATGCCCCTCTATATCTTAAATTTTCAATCCGTGGCAGAATAATCCACCCCGTTGGAGTTGGTGATGAAAATGGGTCTGGATTTGAAGCATTTGCACGGTGGATACCCGAGGATAATGCCACTTGTCTACGCGTATCATCAATTACTAAATCTCCGGGATAAAAATCTGTATGAATGTTCCATAAATTACGAACGTTAATTCCAAAACGTCTCCAGTTAGCACTATCGACATGCGGATTGCTATTGCTAACATCGTGTAATGTTGTGTGATCAATATCTTGTTGTGCAATAAAAAAGAAGTTTGTTTCAGGAGTGGTCGTAATTGAATAATATGTGATGTCTCCTTGAGAATAATCTGAATCAATGCTCCATTCTCCCTTGTAATTTCCTGAAAAATTAGCAAGTCTTGCTTTTTCTGCGTCTGTAAAGGCATTTGTGTCTGGATTTAGTTCATATAATCTTTTAATTTCCTCTGAATGAGAAAGAAGTAAAGTAGAATCGTCCGCAAGTGGTTCTAAAGTTTGAAAATCATATTTGGTTAATGTTCCATTCGAATTGAATACTACAAACGTATTGTCTGAAATAAAATCAATACTTATCGCGTCACTTACAACGTTAAAAGATTGGCGATTAAAAGTAAGAACAACCGAACTTCCAGTAAGATCTAAATCATAAACGTTAATTGCTCTATGACCAGTATCTTGGTCTCTCCCCAATGTAATAAGACTTTCAAAATTTGAACTAACGTCTGAATTTTCAGCTCTGGTAAAATGACTTGATTCTTGATTTGAAATCCCGTTTCCCGGGATATTATCACCGCCCCAAGTAATTCCACTACCCGTAAATTCTCCCAATTGAATTTGTACATAATTTGATGATGCGGAATCTTGACGATAAGAAATACCCAACACGTTATAAAAACTATCTCCTGAAATATTATCAATGACTTTGATATAACTTGGTCCGTGGGGAGTAGTAAACTGTCCATGGTCAATCATTGACGAGTCATATTGCTGAATGTTTTTTGTATCTAAACTAAAAGTCGCATAAACGTCATGACTGTTCGTAGTATGGCTCCATTCTCTAGAAGTAATGAATATAAGATTTATTTGCGGATTATAACTAATAATTCGCCACGGTGGCGTACGACTCTGGAAATTAGAAGTAAATTCTGGAATTGATATTTGTTCAAGGAATTTTCCATTAAAATCAAAAATTCCGAGTGATTCCAAACTTCCGTCTGTTAAAATCGTATAATAATTGCTATTAATTGTAACTTGCGTTACGTCTACTAATGTCTTACCATCTGGAATTTCTAATCTATCGCCAATGTTAAATCTATCACCTATAAATAATTCTCGGTGTGTTGATAAAAAGTCCAGCAATTGTTGAGCGGTTATTTTTCCCGTATCTATTCCAAAAAGACTTATAAGCTCTAATACACCTTCTGGTAATTCAGATAATGAAACTCCCCGAACCGTCGGTGTAATATCAATAGACATAATATAATTATAATTATATTTGAATTGAAAGTAAATTGCAAAAATCTAAAAAGTTGTCAATTGTAAATATCTCCATCCCGTATTTTTTCATTTCCGTTTGACGGAACATTTGAATTTTTGATCGTTTACCATTTTTTTTCTTAAATTCAACCCAAACATATTTTCCATTTTTGACAAACAATCTATCAGGGATTCCATTTTTAGACGATGGATTTATTTTAGTTTGCCACCATTGATATTGTTTCGCGATCAAACAACATTTTTTTTCAAGCTGTGATTCCTTCATTTATATTCTCCGGAGCAATTATAACTTTATTATCTATTAATACAACGTTCCCGTTTATTGTCCAAATACTATTTATTTGTACTGGCGGCGGGGTATTACATATTGTTTGTTCTACTGTTATGTCGTGCACGAATGAAACTTCTCCAAATGTTATTTGTCCACTAACACCGTGTGCATACACGCCTTGAAAAGCTTCAAATCCTCTAAATCGTGTCACCGCCATATTTCGGATAAACGCCGGTTGTAAATATGGGTATTCCGTATCTACAAACTTAGTAATACGCCCAGATGGTAAAACGGCGAAATTGTTAAGTCCAGATAAACGTTCAAGTAATTCTACAAAGTCTTTATCCGGCTCATTGTTAAGTGGGATTGTAAATTCAAATATCTTTTCGTTTCGGATAGACACTTGATAAAATCCGATTTCACTTCTTTTTATTCTCCTTGACGGAGCTAACGTAGCTTTGAAAGCACGAATAGGATTTACTTCTCCGATTACGGGAGATGCTATTATCCAATCAAAATCCGGGTTGCTTGCAAATTCAATTGATTTTTCTTGAGTGACAAATGCGCCATAAGAATTATAGTATAATTGATCGGTATCCCAAAAGAAAGAAATATTCGGAGAACTTACATCGACTAATCCCGCGCTTCTCCACATCCATAAAATATTTATATTTTCAAAATCGTTTTGAACCGTTACAATGTTATTTTCAATTTCAACGGGGAATTCTTTTGAAACAATTTGATCACGTGGAGAATTTCTAACGGGATGTATGAATAACATGTATATATTATAACATAAAATTTAAGAGCGATACATGTTACAAGGTTCAAATTTGAGAATCGTTATGAAGTAAGGTCATAAAAGAGCTGCTATTATTGGACTTTCTTGCCTTAAAAAGTTATTGATGTTAAAATTTAAGAGCGATACATGTTACAAGGTTCAAATTTGAGAATCGTTATGAAGTAAGGTCATAAAAGAGCTGCTATTATTGGACTTTCTTGCCTTAAAAAGTTATTGATGTTAAAATTTAAGAGCGATACATGTTACAAGGTTCAAATTTGAGAATCGTTATGAAGTAAGGTCATAAAAGAGCTGCTATTATTGGACTTTCTTGCCTTAAAAAGTTATTGATGTTAAAATTTAAGAGCGATACATGTTACAAGGTTCAAATTTGAGAATCGTTATGAAGTAAGGTCATAAAAGAGCTGCTATTATTGGACTTTCTTGCCTTAAAAAGTTATTGATGTTAAAATTTAAGAGCGATACATGTTACAAGGTTCAAATTTGAGAATCGTTATGAAGTAAGGTCATAAAAGAGCTGCTATTATTGGACTTTCTTGCCTTAAAAAGTTATTGATGTTAAAATTTAAGAGCGATACATGTTACAAGGTTCAAATTTGAGAATCGTTATGAAGTAAGGTCATAAAAGAGCTGCTATTATTGGACTTTCTTGCCTTAAAAAGTTATTGATGTTAAAATTTAAGAGCGATACATGTTACAAGGTTCAAATTTGAGAATCGTTATGAAGTAAGGTCATAAAAGAGCTGCTATTATTGGACTTTCTTGCCTTAAAAAGTTATTGATGTTAAAATTTAAGAGCGATACATGTTACAAGGTTCAAATTTGAGAATCGTTATGAAGTAAGGTCATAAAAGAGCTGCTATTATTGGACTTTCTTGCCTTAAAAAGTTATTGATGTTAAAATTTAAGAGCGATACATGTTACAAGGTTCAAATTTGAGAATCGTTATGAAGTAAGGTCATAAAAGAGCTGCTATTATTGGACTTTCTTGCCTTAAAAAGTTATTGATGTTAAAATTTAAGAGTAATTTGTCCAACTTTACAATCATTCTATCTATAATTATATGCTCCATCTTATCACCTCCTCTAATTAAAAAGCTACTTCAATATACGTATTATCAAGTAATGACTCAGTACTTTTTGGAATTATCTTAAGATCTTTTATGATCTTTTTTATTATTCTCTCAGCGTGAATGGCATTTTTAAGATCGGTAGATTTTTTTAAATGGCTCCATGCAACTAGTTTAATCATTTTGTTATTTTCAAAGCCAAAATAAATAGTTACATCTTTCCAATTCTTAATGTACGCGCGGTCATTTTTTGTTTTGACGGAAACTGTTACGCATGAATAATTACTTACATTTAATGCCGATATTAATTTAGTTCTTTTCATGTCTAAATACCTCCATTATTTTTTGTTCTCAATATAATTATATACCGTTTTTTCATAAATGTAAATAGTATTTTTAAAATTTTTTTAACTTTTAGAAAGTTCTTTATACTTTTTAAAAGAAATAGGACCAAATTGTTTTATTCCTACTTTCCTTAAGTAAGAAAGTTTTTCACAAAATACGATAGACCCAGGGGCATTCATTATTGCTTTGTTATCTATAACGCTTATGAATTTAAACCCGTCAAATTGCTTGTTTACAAATTCCCGATTTCTCGGTGAAACCCGAAATTCTATAAGATCACCGGTTTTAATTTTGATCCCGTTAATCTTTCTTGTTTCCATATTTGATACCTCCGCAAATAAATTTTTTTTCCATCAACTGCTTTTCAGTACGGTCAATTCTTACGAGCTTAAAAGTTTTTATACACATGTCTAAAGATCCTTCTAATTCTTTTGGCGGAATATTGACTAAATGTTCTGCTTGTTCACAAGTCTGAACTGACGATTCACTATAGGAATGCAATTTTCCATCACGATAAAATTTAGAAATCACTACAAACTTATCGAATGTTCCGATCCCACGATCTATTTTTTTACCATGATCTAATTCAATTTTCAAAATATAGCTTGGATCAGATGTGGGAGATATGTTTATAACTTCTCGGATCACACCACTAAAAGTCATATCTGCTTCTTTCCATACAATTCTTTTTCCTACTTTCATCTTATTCTCTCCGTATTTTTAATTTCTATTCTTTTATTACAATTTCCACATTTCCGGCGTTCCATAGCTACTTTTTCACGGATATTCGCTCCAAATTCATGAGTTATTCCGCACTTACACTCGTGGATAAATAATTTAGTCATACGTTTACGAGATGGTCCGCAATCTAAAAGCGGGATATCGTGACAAATAATTGGTTCAATTCCAATTATCTTACATACTTGTTTCCATTCTTTTCCATGTGGTTTAGGCCCGCGGCCTCAATGTTGAAGGACAACAATATGCGCAAATTCATGCGGGAAAGTTTCGTCAATTATTTTATTCGTGTACTTGGGATTATTTAACAACTCACAATTCAAACGGATGATCTCCCCTTTTCCAGCCGCCTCACCCGCGCAAGTACCCAATCTAACACATTCAATTTTTGGACGAGTAACAATAAAATCTAGTTCACTCTTCCAAACTTTCCGACAAATCTCACGATACTTTTGATCAATTCTATCGGTGATTTTTGTGTTTGGTCTCATTCTCGGATATCTCCTATTTTTTAATCTCTTAATTATATTATATACTATTTTTACATAAACGTAAATAGTATTTTTACATTTATTTCAAGTATGCAAGATAATTGGAATTGAGCCAATTATTTGTCACAATATCCCGCTTTTAGATTGCGGACCATCTCGTAAAAGTTATTTTCTCTACGAATAAGTCTTTATCCGCCTTAATTTCAAATAACTTTGCGGTCTTATTTGACGCTCGGCATCCCGCTATTGTCAGTTTCCCGTCGCAATCGTCAATAATTTTGCCCGAAAAATCCATTTCTAAATCCGCGGTTGTTCCATCTTCAAATCGTACTTGGACTTTGTCTCGCCAGTTAATAAAGTAGCCCTTTAAGTTGTATTCCTTTAAGTCGTCCATGTTCAAATACCTCCATTATTTTTTATTCTTAATTATATTATATACCGTTTTTTCATATTTGTAAATAGCAGTTTTAAAATTTTTTTAACTTTTTGGTTAATAGTAATATATGTCCATAGGTCTTAAAGTCCCTCTATGTCACCCGGAGGGACTGACTTTTTAGTCAAATTGCTATAAAATAATCGTTTACGACCTTTTCCGTCATAAAAATTTTTGTACTTACGATATTCGCATAATGCATGTTCAATGTCTGAACAATTCTTTTTCCTACTTTCATTCTAAATACCTCCCGTTTTAACGGCATTATTATCTAACTTGAGATATCAAGGTTGGATCAACCTGTGTTCTACACGCCGTGCAAGAATATCTACGTCCGCGCTTGATGTTATTGTACACCCTTGCTCCGAACTCAAATTTTTCCGAACAACCTTCGCAATCATACTCAAATAATCTTGTCAATCTTTGTTTTGGTACGCCACAGTCCACAAGTGGAAATGTATGACATCTACGTGGTTCAATTCCAATAACCCTGCATACATTTTTCCATTCTACGCCGTGGGATTTTGGTCCACATCCGTGCATCTGTCTAACCACGACATGTGCAAATTCATGTGGGAAAACTTGGTCTATTACCTCATCGGTATATTTGGGATTATTGATCAATATGCAATTAAGTTTGATCTTATCTTTATACGCCAAACCCCCAGTACGACCTAATTGTTCATATTCAATCGCCGGTTGAGTGACAACAAAATCTAATTCACTCTTCCAAACTTTCCGCCAAATCTCCCGATACTTTTGATCAATTCTATCGGTGATTTTTGTGTTTGGTCTCATGTTCAAATACCTCCATTATTTTTTATTCTTAATTATATTATATACCGTTTTTTCATATTTGTAAATAGCAGTTTTAAAATTTTTTTAACTTTTTGGTTAATAGTAATATATGTCCATAGGTCTTAAAGTCCCTCTATGTCACCCGGAGGGACTGACTTTTTAGTCAAATTGCTATAAAATAATCGTTTACGACCTTTTCCGTCATAAAAATTTTTGTACTTACGATATTCGCATAATGCATGTTCAATGTCTGAATTTGCAAATTCCCGATGGAAAAAAAACAAATTGTCATTTAATAAATTTGTTAAATATATAATAATGTCTTTGGCTATATGAATATTCTTTAATTTCCCATAAGTATCTTTAAGTTCTGAAAAGCTCCCTGGACCAACGTATAAAATGTCGTATACGGTGAATGAAGTGCTTGTACAATATGCTAAATCTAACGAAATTTGATAAGCTATAAAGTTTCCAATTCCTCGAATTTTTCTTAATTCCGTTAAATACCTTTCATCCGTCTGCAAGCTTGTGGTGTTTAATTCAGTTTGTGTTAAAATGTTTGCTGATTCACAAACGTATGCTATAGGACCTTTAGTTCTATATGCCGGACCCCATAATGGACCTTTGAAATTATCAAAATTTTTGCCATATTCTATCGGGTCATACGAATTTACTTTTGCCACTGGGATTTGATCATACAAATATTTATTATTGATAAGTCGGTAAATGACACAATTTAAGACTTTATCTTTATAAGAAAGATCTTTATTATTTATTACATTTTTTATAAGGTGAATTGTGCCACGGTCGTATTCGCGAAAAATATTACAAAAAAAGTATTTCTGCAATACTTTATCTTGAGTTAAAGGAACTATATTTTGTCGGCGCTTAACCCAAATTTGGATACGTTCAATAACAAATTCAATAAAACTCAACTTCCTGTCAATAATGAATTATCCCCACTAATGAGTCTGCAATGTCTGAAGTATTATACCTATTTTTAGCTTTACACTCGGGTTTTGTCCAAGCGATTAATGATCTTAAACGTATTTCTTTTCCGTGGCACATTAGTTTTTTCAATTACTTTTACTCCCGTTCATAAAAAATCAACTAATTCAATGCCGAATGCAATTTTATCAGTTGTTATTTTATCGTCTATCAATACTTTTTGTCTTTTTATTTGTAGCGATGAACCAAATTTATTTTTTAAGAATTGTTCAATTATTGAATTCAATTGTCCAATCATTGTTTTTTTAGAAATAGTATTTTGTTCAAATTCATAGTTTTGGTTTAAGTATTTTCTCATAGTATTAAATTCTAATTTTCCACATGGCGATTTAACAATTTGTAATGATTTAAGAACTTCAATATCCGCATAATTGTCGGATATGCTACTCTCAAATAATAGTTTATGCGATTGTTCAAAAAAATGGTTGTTAAAAATATCTTTTTTTGCAATTTCTAAAGCTGTGAATAATACACATTGATTAAACGCGGGATCATCATTTTCCATAATAAATTTAATCTCTGATTTTGATAATTCTTTACTGCTATCGGGGGGATATACTTCAAAAGCTAATATCCTCCGTGATTCGGAATGATCTTTTAATAAGTTAGTTTTTGGTATTTCATTTTCTGTCAAAATAAATGACGTTTTAACCGGAACAAATTGAACTTTTTGTCCAATTTGTCTAACTTTTAAGTTATCACCATCTACTAATTGATGAATTAAATTTTTATTCATTGTTCTATTTTTTAATACGTCATTCCCGATAGTTACTTTGTGCGATAACGCTTCAATTATGTCTCCGTGGTGTGAGGAGAACGTTTCAAATTTTTGTTCTTTAAGAAAATCAAGATTTAATGTTTGAACATAACCTTCAAATGCTTTAGATAATACATTAGCGATAACTGTTTTTCCGATATTTGGTTCCCCGTAAGCGATATAGATCGCGCGTGGTTTTGAATGTGTAATACAATTTATTATTACTGAAATATAATCTTCTTTTCCATCAAAAAGTTTTTTGATCAACTGAATGTATGATTGATCAAACTTTGAAGTAATATAATTTAACGGAATATATTTTGTAAATAACATTTGCTTAATTCTTTCATCGTTGATAGAAATAAATTCATTTGAAAATAATTTTTTTGCACCGTTTTTGCATAAAATATATTCAGTGTTGGTATCAAATACAGACGTAGACTTTTCAATTCTTATTCCGCCGTCATTGTTACTAACATTTTGAATTCCAATTTTTATTTGTTTTGCAAACATATCTTCATGCGTTTGTTTTTGATATAACTCTTCTGTATATTTAGTAGTTTGTCTAGACAATTGAAAAATAACTTTTTCGTCAATTTCAGAATAACTCGCTAAAGACGATGTTATTTTTTCAAGATCTATTATGTCAAATTCACAAAATTTTTCAATTACAGTATAAATGTCATTTTTCCAAATGCCATATTTGTCGTTATAAACAAATACGTCTCGCATATCCTTATTAATGTTTTTGATAATAATAAATGAACTTTTATTGTATAAAACAAATTGTTCTTGCCTTAATTTATGCGTAAATGCGGGAGATTTTAATGCAATTTTATGGGGAGCATCGGCCGCGTGTTTAGCCGAGAGTAACGTTCTTTGTATCTCTTCAATATCAAGTCCTGCTTTTCTACTTTCAAATAAATAATTATCTATCTCTTCTTGATTTGCATTTCTTAAAAATGCACATACTAAATTTGACCATAGCCAATTATTTCTATTCCCACCAATATTTTTACCATCAATCATTTGCAATAATGATTTATTTTTAGTATTTTTTATTAAGTTAATTTTATGAATGTCGGACGGTAAAATTGTGCAATATTCGGTATTTATTATAGAATATTGCCGTCCGTTAATTATTGACCCTGGCAGCATAACGTGTCGGTTATCCCCGTAAATAAATTCTAAACCGTCTGAAAGTTCTTTGCTTTTTAAGTCATCTATGTGCGGAATTCTGCAATACGTATGGTATCCCCCATTTGGAGTTTTGACTGTAAATGTATTAAAAAAATATTTTCTAAAGTATTGTTCGCCATCTTTATTATGCTTTTTGTCAATATCAAAAACACAAACTCCCGGTGGACAATGTCCGGCAATATTTCCACCGTTGTTTATATGCCGAAACACTTTAGACAAATCTGTCGTGATGCACCCCGGTTTTTTGCTTATAGGTTTTTTTGTATTCGCAGAACACAATACGAATTTCCAATTTTCTTTTGCTAAATTTGAAATAAAATTATTATTCATTTTACATTCATTATATTCGTGTTATAATTTTATTAAATACCTCTTTTTGTGCGTCGGTAAATGTATATTTATCGGCGCACTTTTTTTCCATGATTACAAATTATATCTAAAAGTTTTTTTCCACAAGCTTGTAAGTCATAAAATTTATTTACGAGCTTACGACATTCGTTTGTTCTATACGTCCATTCATCGTCAGACATATTAATGAGTTGTTTTGCGAGTTGTAGTTCGGATTCAAATACTAATGGTCCATCATATTCACCCCAAAATTTATCTTCGGGAGATTTTAAATTATTTGCAAACGATTTGGCGATAATTGGTAATGACAATGCGAATGATTCAATTTGTGTATATTCTAATCTATTGCCGAAATTATGTGGTTCTATAAATTTTGGACCCGTCCAGCATGCCTTAGATTCTTTAAGCTTTTGCATTCCAAAATCATATTCATAATAATCATACGCGCGAATTCCTCCATGTTTGGCAGATTGCGAACTATAATTTTTCGTTTTAGCCGAATATATCTCGCGAACGATCATATGTTTGTGCAATTTAGAATACGGCGAACGATTAGTTTTCCAATCCGAACTCCCAGATATTGCGCCGATTCCAAAATTGCAACCAAGATACATCAATTCCCAATTTGGTAAATATCTTCGCATTCGCGATATTAACGCCGGATCATTTTTTGACTTAAATCTGCCGAGATATAACAATATGTTTTTAGGCTTTTTATTTGTACGATTTAATTTTTTAATATCAATCAACATTGGATGACAAAACACCGGCGTTGATCCGCCAACAATATTTGCAATATATCCGTCCGCGCTGTGAGCAAAACCGATATCGCACAACGAATACATCTCTTTTAATTCTGCAGATTTTTTTATGATATTTAATGCATTTTCATGTGTCATAATTGTTTTTATCGGTTTTGTGATTAACATTATTAACTTTCTAAATCTGGCTACATCGGGTCCTTGAGACTTTTCTGGAATTGAACTAAAATATGCAATATCACATTCATTTATTGCGTCAACAATCTGGCCATCAATCGGCATCAACGGATCAACGAAAAAATCAGCGGTTAATAATGTATCTTGATTTTCGCGTCTTGAAATTGATGTTCTCAAATCAATTTTTATCACAGTGTGTTCATTTTTAGTTAAAAATTGTATAAAGTTTTTGATCATTGTCGGTTCGCCAAAAGCACCGATACCTCTTCCAAATATGATCGCAACTTTCATATTCTTGATTCCTCAATAAAATTTTTCACAAGCTTAATATGCTTTTCATAAACGTGGAGAGTTCCAACATTCCAATACATTGGACCTTTTATCAACCCGTCATATTGTTGTTTTAATACAATATGACCTAAATTATGGATATACTTATGCCAAAATACATCATTCTTATAACCGTATACTGCATCATTACTTCGCATATTGACAATATAAGTTAATACGTTGTTACGAATTATTAAATGTGCGGAATACGTACAAATGAAATCATTTTTTCCATTTTCAGTGGCAATGTCATGCACGTCTGATCCAGAGTATATCATAACTCCCCGCTTTGTATTTTTATTTGTTATAATTTGAGACATGCATTTTTGGAATTGGTTTAATTGATCATTGCCAAAAATTAAATTTCCATAATTACTATTGATCATCCCCGTAGAATTTGCAACTTTTTTCCATATTTCTGGAATTTTTCCGCACATATCATTAATGTTCATACTTTTAGATAAGTACCATTGTAATTCTAATTGACAATAATCGTTTTGGTTTCCGAATATGATGTCTTCGTCAGCTAAAAAAGATACACTGAGAAGTTCTAAAAATGTAGACCTTCTATCGTCCAAAAATACTTTCGCGAATTCCTCTCGGATATCGTTTACCCGCAATCTGTTCATAAATTTCCTCCGATTTTTCAATATACTTTTCAAAATATAAATTTTGTGGAATAGAATTTGGGAGTTTTTGAACTGCGAACGCATTTTCAGATTCACTAACTTTATGATTTGTTCCGGCACGCGTAATAATATCTCCGTCCGTTGTATAAATAAATCTAATGACTTGTCCCAAGTATTGAGATTTCCACATAGCGCCGGATGTCACTCGTTGACAAAATACAAATTTTGTTATATCTTTACATTCTCGGATAGTTCTTTCAATTGGAATTCCATCACTCACAAACGCAATTATGGAATCGTAAATGATTTTTCCCCTTGGATTTTTTTCTAACCGCAAATGAACTCCCTCGTCTGCGAATATGCCTTTTACTTTAATTTTCCCGTCCATCGTAATTGCAAAATAATTATTCACATCGCGAGAATACAAACATTTCCATTCGTCATATTCTAATTCAAAATTAAAAAGATTTTCCCATTCACCCATAGTACTTTTAATCTTTTCAATTTGAGAATGATCATACGTAATTACGATCCCATCCGTATTAGCCGAACAAACTTTAGTATTTGGAACTTTCATGAGAAGTTCCATAAGTTTGATCAAATGTAATTGGCCGCCAATTGTCATTTGGATATAATCTTTAGGATTATACAAAATGCTGTACTTTGAGTTTAACTTTCCCGTTGC
>CBDBDR010000008.1:0-30000 GCA_965203965.1 Thermodesulfobacteriota bacterium | reverse complement strand
AGAAGGAGAGAGAGATGAGTTGATGAAACAACATGTTTACATGGTACAAGTCACTGTATAACATGGTGTGTGACTGTACCAATGATAACTGACCATACACAGTATGCAAGTGGGGGGCTCTCAACCATAGTAGGATCCAATTCAAGCATGCACACATAAGCATGCACACATTATACAGCGCATCATGTTAGCTCTAGTATTACTGCACATACATTCCATCCCAGTCTACATACACACACAGCCCTAGACCTTACCTTTCCCTAACCTCTTTTATCAACATACAAAGGGCTGCACACAATACAGGACCATACAATGGGCCTACATACACTCCACTCATCACTAACACTCACTACAATGTTATCACAATGTCTCAACACACACAATGAACCAGGTAACAACATCCACAACCAACTGGCAATGCTTCCTCATCTCATTCAAAATAGTGCCATCATTTAAACTACTGTGATGTGGTTTACAACATAACGTCAATATTCAACGATCTTAGCAGGCTTCATTGCTTATTATAGTTACAAAAGCGTTATAATCTAAAGTGTACACTGTAGAAGACCGTGCTAGTATTATTTAACCTATTAAAATAACTATAAGAGGAAAAATCCAAACATATACACTACTATCTATACAGATACTTACATTGTCGGGACATATTCTCCAGGGAAGGAGTTTGTTGTGTACGATATAAGCATACAGGTTTTTCCAACAGAACCGTCGCCCACAACTACACACTTGATGTCACGCTCTGTCTTTGCCATACCTCCTCACAACTGTCTCCTGTTGACAAACACACAGAGAGAGAGAGAAAGAAAAGGAAAGACTCATAACAATACACTGCTCACGATCGACAACTTAGGAGGTACTAACTACACAATTCGTTTAGAATACATTCAATTGAGACAAATGGTTAGATCGAGTACATGCACAACTTAGTGCACCAGCAAAAAAGGTGAATGTACAGACTACAGATAACCAGACTACATCCACCCACTCCATCCCCTAACATTATCCCTCAATGACCCAAAAGACATAATTACCAATGTAGCGATATTTTTGGTTATCTGTGCATGTTTGTGTGCATATCGTAAACCCTAAAACTTGCACAACTAATGAGAGTACTTATAATAGCTCCAATGATGTATGTAATGCTTTACTATTTTTAGCTACACTGTTACTATTTTTAGAAACCACACCTAGTCAGCTTACTGTAACCCAATCACACAGTCATCATGTCTGACATAACACTTATAGTCATGACTATACTACCACTACACGTGCATGCTTATGGTAACTTAGCACAATGAAGCAGCAGCATTGCTTTACTACAGACCTATTTAAGATTCGTAGCGCTTTTACTGTCAGAATTTTTACCAAGTTTGAGCTCTCAAAATTACAATGCGTTTAGTGAAGGAATACATGGATTGCATTTTGAGCTAGAGAGTGTGTACGGTAGATGAATACACAAGGGAAAAACAATACCTTGGTGTTACTAAGATAGCTAACACTTTGTTAGAAGGAAGAGACGAAACGTGAGCAGGCACTATGTTGAAAGACAAGTTGAGAAATAAGGTAGCAAGGTCCTGTTTAACTGCGTGTACGGTGCAACACAACAGCTTATATATAACCTTTGACATACAATCGCATTATTATTCTATTAATGTGTTTATTGCATCTGCAAACTTATTGTAACCAACAACATTATTAATTGGGGTTAACCTATTTTGTGTGTACACTTTTGACCCCTTGTCATCAGTGTAGCATGTATTTTATACACATGCATCATGTTGCTGAATAGCCAAGAGTAACATTAGCCACAAGGTCATGATTACATATACTGTCATTACACTACATAGAGGTACTGAATTCGTTACGATTTTAAGACTGGTTTCGACACATTTCCAACAAGCACAAAGCAAGCAAGGGGCGATTATTCTATTGAGAAGCTAACCTTTTGCGCTGATCGTCAGCAGAGTTGGCGCTTCAGAGACAGAACACTCACGTGATCAAGAATCTGTGAGAGGCCGTGGCGTGCAGGAAAGCAGCAGAATATCTTCAAACGAGCTAACCACGGCTCTGTCCGTTCTTGGTTTCTCGGCCAAATTTGGTTAGAATGATTTTAATTGCGGCTAAGAAACCACACCCTCTTCAATTGATTTACATGATCACGTGCTCGTGCTAACATCAGATGCAGATCAGACTGAGAGTTCAAAGAAAGAGGTCGAATTTTCCCTGTTTGCTCAACCACCGAAAGGAAATGAAGTGTGCCACCTGCAAAAGGCTATAGATAATGATATTGTATCACGTGATGCTAGAAACAAATAGTTGTGATCACGTGATCTTTAAGGACTCCACCCAGTTTATAGTGTTGTTGCTGTGGGCGTGTACTGGATTGGCTTGAAAGTTGCATCAATTCGCGTCACTGTCACCGCGTTATAGGTGCCTCTTCACCCGGTACAGTCGCAAGAGGTGATCGTGGGACTGCCTAATAACTACAAATTGAGAGACTTGGCTCAGCCACCTACTGTAACGACCACCGGAAACGTTTCACTTGTACCCGCTCCCTCCTTGTCGTTGTCAACCTCGCTGTCAACAACACCTGCCTAGTGATCGGAGGATACAGTAGAGGAGGAAGATGGCGCGAATTCCAGTAAGAGTTTTAGACTGTGTGTTTGTACTTTGAAGATTTCATGTATGCATACACACACTGTCAGTGGGTGTGCATGGGGAGTGCATGTGTATAAATACTTTCCTTCTTCCTTCAATAATGTGGTTGCGTGCACAGATGGTATGTTGAGGCCCATAGTTTGATAACAAGTCAAATTTCCTTTTGTTTACTGTTTACTGTTTATTTTACGTTGTTTGTCATCAAATACAGAATTTGATGGGAGCTGATCCAGAAATTCTATACACGAGACTAGAGAAAATTGGAAAAGGATCATTCGGAGAAGTGTTTAAAGGGTATGAAATGATTGGAATTTAAAATCTGTGTACTTTGTGTGAGATGTGTATGTGTGTGAGATGTGTATATGTGTGAGATGTTTATGTGTGCTTCTGAATGATGAAATGTAACATCTTACGTTTGACACAATCACTCGATAAAATTGTCTAATTAATGCCCGCTCTAGTTAGCACACCTATTTTCATACATTGTGTGATCTACTTCTTTGCTTGTTGGCGGCTTCTCCTTTCTTTGATAGAAACGTGTCAAAAATCACTGTCATCATCATACTAACTGTTACTGAATCTTGAAGCCTACGTATGCTATAGTTATAGCTACTAGTGGTGGATTGATGCAGTTTGCTAAAACTGCAAGATAGCAGCACTCTGAATCAAGCAAATTTGGTAGTGCTTGTAGGTTCAATTTTAGTCGCTCTGAGTCAGTCTTGGTTGTTTGTGCACCGCCATGATATGACCCTTACCACAGCTATTACCCTATGCATGTAAATGGTGTTTACCAGCTGGAGGTAAATCCTAGCTCATCTGATCCATTTCCTGTCAACATCTGTTGCCTGTGTAGTAGTCTGTGGTTTCTCGTGCAAGCACAATAATGTACTCTATTATCTTGAAAGTTGTTCTTATAAGTTATCTATATTTAATTTTCATTATTAAAATACCATGCGTCTCATCAACTATGGTATTTTCAAGCATTTCACTAATTTCAAGCGGATGTTGACTCAAGTAAACTAAATATTCGTGCTTGTAATGTTATCTTATACTTGTTGAGTTGTAGAGCTAGCTCCATTTTTGTTTGATTCAAAGGAAAGTTTGATATTTGTAATGTCTTTGTTATAGAATCGACAACAAGACACAGCAAGTAGTAGCCATTAAAGTAATTGATCTAGAAGAGGCGGAAGATGAGATTGAAGACATACAGCAAGAAATCACAATCCTGTCACAGTGTGACAGTCCTCACGTCACTCGTTACTATGGCTCTTATCTTAAGGTGGGTGTGGTTTGAGTAAAACTACGCAAATAATGTATTGTGTTGCTTTTAGGGCACCAAGCTGTGGATTATAATGGAGTACCTTGGCGGAGGATCAGCATTAGATTTGGTAAGTCAGACTTTTAACAAACAATTTATGTTTTAATCGTGTTTTGTTCACAGATGCAGCCCGGACCTGTTGAAGAAGTGTTCATTGCTACTATTCTAAGAGAAATACTAAAGGGTCTAGACTACCTTCATTCAGAAGGAAAGCTTCATCGTGACGTAAAAGGTTCAGAATTATTATTATTAGCATCATCATCATCGTCAGTATGTGTTATCACTGATGTACATCTGCACCTGATAGTACTGAGCTAACAATGCATGCACTCTTTAAGACACAAGTGTGTACAAGATTGATGCCTATGGGATAGTATAACTGATATTTTCCTCTCTTTCTCTTCTAAGCTGCTAATGTGTTGTTGTCCACGGAAGGACAGGTCAAGCTGGCTGACTTCGGAGTAGCCGGACAGTTGACTGAGTCACTGAACAAGAGAAAAACCTTTGTAGGGACGCCATTTTGGATGGCTCCTGAGGTGATCACACAAACAGCATACGACACAAAGGTGAGTTTAAAAGATGATACTTCAGTTTTCAAAGCTCTTTTTGTTTATAGGCTGACGTCTGGTCACTTGGAATCACAGCTATCGAGCTAGCCCAGGGCCAGCCGCCCCATGCTGATCTCCATCCTATGAGAGTGCTCTTCCTTATTCCCAAGTCTAGTCCTCCAGAGCTTGTGGGTAGCTACTCCAAGAGCTTCAAGGAATTTGTCGCCCTTTGTTTGAACAAAGATCCAAAGAACGTGAGAATTTCTAGATCTTCACGTCCACTACTATAATGCTCATTCATTATTTTTTAGCGTCCCAATTCTAAAGAACTTCTCAAACACAAGTTTATCAAGCACGCTAAGAAAACCAGTAGTCTAGTTGATCTTATCGACCGGTTCAAGAGATGGAAAGCATCAGGTGATCACAGCGACCTTGATTCAGATGCTGACAACTTATCAAGGTTTGTTCGATCCTACCACCTTTTCTACTACACTCACTGGCTTGCTATTTTATTCTTCCAGGAGGTCAAGAACATTTGATGATGAATACGATGACGATATGCCGGAATGGAGGTTCGACACAGTACGGGTCACAACTACCCCGGCTCTGAGCTCACTTCAGGAACAAATCACGCCTCCTCAGCCAGCTGCTGCTGCTGCTACACAACTCACTCCTTCACCTCCACTACAGAGAGAAAGGAACTCGCCCGTTAACTCGGAAAACATGCAAGAACTTTCGAACCACTCTGAGGATGCAGAGAGTTCGCCGCGGCCGCCGTCAACTACAAGCGGACGGGAAACAGTTTTCTCTAGTTTTTCTGATGTTTCGATAGATGTTTCAGAAGATGATGAAAATATTAGCCGTGTCAATGGAATAATTCCTGAAGCACATGGAAACAGAGAGGAGAGAGTATCTGTGAATGGAATTGATGAGCCTCCACAGGAAATGGAAACAGAGCCAGTTCAACCTCAGGTATTATCTATCCATGAACTAGTCGCGCCTGACACTTACTGACTTATTTGTGTACATGTAGTTTGAGGCAGAGGAATGTTTACAGACCATCATTCTACCAGTGCTTGAAAGAGTAAGCCCGTGTTAAATTCCCTTGCTGTCTCGATCACTCTTCCTTTTGTAGCTGGTGAGTGAAATTCCTGAAGGCAGTCCAGAAAGACAACTTTCCGATCGACAATCGTCCATACCTCTCGAAGAACTGAAAAGAGCGTTTGAGTTTGTGGAAGTATCTAATCCTGGCATTAGTGGGCAGTTGGTGCATTGTATTGTAACTCAACTACAAAGGAGGTGAGCTCAATTCCACGCCCGTTGACTTACTTCTTTATCTATTTTTCAGAGCGTTGTAAAAATACTTGATGAGATGACAAACTTCTATACCATTATCTCCTTTTGTCTGTCTGTCTGTATGTATGTTGTACATCAAACTTTATTCTATTAGTATGTTATTATACTACTTTTGTTTAGTATTTTTGCATTAATACATTACTAGATTCTCATAAGTTCAGACAACAAAACAACAACTGCAACTGTATTATTATTATTATTATTATTATTATTATTATTGTTATCTGGTTCCACAAATTTTCTTCTGTGTAAAGAAATTAAAATAACATTATTAATTACTGACATGTAAACATGATTGTGTTTTGAAGAAAATATGACGTTAGACTACATTCAAGAAGGGATGCTGAGAACTGATGTTTCACCAGCCTTCTGACATACACAGTGTCAACACCATGTTGTTACATAGTTTATCGTGCCAATATTTCTCTTGAAGAGGAAACATTCAGTGATAATAGCACTGAATGCTAGCTAGGCTAACTGCTGCGTTCCGGCGACAGTCATATATGTCTGTACTGTGTAGCTGGTAGTCCGGCGGCGTTAGCAGATAATGAAACGCAATCCGGACCATCAAGAAGCTGCAGTCGACAAGGATGAGCTTAAAAACGATCTTCGAAATCCTACTGAGCGCACTCTATTGGTAGTGAAGACATCACCCACTACTCCTGTTACCAAATCGTACTCGATTCGTTGGTTTGTGCTGGTCGTGTTCACTCTCAATACTGCTGCAAGCAATGTAATCTGGGCAACCATTCTACCAATCAGTACCGTCGCAGCCTGCTACTATGGTGTCGGATTGGGCTGGATCAATGCTCTAACACTGTGCTTCTTCGTCACCTATATTTTGCTATTTGCTCCGGCAGCAAAGTTCCTGGAGGACTACGGGATCCGCTCTGCAGTGATTGTAACAGCATGTTTGAACTCGGCGGGGGCTTGGTTGAGATTTTCGGGGTCTGGTAAGCTTAACATTCTCCTCAACTTGCATTTATAGAAGTTCCAAAGGTCCCAACTTGTTTTGGTTAATGCTAGTTGGGCAGACTATTGCATCAGTGGGCTGTGTGATAATGTGGACTGGTCCCTCATTGCTTTCCAGTGTGTGGTTCCCTCCCTCAGAGAGAGCCATTGCAACAGCTATTAGTGGAGCTATTGCTCCCCAGGTTAAAAAAACAACAACAGTTTAATGCATTCATTAGTAAATTTATGACTTTTCAGATTGGGATGTTATTGGGTACGCCATTTGGGCCTTTCATAGTCCACAGTCCTGACACTTTCACCATCTGCAATACCAGTGATCCTCTTCCTCGTTCTTCTCCTACCTTTATTGACTGGGAAGCTAAAATTCACCAACAATTGCTGTACTATCTACTAGGTCAAGCAATTCTGATCTTCCTCTTAATTCCGCTTAGCTGTTGTAAGAATGCACTACCACTAATAACAATCGAGCGTTCAATCATGTTTTTTATTATAGGTGTTCCAGCTATTCCTTCTGTTCCTCCCAGTCTCTCAAAGCAGCTGCAAGATAGAATGAAGAAGACCTCAATTGTCAGCTCTGTTCTTGATCTTCTAAAGAACCCATATTATGTCATGCTCATTATTGCTTTCCGTGAGTCATGCATGCATGCGTGATCTTTTAACTATTGATGAGGCTGTTTGCTTCTATTGCAGTACTGTTTGTTGCAGTATCATCTGTTTTCAATACAATAGTACAAGAGTTGCTTGTTACCACTGGCTATGAGTCATATCAAAACTCTATGGGGTATCTGGGTATTATTAGTGCCATCACGAATGCTATTGGTGTTCTTGTTACAGGAATTTGGCTTAGTTACAGCAAAAAGTACTAGTAAGTTCAAGTATAAATTTTAGTAGCTGTTATTCAAAATTATTTTTACAGTTTTACCGGTATACTTTTATCAACTATTTATATAATGTTTGCTGTTGGGTTTACTATTGCAATTCAACTAAAATTGAATTTCTACCTGGTAGCTGTTTTATACAGTTTTGCACAGTGAGTCAAACTTTATTAAAATGTGCATGTTTGATTTTCTGATCATTACAGAATGGGAGGAATGTCTTTTCAAGGGTTTGCCTATGAGTATGCCGTGGAAATGACTTACCCTCAACCGGAATCTATTTCTGCTGCTCTGCTCAATGCAGCCTCACAAGTATTTTTTAAAAGTATTTTTAAATCTTCAATCCTATGTATGCACAGTTATTTGGCATCATTCTCTTGTATGCTGTGTTACCAATGATAGTTCCAAGCCTAGCTGTGTACTGCAGTTGGCTACTCACAGGACTCATAGTAATAGGAAGTTTTATAATGGGTAAGACAACACCTGCTGCATTTAATACTGCATTATCTATTGCACGTATGTAGTGTTCACCAGACCAAAACTGAGAAGAATTGAAATTGACACAGACTCAGTGACCGAATAATCACTACAATAATCACTGCACAATAATAATGCTTCGGTGGGCGGGGCCACAAGAACTAATAATTATATATTATTAATTTTATCTCACTTTTCCATTGTTTCAAGAATACGAAGCTTCGTTCTCGAGTTATGGCATGATTATACTGCACTGTGATTGCTGTACAGAAAGGTTCTAATAGCTGCAGTTTACGGTGTGTGTGAAATGGTGACACTCATAATGCACAATGCATGATTCTCGGCATGATCGATTGATTTGACATTCTGGGCGTGGCTGCAGTAAGTTACATTCCTAACCGTCGTACTGCCAGCTCATGCGTGCAACTACCATGATGGAGAAGCCTGACCATCTCAAAGACGCGAATGATCCACTCATGGGCTCTTCTTCGTTGATCAACGATTCTGTTGTGTCGACAAAAACCTATCCCATTCGCTGGTTTGTGCTGTTGGTGTTTTCTCTCCAGCTAGCTATGGGTAACGTGCTGTGGGTGAGTATGAGTCCTATTGACGTCATCCTCGGTTGCTACTACGATGTAAACCTGTTCTGGACGAATGCTCTCACTTGGGTATTCATGCTGGTCTACGTGCTACTGTTTATTCCTGCTGCATGGTTCCTTAACGTAATGGGTATTCGTGTTGCAGTGATTGTCAGTGGCTGCTTCAATGTCATTGGGACTTGGCTCAGATATGCTGGATCTGGTAAGCCTTGCATGCATGAACTTGATGGTTGACTCTGTTTGCACTAATAACAGATCCAGGCCTGTTTCCACTGCTCATGGCTGGGCAGACTGTAGCATCAATCAGCAATCTGTTGCTGTGGACTGGGCCTTCTTTCCTCTCTAGTGTCTGGTTCTCTCCTTCAGAAAGAGCTATCTCAACAGCTATTGCAGGAGCCATGGCTCCTCAAGTGAGTGTTAAGCATGCTGAGATAAAATTACTGTCCCCATGTCCCGTGTGCAATACTGATCCCCATGTGCAATACTGAGCCTTCTCTGTCCCCATGTGCAATACTGAGCCTGCTCTGTCCCCATGTGCAATACTGAGCCTGCTCTGTCCCCATGTGCAATACTGAGCCTGCTCTGTTCCCATGTGCAATACTGAGCCTTCTCTGTCCCCATGTGCAATACTGAGCCTGCTCTGTCCCCATGTGCAATACTGAGCCTGCTCTGTCCCCATGTGCAATACTGAGCCTGCTCTGTCCCCATGTGCAATACTGAGCCTGCTCTGTCCCCATGTGCAATACTGAGCCTGCTCTGTCCCCATGTGCAATACTGAGCCTGCTCTGTCCCCATGTGCAATACTGAGCCTGCTCTGTCCCCATGTGCAATACTGAGCCTGCTCTGTCCCCATGTGCAATACTGAGCCTGCTCTGTCCCCATGTGCAATACTGAGCCTGCTCTGTCCCCATGTGCAATACTGAGCCTGCTCTGTCCCCATGTGCAATACTGAGCCTGCTCTGTCCCCATGTGCAATACTGAGCCTGCTCTGTCCCCATGTGCAATACTGAGCCTGCTCTGTCCCCATGTGCAATACTGAGCCTGCTCTGTCCCCATGTGCAATACTGAGCCTGCTCTGTCCCCATGTGCAATACTGAGCCTGCTCTGTTCCCATGTGCAATACTGAGCCTGCTCTGTTCCCATGTGCAATACTGAGCCTGCTCTGTCCCCATGTGCAATACTGAGCCTGCTCTGTCCCCATGTGCAATACTGAGCCTGCTCTGTCCCCATGTGCAATACTGAACCTGCTCTGTCCCCATGTGCAATACTAGCGCTGCCCTGGAAGCACTTGTCTGAGTGAGCACCAAGCCTCTGTAGTTTTTGCCGTACAGCTGAGTGGCAGCTCCTTGACTTGAAGGAGATTGGTAAGCTCTATGGTTATTTTGCTGGCTTCACCCTTCTTGGCATCTTGGGCTTATGGGTGATGATGTTAAGAGGCTACCCATTAATATCTTAAATGATAATTATTTCATTTCTCTCAAGATTGGATTGTTACTGGGCATGCCAGTTGCTGCATTTGTTGTGCACGATCCTAACACCTTCACTATTTGCAACACCACTCATCCTATTCCTCGATCATCTCCTGCATTTCTTGATTGGCAAGAAGGAATCCATCAACAGTTGCTGATATATCTACTAGCTCAGGCAATTGCAGCTTCGATCCTCTTGCCAATCACGTTTTGTAAGTCCTCTATAATTGCTCACTTTAAATATATATTATTATTGTGTGTAGGTGTACCTTCTGCTCCACCAATTCCTCCAAGTATCTCTGAAGCGGAGAAAAAAGAATATAAGAAACTTTCTGCATTTCGATCTTTGCTTGAGCTATACAAGAATATTCCCTTTGTCTTGTTGTCCATTGTCTTCAGTAAGTTGCACTTTCTCCCGAATTTTTATAATGCAACTATTTTTCAGCAATTCTTGTTGCTGTTTCTGGCACTCTTACAACATCGATTGAAGAAATACTTGTTAATTCTGGCTACAGTAAATATCAACAGACAGTTGGATATGCAGGAATTATTGCTCCAGCTTTATCCATTATTTCTATTTTGCTTGGAAGTTTGTGGCTGGCTTACAGCAAAACATACTAGTGAGAAATTAACGATATTCCAGTCATTGCTATAGTGTGTGATAATTTCAGCTTTACTGCTGTGGTAATAACAGTCGGATCATCAATCTCACTGATAGGTTTCTCACTTGCTGTTCAATTTAAATTAAATTTCTATTTAGCTTGTGTATTCTATGGTTTACTAACGTAAGTCAATTCATGTGTCACTGTGTTTAAAAACAGGAGGATGTTGTGCAGGGCATTTGTGATGGCATTTCAAGCTGTGGGCTATGAGTATGCAGTCGAGATTACATATCCTCGACCAGAGAGCGATTCAGCTGGTTTGCCCAATGCTACCTCTCAGGTGAATAATCCTGCAAATCGATACTTCTTGTCATGATTCTCATTCTTACCAGTTGCTGAACATAGTCTTACTGAATGTGGTAGTGGCTATGAGTGATCATCTAGCTGTGTATAGTAGCTGGATAATGGCTTGTCTTGTGGTACTCAGCACAATCGTTATGGGTAAGTAACTATATTATTTTTACAGCTTCAAAATCTGTGAGTGTCGTCATAGATTTATTTATGGTGTCGTTTAATGCTATTATCATGAGTGTTTATTTCTTTCATTTCAGTTTTCATTAGACCAGAGCTTAAAAGACAAAAAGTGGAATCCTTTGACGCTCCTAATCAAGTCAAGAAGCGGTGGTTATGGAAAAGATCGAGGCAGTTGTGATTGTTGCAGATTAAGAACATAGATTTTTTCAAGAATCTGTAATACATGAACGTATATTTATATGTACCATCAGATCCATCACATGATTGTTTTTATGAGCATGAATACTACAACCACAGACAATAAATTTGTATGGGTGTGCAAATAATGCTAGTATACACAGCAGGAGGGGCAGAGAGCCAATAAGGTCGATGGAAGAGGATAGTGGCATTTCATCGAGATTTTCTTCCCATGGATCCGTTCTTGCTCGTGATGACCAGCGGCCTGCAACAGAGCACACTCACCTGATTGTTGGCGTTTCATCGACGTCTCCTCCACCATACACAACTAGCACAGATGGCGAGGTGAAGATCGACGAGGAAGCGAAGAAGGATATCGTCATCAAAACCTATCCTATGCGCTGGTTTGTTCTTCTTGTTTTCTTTCTCCACCTCACGAGTAACAACACTGTTTGGATCACAACGAGCCCTATCAGTGACATTACTGCTTGCTACTATGGCGTCAGCTTGTGGTGGATCAATGCAATGTCCTGGGCTGCCATGCTGACGTATGTACTGATCTTTTTACCTGTTGCAAGATTTGTGGATGTGTGCGGATTGAGAGCTACTGCTATAATAGGAGGATGCGCCAATGCTGCAGGATGCTGGCTCAGGTTTGCAGGAATAGGTATACATGTACAAATTTAATTTTTAAATTTAATAATGTTTTGTTTGTTCATGCAGGTCCGGACATGTTTTGGTTGTTGCTAACAGGACAAATGGTCGCTTCAATCACAAACGTATTTGAATGGGCTGCTCCCTCTCTTCTTGCAAGTGTCTGGTTTCCTCTATCCGAGAGAACTACAGCGTCAGCTCTGCTTGGAGCAATATCAGCTCAACTTGGTGTTCTGATTGGTTTAGTGATTGGACCATTTTATGTCCAGAATCCAAACACTGACTATATCTGCAACTCCACTATAGCTGTGCCTCGGTCATCTCCAGCCTTCCTTGACTGGCAGGGAGACATTGGGTCCAAGATGTACTACTATCTGTTGGGGCAAGCCGTGTTTGCTTCAATCATTGCTGTTCTTGGATTTTGTAAGTGCCAGTGTAATTTTTGAACCGGTTCACTTATGGTGGTTCTCATTGCAGTTGTATCAGATGCTCCTCCTACTCCTCCGAGTATTTCAAAACACATAGAAGACAACGAGACGAAAATGCCGTTCATCACTTCTTTAAAGCTTCTTTTTAAAAATGTCTACTTTGTAATGTACATGGTTGTGTTTAGTGAGTTAAGAACCACAAATGGTAACACATTTGTTGATGTTGTCCTTGCAGGTATTACAATAGCGGTGTCAGGAGGATTTGTGAGTGTAGTTGATGAAGTTCTCAACAATTCTGGATACGAGGGTTATCAAGTGGAGATTGGTTACCTAGGCATAGTGGCTCAAGTAAGTGCCATGTTTGGAATGATAGTTGTTGGACGTTGGCTAGATTTCACTAAGACATACTAGTAAGTTTTTGAACAAAATGCAAGAGCTGCGTTAAGATTTGCTTAGTTGCACAGCAAATGCACTGGCTGTTGGTGGACTTGGCGCTCTAATTGGATTTGCGGTCATTGTTCAGTTCAAGCTTTCATTCTGGCTTGTGTGTGTCATGGCAGGACTGGAATCGTAAGTGCCAACTTGTGATACAGTGATTGCAGTTTATGTTCATGTGGGCTATAGACTTACTGTACCAGTATTTCAAGCAATAAGTTATGAATACACCGTGGAAATGACATATCCAGTACCTGAAGCTACCTCTGCATCTGTTCTCAATGCATTCTCACAGGTTAGTCTATGAGTCTTGTATTCTGATAGCTCAGTCTCTTTGTTCTTTGCAGCTGGTCAGTATTGGAATGATCAATATAGTTGTATTATTTGTCACACTGGATATCGGTGTCTACAGCAACTGGTTTATTGCTGGAACAATGCTAGTATGCGCTATAGTAATGGGTGAGGAGAAAAAATTCTTTGATAAAATCATGTTATGATAATTATTTACAGTTTTTGTCAGACCAAAACTCAGAAGAGTGAAGTTAGATTCTACTGATGATAGTAAAGAATTCTCGTGTTGGAGAGTGCTGTCAGCTAGAAGGAATGGATTTAGGAAAGCCAGTATTCAGGGGCATAGTTGAAACACTCATAAATCCTATTATATGCTAATTCTACTATGCTTATCACATGATAACAGTTATGAATAACGGTATTATGGTATAGTTAGTAGTGGAGCAGGGTATGGATGAGCCGTCGCGTTCTTCTCCAGTCATTCGTGAGGATGATCAGCAGCCTGCAACAGAACACACTCCCTTGATTGATAACATTCCATCGTCGTCTCCTCCACCGTACATGAGCACTGATGGCGATGTGAAAGTAGTCGTCGACGAAGTAGATAAAAGTCACATCGTCACTAAGACCTATCCTGTGCGTTGGTTCGTGCTCCTTGTTTTCTGTCTTCACCTAGGCTGTAACAACACTGTGTGGATCACAACGAGCCCTATCAGTGACATTACTGCTTGTTACTATGGCGTCAGCTTGTGGTGGATCAATGCACTGTCTTGGACTTACATGCTAACCTACATGTTGTTCTTTTTACCCATTGCACATTTTCTGGAACGATACGGACTCCGAGCTACAGCCATTGTTGGGGGATGCATTAATGCTATTGGTTGCTGGATGAGATTTGCAGGATCAGGTATGTAGTGTTATGTATGGCTGCTATGGACACAACACAAATACTTTATCACCACAGGCCCTGAATTGTTTTGGTTGTTGCTGGCAGGGCAGACGTTTGGCTCTCTAACAAATGTGTTTGAATGGAGTGCTCCCTCTCTTCTCGCTTGTGTCTGGTTCCCTCCATCAGAGAGGGCATCAGCATCTGCCCTGTTAGGAGCAATTGCACCAAATGTAGGTAGTACCAAATGCATATAACTGCAGTACAACAATCCTCTCATTCTCCAGTTCGGTATAATGGTCGGACTGGCAGTTGGACCATTTTATGTCCAGAATCCAAACACTGACTACATCTGCAACTCCACTATAGCTGTGCCTCGGTCATCTCCAGCCTTCCTTGACTGGCAGGGAGACATTGGGTCCAAGATGTACTACTATCTGTTAGGGCAAGCTGTGTTTGCTTCAATCATTGCTGTTTTTGGATTCTGTAAGTTAACTATTCTTTGTGATATTAGTTTCAAGTACATTCTGTCACTTCAGTTGTACCAGATGCTCCTCCTACTCCTCCTAGTATCTCAAAGCACATTGAAGACAACGAAAAGAAGTTACCATTCTTCAAGTCTTTACTTCTTTTGTTGAAAAATTTTTATTTCATCATATTTGTGGTTGTGTTTGGTAAGCATATGGCTTAGCAAGTGATCTCTCTTACAATCCATGTACAGGCATTGTGATAGCTGTTGCTGGAGGGTTTGTGAGTGTGGTTGATGAAGTATTGAATAGTTCTGGATATGAGGACTATCAAGTGGAGATAGGTTACTTGGGCATAGTGTCTCAGGTCTGTGCCATGTCAGGAATGATCATTGCTGGGAAATGGCTAGATCTGACAAAAACTTACTAGTACGAGGATAAATTCTACCACACATTTGTTTATAGTATATCTCTACAGTTGTACAGCGAACACACTCCTTATTGGAGGGACTATTGCTATGGCTGGATTTGCAGCTGTTGTGCAGTTCAAGCTTTCATTCTTGCTTGTGTGTGTTATGGCAGGAGTGATATCGTGAGTACCAGTTGATGTTGTTTCTAACCATAATAATTATATCTGCACATGCAGAGCACTTGTGCCTACATTTCAAGCAATAGCATACGAATACACTGTAGAGATGACTTACCCACTACCAGAAGCAATGTCTGCATCTTTACTCAATGGATTCTCTCAGGTTTGCACAATGCCCCGCATGCTTGCATGGGTTTTACTGCTTATCTTGGCAGATTCTCAGTATCGTGGTTATCAACGTAGTGGTATTGTTTGTGACACTGGATATTGGTGTCTATAGTAACTGGTTCATTGTTGGGTCAATGCTGTTAGCAGCAATACTAATGGGTGAGTAGATTGAACCATGCTATATAGTAGGAGTGCTTTTCTCAGTTCTTGTTAGACCTAAACTGAGGAGAGTAAAACTAGACTCTAGCAATGGCAGTGAAAACGGTTCATGCTGGAGAAGACTATCTTTCAGGAAGAGAGTGAAACAAAAAGGCAGTATTCAAGGATACTAAAGACTAATTTATTACTTATTATAGTGTAAATTATTTCATATACCAGTAATAAAAATTATAATGACGAATATGTAGCATGCTACATAACTGCATTTATAAGGGATCACCTTCTTTAAATGCACACTCAATGGTAGTCTATTAGTCTGTTCAATGCCCTACTTGGATGGGTTTTTACTGCTTATCTTAGCAGCTTCTCAGTATCGTGGTGGTATTGTTTGTGACAGTGGATATTGGTGTCTATAGCAACTGGTTCATTGTTGATTTAATGCTGTTGTCAGCAACACTGATGAGTGAGTAGACACGGTTTTCTCAAGTCCTGATGTTAACATTAATTTCCACTGCCACTACTCATGTTTGTAATACACCATGACAGTGGAAAGAATCTTATATTAGCTACTTGAAAACAACGATGATTTTGGGGTGTGTCATAAGGATATCATGTCCAAACCAACTTTTGAAAATCGACAAGCCATTATTTTTCTGATAGTTCTTATAGTGTAAATTATTTCCAATGCCAGTTATAAAATTGAGGTTTTATTATTTCTTGCAAGGAAATTTGAGTGTAAAGCGTCACCTTGCAGTCACTACTGTGTCAAGTCACTGGTATATGGAGACACAATGGAACATGATCAAACACTTAATAGCATTTTAACGCATTAATGCTCCACGCTTTACGCTCTATGGTTTACCCTTGCAAGAAGTAATAAAACCACTGTACTATAATGATTTAGTGTCATTATAACTGATCATTTATATTACAAAACTGACTCGACTCTCCTGCCTTTTCTCTAAAGCTGATCTCAATGGTCATCATAATAATAATAATAATGCACACTCAAATGACTCAATGTATATTGTTATTAATCTGTTGGTTGGTCTTCAAGTTCAATCAATTTTGAGTTACCAGGAATAACATCTCCCACACTGAACAACACCTCCTTCACAACCCCATCTCGTGGAGCAAGGACATTAGTCTACACAAGATAGATACGACATTTGAAATAATTTGAAAACGCGAAGGTGTACCTCCATTTTCATTCCTTCTACAGTCATCAGTGTTTGACCACGCTTTACTGAGTCCCCTGAAGACACTAATACCTACAGCACATACAGAGAGAGTATAATTGTAACAGCGAAGAATGTATGGAGAGACCTTGTTGACTCTAGTGGAGTACGCTGGTGATCGAGCTCCTCCCATATTCTCTTGTGAGTTTCTAGAGTAGAATGACGGTTGAGGTATATCTACTGAAAATCTTTTACCATCCTACGCAGAGAGGTGTCAATATAAAGAAAAGCGATTCAATTATTGATCTCACAGTTGAGAATATATGAAGAGTGTGATCAATGATAGCTACACTAGCAGACACTCTCTGGTCACCCACAAACCCGTACAGCTGCAATCTTTCATCATCTTCCTCCTCTTCCTCTTCAGTCAAGCCTAGATTGGCTGGCTCTGAAGAATCCTAAAAGACACACGATAATGCAAAATACTGCTAAATGTATTCACAATACCTCATTGTCAGCTTTCATTAAATATTGTCCATTTCCAGTGTATGTAACTTCAACAGTGAAGTCTACAAAATTATCAATGTGGTGAATGTGTGAGTGAATGTGTACGTGTGTGTGTGTGAGTGTGTGTGTGGTGAACGTGTGAGTGTGTGTGTGGTGAATGTGTGAGTGAACGTGTGTGTGGTGAATGTGTGAGTGAACGTGTGTGTGGTGAATGTGTGAGTGAACGTGTGAGTGTGTGTGTGGTGAATGTGTGAGTGAACGTGTGTGTGTGTACATGTGAGTGAACGACTGAACGTGTGCGTACCTTGGTCATTGTGTTGAAAAGTTACATTGCGTCGATGATTTATATTCACTCTACTGCCGTCCAAGCCTGCAAACACTGAATTAGGATCTGCAGAATACATGAACATATAAAAAGCAGTGACCTATGCTTTGCTTCAGAAAATTATCGAGTTAGTAAATAATCCAATAGGCATAGTATATAGCATTTAGTGTATTAGATAGTAACCAAATTCATAGCTCAATGACTGTTCATTTTGTAGTTGCTCCAGTGCCAACAGAGCAAGAGCTGCTGTCTTCTTCTGTGCAGAGGTCAGTGGCTCAGGAGCAGGGAAAAGGTCAGAATAATGTTGCTATGATTATAAGACGGAGAATTCATTTTGACGATTGAAGTCAGTTTAACTTCTCACTTCAATGAAACCTGTGTGTACATCGCCATCTTGAAATTTACTGTGACCAGCCAGTCTCATGAGAAATGGAATATTGGTCGTGACACCAGCAACCTGTGAAGATACGATTTTCAAAAGTGACTAATGAGACAACATGCCTCATAGTGAGATAACATACCTCATAGTGAGCTAATGAGTTTTTCAGCCGCTTGAGTGCAGTTCTCCTGTTTTCACCAAATACGACAAGTTTAGCAATCATTGGGTCATAAAACGATGTCACCTCATCCCCTGAGAAAGATGTAAGATTGTTATGTAGGTGATTGGTATGTTCATTGATGGTAATAATGTACCTTGTTGCACACCAGTGTCTACACGAACTAGTTCAGAGGTGGGTGGAGTCTGAAGATGATGCAATACACCAGGACTGGGCATGAATGATCTGAAAGAAAATAAGTAAACGTATACAACCGAGAGAGAGAGAGAGAGAGAGAGAGAGAGAGAGAGAGAGAGAGAGAGAGAGAGAGAGAGAGAGAGAGAGAGACTGAGAGAGAGAAGCAATACGTACTCATCAGGGTTTTCAGCATACACCCTTGCTTCGAATGCATGTCCACCACACACTATCTGATCCTGAGTCACTGGCAGCTGCTCACCTGCTGCTACCTGAGCAAAAATAGACATTATCAAATTTCAAGCAAAGTAGCTTTCACTAACTCTTATTTGCCATTCGACTAAATCTTTTCCAGTCACCATTTCAGTCACAGGATGCTCAACCTGCAGTCTAGTGTTCATCTCCATGAAGTAGAACTGATGGTTACTGTCCAATATAAACTCAACCGTACCTGTGAGACAATGCAATACATTATACACACTCTTCTACCAGATCCATACCTGCCCCAACATAGCCTACAGCTTTAGCCGCTCTCACGGCTGCTGTCCACATCTCTTCTCTGGTTGTCTGGCTCAGATCAGGCTATGGTGGACAGTATTATTATATTACACAGTATGCACAGTACATGCTCACTGCAGGAGCCTCCTCAATTATCTTCTGATGGCGTCGCTGTACACTACAGTCTCTCTCAAACAGATGCACTGTGTTGCCGTGCTTATCTGCAAACACTTGAACCTCCACATGTCTAGTTGAATACAAAATGAGACGAGAGAAGCAAAGAATTAACTGCACCTTGGTGTGTCGACAAATTTCTCAAGAAGCACTTTATCATCACTGAACGACTTCATAGCTTCACTACGACAAGCATCCAGTGCTGACTGAAAGTCCTCAGAGCCTTGGACTATCCTCATACCCTAAGCAGGAGAAAGAGCTATGTCAAATAGAGGAGAAAGTGACGAACCTTTCCACCTCCTCCCAGGTCAGCTTTGATTAAGATAGGATACCTGTAGCAAAAACAGCGTCGTAATAGTAATTCATTGCTCAACGCTCACCCTATCTTGTCTGCCTCCTTCTTGAGTAGAGAGTCACTCTGATCCTTGCCAAAGTAACCAGGCACAACAGGTACACCAGAGGCACTCATAATCTCCTTGGAGACCCTATAGATTTATGTATACAAAAGTAAAGTCAGTAGCGTGCATGCCGACCTTTTGATGCCCATTTTTTCAATCGCAGAAGGAGGAGGACCAATAAATTCAACGCCTTCTTTTTGACATAATTCTGCAAATTTTTTGTTCTCTGACAGAAACCCATAACCAGGATGAATAGCCTGGACAGAAATGAAGACCATGATGTCATTATCTCATCTCAAGCAATTCATCCTAACCTGTGCCCCAGTTCTCTTGGCTACATTGATGATCTTGTCCATTCTTAGGTAGCTCTCGCTTGATGGAGCAGGACCGATACAATACGCCTCATCAGCCTAGACAGACATACAAGTCCTCATAGTGTGTGTTAGGTATATGCATGTTTACCATAGCAACATGCATGGCGTGTTTGTCAGCCTCACTGTACACAGCCACAGTGCGAATACCGAGTTCACGAGCAGTCCCCATTACACGGCATGCTATCTCACCGCGATTAGCAACCAGTATCTTGTCAAACAGATCAACAGACGAGCCTATAGTTTAGTAATATACAATATGACTCTGACTGTATGCACTTTCATTGTCATGCATGCATTGTGTACCATTTGATTGTGATCGAGAGAGTGATAATTGAAACCTGCATAGTAGAAACGAGCCACATAAATCTACACGTATGAATATTTTCTTCTGACCGTCTTGTAGCTCTACTCTTAGTGAGGTTCCGCAGATAGCTGAGCGCCAGCAACCTTCCTACTGCAGACATCTTGCTCAAGGAAGGCGTGGCATGTATTTTAACCTTTTTACTACTACATTATTAGTATCCACGAGCAACAGGTCAACAATCGATCGACATGGCGGCTCCGGCCAATGTCGGGTTTCTACAAGGGGTAATCCGGGTGCCCGAAGTAAGTAGCGCAAGATCAGTGTCTATATCACCTCTTGTGGAATCACAAAGTAGCGGCGACAAGAGGTGAGAGCAAATAGAGATAGTGGGATAGTCTCATGACTTGTTGCATGGTAGGAGAAACGCAGTGGCAGTGTTGGAGAGATGGTGGATAGGAGCGAGGAATCGCAAAATATTTTCTACATTGAAGCATGCTATTTGTGCAGCAGTAAGTATGCAAACTGAGACCATCTGTAATTCAGTGATTTGCTGTTGCAATGTTTATAGGAACACTCTCTGACACGTGAAGTGCTCCGCAAACTCAGTCCAAGGGAAGCATCATTGCTCACTGATCCTGTTCTGCAGCCTAAGGTCAAGTTTAGGTGAGTGAGAAACATTGCATGCAGTGCTAACTGTTTTCTTAGATTATCCGGGCTCCAGTTTCCACCAGTGGTTGTGTTCAAAATATACCTGTCAACCCACAGCCACTATATCAGTGGAAGGAGTTTGATTAGACCAGCCTCAGAGGTAAAAACAACAGCACTACTGTATAAGTTATCTAATCTCTATTCTGGTCTTGTAGGCAGCAAGCGATGCTTGTCGCATGATGGGTAATCGTAAGTTCTATGACCAGCTCCTACTAGATACTTGTCAGCACCAGCAGATGAAGGTCACAGATCCAGTGGATGTCACTACTGTTAAAGATTACATGAAAGTGAGCTAACTAGAAGAATCGAAACAAGTATTGAACTTTTAATGGCTGCATTTGCAGTACACTGCATGTTTGGATGAAAGCCCAGCTTATATGGGAGGAAGAGATAACCAATGGAGGAGAATGACATTGGACTGTGAGTAAAAATAATATCAAAATGTCATTATCACATAATAAAAATATTTTCTCTATTGTTCTCATCTCAGCTCTACCTCGACACAGTCAGATGTACAACATAGTTGATTTTCTAACACGAGCGCATCATCCCGAGATGAGAGGGAGGTCATTGGATTGGATAGCATCTCTCAGCAGACCGCCAACACAGAATGAGCAGATAGAACGCATCACAGCTGTTTCATCAATCAGGTAGCTTGCTACACTATCAATATGATTTATACTCTTCTGTTAGCCCTAGCTCTAACTTGCGAACTCCTTCTCCGCGTAAACCGCTGATCACAGTTACATCTCCATCAGACAAGCCTCACTCAAGAGGAAGACAATCACGGCTAGCACAACAGAGAGTTCAGAAGATGAGGAGAGCTTACAGCTCCAGCTCCAACAGAGAAGAGGTGAGAAACAAGGACTCACTGCAATACACTAATGCAAATTGTGTCCATGTGCAGTTGGCTGCAACTGAGAATGAAAAAGATGATATTGATCTAGAAGAACAAGATGCAGTTGATGATTTGTATAAGTGGTCTCAAGAATTGTCAATAGATGAACTGACTTGAATATATAAATTTTGCAGATAATCAGCCACACCTTTTATTCTTCTAACACAAAATGGCGTCTGAATCCAACGTGAGCGCTTTGGTTGCCGAGCTGTTTGATGGCTTTCAGTCGGCAGAATGGCGTGAATTCGAGGAAGAAACGGTTAGTTTGCTCCAGCAGCTCATACGGTTGGACACTCAGAACTTTGGAGAAGAAGGGACAGAGATGCTGGCTGTAAATCTGCTCAGAGAGAAGTTCGATGCTTGCGGCATACCGTACGATGTTGTGGAACCGAAGCAAGGCAGAGGAAACATTATAGCAAGAATTAAAGGTGACGGGAGTTCTGGGAAAGGTCCGCTTTGCTTAAGCGCCCACTTGGACACTGTGCACGCTCCGAGAGAGAATTGGGAGGAAGAGGGATGGAAGCATGATCCGTTTGGAGGGCATATCGACCCTGAAGATGGTTGCCTTTATGGTCGTGGTGCCATTGATATGAAAAACATGGCTGCTTTCTCAGCTTCACTCTTATGCTTCTTCAAGCGACGAAACTTAGTCCTCGCTCGTGACCTCATCTTTGCTGGTCTTGCTGATGAAGAACGTGGTGATGCATACTATGGAGCACAGTACATGATTGAGAATCGTCCTGAACTTGTGGAATCTGACATAGTCATCACTGAGGTTGGAGGAATGTCTTTCTTTGTAGACCAGAAGGAGATGTTTCCAATCATGGTTGGAGAGAAAAGCTCAGTAAAGGTGAAGCTTATTGCACGCGGTCCAGGAGGTCATGGCTCACTTTATCACAAGGACAATCCAATTGGTCGTATTGGAGAAGCCTGCCACAAGATTGCAACCACTCGCCTTCCTCTGCGTGTGACTCCAACTAGCCGAGCACAGATTGAAGCTTTGGCTAGCCAGTTGCCACCTTTTAAAGCATTTGGAATTCGTCGCCTCCTTTCTCCCTTTCTCTCAGAATGGGTTGCTGATTATTTGCTTACTCCTGACCAAATCAATGGCTTGCTACCAATACTGCACAATACTGCCAATCCTGTGATCATTGGAGGAGGGGACCAGCCCAATCAGATACCATCCGTTGCTTGGGTAATACTGGACTGCCGCATTCTCCCTGGAAGCACTCGTGATGACATCATCAGTGATATTAAATCTGTAGTGGGACTGGAACGTTTCCTTCCAACAGTAGACTCAGAAGGACAGCAACTTCCACCTGATCTTGTGCTAGAGGCTGAAGCAAAGGGCCGTCCTCCGTACATACAAGATCTTGACAATGAAGTCATGAAGGAGACGCTAGATGTCATGGGATCTGTCATCGCGGAACATGCTGATGGTGCACCGACCTTTACGTGCAGTATTCCAGGTGGAACAGATCTGGCTTACTACTTTAGGCACCCAACCAAGACACCAGTCTGCCTGGGCTTCACTCCTCTCCGACTCCCTCCTGACATCAAGTTCTCCAAGTTGTTTCATGGTGTCAATGAGCGTATACCAGTGGAAGGGTTCAAGTGGGGACTGAAGGTGCTGGTTGATGTTACTGCTAGACTGTGTGAGGCTAAACAACAATAAGAGTATAATTATTTGCAACAAAAAATTTGACTGTGGATCAAAAATTATTGTGATTGTGACTTCAGTTACCGTAATACATTTTTATCGGAAAAACGAAAAATCGAAATTAAAGTAGTAAATCTGATGAGCTGCGCAATTTGGCGAGAGCTCGTCGATTCGATGCCTGATCGCCCTCTTTTCTTTACTTTGTCAGGTGAAACAAGACGTGCAGAATGAGCTCCAAGGTGCTACGAACCCCGAGGCACGTCAGCCTCAGAACTCAGCAGGTAAACAAACGCTGGAGGCGTGACCTCTGTGAACATGTATAAGCTTGTCTCGCTTGATTCAGCGTCGTCTGAGGCACATCAAGAGTATAGCAGTTCGTAACCTTGCCCCGTTGGTACATGTGTCGCGTGATCCACACTCTGTGTCCGTTTTCTTCACAATTCACGACCCAGGAGGATCAGAAAAGGGTACGCCCATATTATATAAATCCATGCCTAAAGGCTTTATAAATAATTTTATTCTCTACAGTTCTTTACAAAAGTGACACCATTCAAGGGAGCTATGTAAGCCTAGGTGGAGCTCGTACATGTGTAACTTGATTACAATATCTTTTCTTTTTACAAACAGAATCCCTTGTGGGGGGCTTTGAATATGAATTACAGCAACGTCAGTGAAACATCAGTATTGAGTAGTATCCTGAAAGTATAGCACATGCACACAAATGTATACAGTTTTCCAAACATCTCAATCTAAGCTCACATGATCTATACTTAGCCCATTGTATAACAAAATGCTACAATGTGTTATGCTAGTGTTGTCCATTGTGTATACATTATACACATCTGGTGTGAATGCCTATGTAGTAGTGATATTCCTTATCTGTTACACATGTTTCGTGGTTCGGGTTTGGGAAGTCTCCAGTGAGCAGGAATTGCTGTGTTTTGAGATGTTGGTCAAACTTTCACAGTTTATGTACCTGGGACTGACGGTATGCTAGCTTCTTCCTCAGTAACGCTCTCTCTCTCTTTCTTTCTCTCTCTCTCTCTCTTTCTCAAATACACTTGACAATATTCTTTTTTTTTCAGATGCAGCGCAAGGACCATGCAGAGTATCCCAGTAACACAGTTGTTGTGGGTATGTTTGAGTGTTACTATGTCCCGGCTAGTTCTGGCGGATATCCACCTCCTCCACGCTGTACTAACCACTCTCTTGCCCCCTTCCTTCCCGAAATGAGTCTGCTTGAAGTGAGGAAGAGTGAGGTAAGCGTGATAGATGGTAAGGCAGAGTTGTCATTGAACTTGTTTTATTATTAGGTCGCTGATTCTTATGAATTAAATGAACTGAGAAAGTAATCACTACCTGCGTTACTTTATTATGCTGACTTGCTTTGTTGTTCCTGCAGTCTTAATGCTCATCAGCGGAGATTGGATCAGTTAAGAAATTATACTCAGATGGACAAACAAAAATTATCAATGCTAAAGAATAAAAAAGACACAATAATCAAAAAGGTACTAGATGATTCCTAGCTACATGTTTCTATAATGTTTGACTCTTAGGAAATTGAAGAGTCACTGTTGAAGGCTAAAGTGGAATTACTGCGAGTACAGCTTGCAGAGAAGAAAGCAATGATGGCAGAAAGTGAGTGACAGCAAGCAAACTTGTATTATGTTACACTATTGGTTCAGAGAGGGAGGAACTAGCTGGATTCAAAAGAGAATTAGACGAAAGAGGTTAGTATTCTCTTATTTTAAAGTTATGACATTGTTATGGTCATCTCAGAGGCTCTCTACAGGCTTGATCGTGAAGAGTTGGCTGGGAAGATGTTCAAAATGGAGAAGACTGTTCAACAAGCACAGCACAAGAGGTACCATCATTGCTAGAACCTGACCTGAGTGACCTCTGTCCTATAGGGACCAGTTGGTACGTGTTCAACGCCAGCTTCATGTACGACAGAGAACAATGATTGCTGAGCTAGCAGAGACATTCTGCATCAAACAGGTGATTGCACCCATATATAACCATTTCACTGAGACGAGATCATTATATTTTGTCAGATGAATGATGCATTCACTATCTGTGATGTGATAATGCCTAATGGAGACCCCATTCTTGAAGGTAAACAGTTTCTTCTTTTCATGCATCATTCTTTTCTTTCATTCTCTCTAGGCACTCCAGCGGATCAGACTGCGGTGGCGCTGGGATTTGCTGCTCATCTTGTCCACTTGCTAGGCAAGTTCCTTCTGATTCCTCTCCAATTTCCTATCAAACCAGTTGGATCTCGTTCCTTGATCTATGATCATTTTCACGAAGAACAAAATCTGGACATTAAGGAGTAAGTTTGTAACTAAGTTTGAGATACGACTACACTTTTGTTAGGTTCCCACTGTATTTTAAAGGTGTTGAGAAAACCCTCTATCAGTTTGGGCTATACTTACTATGGCGAGATATTTTACAGGTAAACTCATACGAAAACGCATAATACTGTCAGTCTGTCAGTGTCATTAATTTTTTCTTATTTAGGTACGTCAACACTGTGGCTTTGGCACGTCAAAAGGCAATGCCAAGAAAACATTGCCAAACCTAAAAGGCTTGTTAGACAGACTAATGAGAGATAAATACAGGTGTGCTCTAATCCTGTGTCTCAATCTTCTTCATTCTTCTCCATAGCATTTATCCAATACAAGACTATCCTTCTCCGACCTCTCCTCAATCGCCGCTGTCTTCGACTGCCAACTTCAAACTCCCCCTACAAGCAGCACACCCATCCTCGCCTCAGAAGCACACACCCTACTCTCTCCTAGCCGCCTCTTCAACAAACAATGGCTCTTCCAGCCCAAAGTCCGTTCCTCTAAGTCAGTCTCAGCTTGATGACCAGACCAGTTATACTCAGTACAGTTTGGAGTTTTGTTCTTCTGCACCAGTTTCAAGAAGACGTAATGTGATTACTAACTCCTCTGTTGCCAATCCACTTCCCTCTTCTCTTCCTCTCCATCAACACACACCTGATGCTTCTCCAAAACTCTCACCTAACCTTTTCTCTCCCAGCAAGTCTCCTTCTATGTCATCTCCCTCACCACCTCTTCCTGTAACAGTCGATGAAGGCGACGACGATGATAATGACGATAGCTACTCATTTTTTCGAAACCATACCGATGCTTTGACTGTTATAGCAGATCTTGAAACATTGTAGCAAAATTATTATTATTATAGTGTGTTCAATTACAAAACTAAAACACTAATTATTATTTTTAATAAAGTTTCAAAATCCATCAAACAGTTTGTATAGCTTGGTCGCAGGTCAGCAAATTCCATCACACGGATTGTCCTTGGTTCAGAAGCTTTAATATGTGACTATTTTGCATTGACTATCAGCGTATGGTTTATCCACAAGTCAACTATTTTATCTCTGGTTGCTTAGGATCAGAATTTATAATAAAGGGTTCTGCATCAGCATCTTAGAAAGCAGGTGTGCAGAAATCGCCTTTACATCGACAGTGTCTTGTGTGTGCAAACATCAACCATCAGTGTAGCTTTAAAAGTGAACAACAAAGAAATATCTACATAAAAGACATTTGAGATGAAGCACTCATACCACACTTAGCATGAACGATAGCTTCTAGTGCATCTATGGATGGATGCAAGATGCTGCAGTGCTGACACTCCTATCCATAGGTGTTCCAACTCACACATCATCAACAGTAAGTGACAATAACACCTTTGAACAAGGTCCGTCGATACATCAAAGATCTGTTGTTACCTGATCGTGCAGTCAATATTCAATCAATAAAACATCAATGTTCACGAGCCGGATCTTTCCATCGTGTCGATACATCAAAAATCTGCTACTACCGATCGTGCAGTCGAGATTCAACAATAAAGCATCATGAGCCTCTGAGAGCAAGGGTCCTTCCATCGTGTGTCGATACATCAAAAATCTGCTACTACCAGATCGTTGAGATACAATCAAATCAACAACAAAGCATCGATGATATCAGATTCGTAAGCAATAATTACTGAGCTGTTTTGTTTCTCTGTAAACAGCTAAGGAGGACACCAGTTGCAACAGACACATTGAGAGAGTCAAACCCAAGAGGCAAGGTACGTAGAGGATGTATAGTGATCAGAGATGAGCAAGCTGAGAGAACCTCACGACTGAGGCCGTGACCTTCATTACCTGCAGTATCACAATACCACAATACATCGTAAATCAGTCAGTCACACTCACCTAGTACCAGTATGGTTGGTCTGTTAGGAATATAGTCATAACAACTGACGACTGGTCTATTATTAATATCATCTGATCCTACTGAACCCAACACATCCCAACCATAACTAACAGCTGCCTTGAGGAACGGAGCCATATTAGACACAGAGTGAATGGTGGTCATCTCTAGTGCTCCAGCGCTTGCTTTACTGACCACAGGAGACAGTGCACAGCTGAGAGTGAATAGTGAGCGAATAGTGAAGGTACAGGCAGACAATCATACCTTTTATTAGCAGACGTTAAAACACGATCAACTCTAAAATAGAAGGCACATCGCAAGATGGCACCTAGATTCATAGGATCCTGCAGTAAACCAGTGAGGGCAGAGAGAGGCGGTGAGGGTAGTGCTCACCTGGACCTGATACAAGGCTAGCCATAATGGTGGCACATTGGGCTCCTGAACTACTGTGCTGCTCAACCAACCAGTATATAACCAGTGAAAGCTATACAGAGCTGTAAATACCACTCACCAGTCAAGAGACGACTCTTCTAATAGCTTGGATCGAAGTGGTTCAGCATCCACTATAACACCCTAGAGATAGAGACTGAAGCATTTCAGTTTTACACACAACAGTCAGTGCAACCTCACCTGGTGTGGTCGATTGCCCACAGCTCTGTCCAGTGACTGCTTGTCTACTCTCACCAACTGATCACGGCCTATTAATCTTTTCTTTATTTTCTCCCATACTCTCCTACATCGGGCATGATCAAAATTCTTCTGACCTTAGCGCACTCTCACCCATGTTTGTCCGACTGCTTACACTCAAATCCATCCTGGTAGTAAACTCCGTATACTCTCCGTCTACCGGCTTGAAGAGCTGCAAGGCATGGTCCTGTACCATACACATACTCTCCTTTTCTCTTTATCTGAATAGATGAAGCGAGATACTATCGAATAAAGTGAGTGCCTTAGCGCACCTTAACTTTTCCTGATCTTTTCGCTGTAGTCGCCGCTGAAGCCAAGACGAGGCGCATTGTGACAGACGACACGTGAGCGTAAATTTGCTCCACGTGCTTGCATGCGCGAGTCGAGTTCATTGCTCAAAATCAACAAAGATGGAAGATAACTCAAAAAAAAGAAAAGTCGATTTCAGTTTCTCCAACCAGTTGTCCTTGGAGGAAATGTAGTAGATGCATGGTAATTATAATCATCTACCTTTATTTTCCTTTCAGTCGTGATAAGCAAGCATCTTTCGCAGCAGCAAGAGGTTGGGGTGAGTATGCTGTCCCTAGGAATCTCCTGCTCGGCATGGTGAGTAGTATACTGTACTCGTGACGTCACTGATTACTAATCTATCATTGAGGTCGGAGAAGTCGGGAAACTTTCAGAAATTTTGTAAGTGATGACGTGTCATTATGCATGCATGATATAATTGATATCATGCAGCCAATGGAAGGGAGAAGTAGAGCCTGGATTGCCGGGTTAGTGCCAGATAGCTGGTAACTGCTGTAGTATAGACCAACCGCAGGATGGTCAGAGCAGGAGAGAGACAAGCTAGGCCAGGAGCTCAGTGACACACTACTCTACCTGGTGCGACTTGCTGAACGTTGCCACATTGACCTTCCTTCAGAGATGATCAGGAAATTTGAATTAAATGAAGCAAAATTTCCAATCGAGACTGCTCAAAATTCATCTTCCAGCTGACTCTGTTATGATTACTCAAGAGTTCATAACTCTTGGATTACTGTACATGCAATTTTCAATAGAGAACAGTACTAACTCACAGCAGTCGAATCGCAACCGTACAATTATTGTATTATGGCATTGGGATTTTATTTGCAACGGGTACGCCCACGCACGCGAGTAATGGCGTTTTTGCGCAAACAGGACGCTCGACTAAAACGCTCGCCACACTTACATGATTGATGCTAGACCAACCTAACTTTACAAGCATGTAGAACAAAGGTGTAAGTACTTCGCATGCAAATAACGTGAAGCAAAAACAGCTGGAAGACGCAGTTCACTTAGGAATACAAAGAAGGTCAGTATTTTGATTGCACCTACTTAGCTTAGGTACACTTCTGTATTAAAGCAGCTACACACTATCTACAAGCACTAGGTGATAGAGTACACTTGTAGCTACAAAGTGATGTTTTAAAAGTTACTGTTCTGAGATTTTAACAATTCTAAAATTACTTCACAAATGTAATACAAAATTGATGCGTATAATTGATGTTATCACAGCAATGGAGCCATCAGCAAAGAAGGAATGCTTCCTCTGTGGAAGAGCTGGAGGATATATGATCCGCTTTGAGCGCTGGAGTGAGAAAGAAAAAGATTATGCACTTGCACGCCTGGAC
>CBDBDR010000007.1:0-11982 GCA_965203965.1 Thermodesulfobacteriota bacterium | reverse complement strand
TGCCAATCCCACTCTAAGGTAGTTCAGGCTGTTTTTTTGCCATTAGTTCAGCGATGAACCAATCCTGGGCGCCATTGTAATAGTGACGAAAATGACGTAATTTAACGAATACATGAATATTAATTAGATTTTGCGCGCACCTCCCTCTCCTCATTTCTGGACACGCGCCTGCCTAGCGCCTTTACGCGAGCAGTGCCAAGACCAAAACACCCACGAACAGTCGTGAAATTCTCCTGGCATGTGCCTTTTGAACATTGTTTTTAGCGAAACGACGATCTAAATTCCGCGAGTTCTCGATCGTGATCCATTGTCAGCTAAGTGTTAGGCGCCATTATTGTGATTGCGCAATACGCACGTGACCAAGCAGTGGCTAGCGCACGTGACCAAGCACTAGCTTCAGTATCGCCCCGCCGTATGAATCACGGAGAACACATATTTGTCTGGAGTCTTCGAATAACGACAAGCTCGTGTAGGATCACCATTCTGCGCTTGCCAGATAATTATAACCGACGTACAGAGGTCTACAAACAAGTGTGGGCGGGGCTCGTATGCACTGCATGCATGCGTAGGCGAACTGATGCTTACATCACAACAATCATTTTTAGCTACAAGTTTAAAATTGTTAATAATAAAGAAAAGCCATCAGCAACTGGAATACTAAACCAATGGTGGAAACCATGACAAAGACGGCTCAGTACGTGCATGATATTGAACTGCACTTCACTGAAAAAGAAAAAAGGACACAAACAAGAAAATAAAAAGATTTCTATCGAAATCAAATGGATGTAGGGTTGTGAAATCTACTACTGGTCTACAATGTAATCTAACAAGGAACAAGTATGGAATGGTAACACGATTGACTTGCTAACAGACCATAGATCCCTACATCAGTGGCTGTCAACAACAACTAGCTGAACTAGCTATAGCCAACCACAGCAGCCACTGATGTAGGGATCTATGGTCTGTTAGCAAGTCAATCGTGTTACCATTCCATACTTGTTCCTTGTTAGATTACATTGTAGACCAGTAGTAGATTTCACAACCCTACATCCATTTGATTTCGATAGAAATCTTTTTATTTTCTTTTGAGTAATAAAACGACTACTGGTAAAAACATACAGACTACTGTATGCGTCTGGTGACTCCGCCCACCGAAGCATAAAAACTCAGCCAAGTAAACTGACTCACTCACTAACATAGTCTCCTAGCAAGTCCTGAGAGCATTACTAGCACACAACACTACTAACACAATGATAATAGTACCAATACTGATAGACACATACACACTGCTGTTAGCTGCATATACACCAGGTATAAATAACAAATGAAGCATGTCTACCAAAACCCATATTCAGGCTATACCAATACAGACGACACTACTTTGTATTACAATGTTATGAAAACATCGATCAGATCATTCATCTGTAAAGTTGAGCAAACGACAAAGACGATGTGTTCGAGAAAAGCGGCAAAAATCGCATCATCTATTCTCCTTGTTGTCGGGAATGTATTCTTATGGGGATTTCTCGCCTTCCTCATCTTTTACACAACGCTGTTATCACCTATCCACAGGTAAAAAAACGCAATTTAAACTTTTATACGTATGACGTGATCAACTTCGGCAGGTCATTTCTCGCCGTCTTGTTGGGAGGAGGTGCAGTGCTACTCGTACCCCAGTATCTCATGATCGTCAGCTACAAGATCGGATCTATTTTTGGATTATTGCAGATACACATGACCAAACGTCGCTGGATTGATGTTGTTGTATCCTTCCTTGTAGTGTCTGGTACTAGAGTATATGACGTCATACATGTACTAATGAATGCTGTTGTCTTTAACATTGCAAAATAGAAACTTTTTGCAGATCTAGTGTTTCTGCTGTCAGCTGGAGCAACGATGCTGATACTAGTCTTTGCTATTGTCATAACCGGTTCCATTGTCTCGATTAGTTCTCTCATCCCAGCGGCTGATCTGATCATCCTTTTTATCGCCATTAGTTGCTATGTAAGCCAGCAATGCTCATCAATGTCTTCTATTTCCTTATACAAACATTATACAGTTTTCTAGCCTACTGGTGTGGAAATGTTCTCAAGAAGAACCAGCTACTGATACATCAGATCATCAGATGGACACTAGCAACAAGGAAGGATTTGAACTACAAGAAACTTCAAAGATATAGTGCAAACTTGTGATTGAGTAATGGTCCACCTAAATTCAAGTAACAGACTTAAATTTGATTACAATAATATTTACAAACTGTATAAGTACCTAGAATTTTCAGTGGAGGCTTCAGTGTGCATACAATGTTTGTTTGATCAGCAGATTGCATCACATGTGTCATAGCAACCATAAATATGATCCATGCATGCATGCATTTTGACTATCAGTGCAGAAAATTCCTAGTATACAGCACTGAGTTGTTTGAACGAATGTGAGTGCTCGATGCTTGTGTAATGTACATGGATATTGATCACTAATATCAATAATTCTGTTGGAAGTCAGAGTCTTTTCGACTTTTTCAACTGCATGCATCTTCTGGATTTGCACAATGTAACATAACAGTGTGGAGTGGGCATGAATTGATTTCGCAATTATAACCATTTCATTAAATGCAGTGTCGACTCAGACATACATGTATAGCTGAAACTTGAAAACATCGCTACTGAAAGTGAAGTTTCATTTTCGTGATACCATTTCTGGTGGCGTGGTAGTAATGTTTGGCGGTACTATTGAAGTTACTGGAAATGGCGTACATGGAAATGGCGTACATGCAAATATAGAACATACATGTACTCACGTCAGGATCACATAGTTTATTTGCGACAAAGGTTTCACTACTGTTGTAAGACCATGTGTTCTAGAAAAGCAGCGAAAATTACAGCTTCTGCTATTCTTATTTTCGGGAATGTATTTGTGCTGGCTTTTCTCGCCATACTCATCTATCTAACAATACCGTTAGCCGTCATTGCCAAAGTAGTAGTCGTACGGTAGGCTCAGCAATAGAATACAGCATGATCATGTAAGCGGCTGTAATTAAATTCAAGTTATACAGCTTATCTGGCATCTTGCAAGGAGGAGGCGCAGCGATATTTGCGCCCCAGTATCTCGTTGTCGTCAGCTACAAACTGGGATCTATTTTTGGATTATTGCAGATACACATGACCAAACGTCGCTGGATTGATGTTGTTGTATCCTTCTAGTCCGGGCCTTGTGCAAATAATTGTTCAAAATGTTACTATTTTTAACTTGAATAGAAACTCTTTGCAGATCTTGTGTTTCTGTTATCGGCTGGAGCATCTGTATTGGCACTACTTCTTGTATCTATCAGTGCACTTGATGTTTTGTCATCTTTTGCTGTTGGTGAACTGGTCGCCATTATAATCATCATAATTTGCTATGTGAGTCACACACGATATGTATGAATGCGGCATTGTACTTTTACACACATGTACATACTCATAGTTTTCAAGTATGCTGGCGTGGAGGTGCTCTCAAACTGCTGCATCAGATCATCACATCAACAATGAACAAGGATTTGAACTTGAGAGATACTGAACTAATTATTATTAGTTTTCAGTTCCTGCAATAATTCCTAACTATAACCAATCTTGATTTCATTAATGCATAGTGTTTTATACACTATAACCATAAATAAGTAATCAGTTGATAATAGAGTAGGCTTCAGTGTGCATTGAATAGTAATGAATACACCAATGCTTAGTGCTTTGTTGTAATATGTTTTCGAATAGCAACATAATAGCATGAGAGTTAGTGGATGTCAGAGCAACAGTCCTATAGCAGATTCCACATCTCCATCTGTTGCTTCTAGAGCATGCAAACATGCCGCCTCATTTGAGATTCCCATCTGACGCAGCTGTTGTACCTATACAATGATCACAAACTAAATAACTATTACGGAGATACTGGAGCAAAGGCATTTGTATTTTTAACCAAACTGCTCTACTAAAATCAAACAAAAATAACACCATTTTGGCTAAAGTAGGTATAGCAGTATAGCTATCGAAAATAGTAGTAGTATACCTGGCTTTGAAACCGGTGAGCAGTAGCTGATTGAGGCTGGCGAGGTGGAGGAAGAGGAGGAGGAGCTTGCTGGCTAACAGTCAGAGATGATGGCTGAGTCGGGAACAAGAATACATGTGCATTATCTGAAACGGCGTCTTCTCTTGTTACCTGTATTGATTGTAGAGCTTGCTGTAGCATACCCTGAGAGATGCCTCCTCCTCCTGAAGAGCTGGCGGAGTGAGATGAAGAGTGGCTTTGGGGACCACTTGATGAGTGCTCAGGTAGGCTGCTGGGACTACTAGCAGGCCATGAACGCAGACGTGAGAGACTAGCTGGAGGAGGTACATGAAGACTATTAGAGCCACTGTCGTCAGTGCTTGATCTGGTTGGTAGACTGGTTGGACCACCCTGAGGACTAGCACCTGCTCCTCCATACAGGCTGTTCATGGAGGAAGACTGGCTAGATGAAAGAGTTGCTGACAATGCAGACGCCAGCATGCTTTGTGTAATGGTTGTTGGTGGAGCTAGAATAAGCATGAACTACACTATGAGCACACAGACCGACTATGAGTTACCTTGTGAAGCAGAACTAGAGGCTACAGACTCATACGACGGTGGAGGATCAGCTGAGCCTTGTTGCTGACCATGTTGATACAAGTCAGGATTACTCAACTATTCAAACAAGGACACATTAACCAGCTATGAGTAGTTTCTATCTAACCTGATCCATTGCCTCTTCCTCCTCCTCCTCTTCAATACCCTGCTCTAACATGTCAACCAGTTCCTCCTCCTCTATATCCTCTGGTGAACAGCCTCTCTCTGCTGCCATACTAGCTCGAAAAGTCAGCAGCAACGACTCCATCAGACCGGCCTCCTCGGAATGGCTCTCCAAATACCTACACACACACAGTGCATAAAGTGCAAAAAAATAATTATTACTATCAATTTTACTTGAGAAGTGAATTCGAATCACTCATGCTACCATAGAAAGCAGGATCATGCAACATATCTGTATGGGAGAAAAAATATCTAAAATACCGTTGTTACATGTTCTTACTATTGATCAGTTGATGACTGCTCTGTATTGGAGAGCCCCTCAATAGTCTCTGAACAAGCACAGGATCACGGAAAACATTAGACAGCTATAAAGAATGGGAAAATTTTAATTTGCATTAATATAGTATTCCTCGTGTATAGCTGCTTTGTTACCAAATGCTGGAGCCTCTCATTTTGTAGCAGATGAAACACACGTGAGGCTGTTGTAGGCCCACTGGCAGTGTTGTCAACGACAGGTTTTACTAGAAAATGAAAAGAGATAGTTAGCACGTAACGCAGCCAGAGACAGTCTCATACCACACTTCCTTAGAATAAATACAGTTACTCCACTGACTATCTCATAGTGTTGTAGTCTCTTTCCGTGCTTCATTACACGACCAGCATACAACAACACTAGAAATGAGGAGAATGATGATGAAAACTTTGTGAATTGTCGAAAACACACTTTGGTCGTCAGCTGGAATGCCCAATTTTTTTTCAACGGCAGCTTTCAGGTCACTCACGAGCATTTCTTCCACCCCAGCACTGACGGTGAGCTCTGTCTTAGCTGAACGTCCATGGACCTCTTTGAGGAAAACGATGCCAGGCATTTTGACATGTGGGCGGAGACTTACGATGCCCAAGACTGGAACCCAATACTAAGAATTGGAATGTGGTTATGTGACTGAAATTACAGCAAGTTTCACTACATTACAATACATCTTTACTCTCACTAAAATAAATCGAGCACTAAATGCGTCACACTGAAAGAGTTAATTGTCAATAATTGTATTGAGCAGAAGAGCATGATCGCTAGATCTACTCTGGTGAATATCTGGTGCTGCCTCATGATTGATGTCTGAACCAGGAAAGTCACAGTATTTCCACAACAGCATACATGCAACCTACAATACACAATACAAACGGCTGTAGCATGAAAATGTTGCACTTACATGGCAAGTGATGACAGGAATAAATTTAAGAAGCTGGAACAGCATCATGACATCCCATGGATGAGAGATCGGGCCGTCATAGACCACATAAATAAGAGGAAATACAACAGACGATCCAGCAATCAACAAGAACGCTATATCAGCACAACATTTCTTGAATAGCATAGTTAAGGTTCAAATGTGGATTAATGTGCATGTATTTATTAGGATACAACAACTCAACAAGAGCGACATATCGTTGATTACATTTTCGTAGTACTTGCATACTGTCACGATTGCATAGCTAACCACTGCAAGATACTGGGGTATGATTTGGAATAGAGCACGTGGACTATGAAGACTGCAAAAGTATTATCAATAAAAATAATATTTATGAGGATACACTTGTGCGTACAATAATGATCTTCGCCATACTGTAAAAGTAATCAGTGGAGCCAGGAATCCCACCATGGATAGACTCCCTAGAGAAAGGAACACAGAACCAACAATCTTTGCTGTTTTGTTTGAAGGCGGCATCATGTCTCATCAGAGTAGCTGAAAAAAAAACTCAAAAACTAGCCTAGCGCCTGCAGCAATTGTGTGCTTATAGTCAGACTGCATGCAAGCTTCAGCTGAATTGATAAACACACTCTACACAAGAAGCACTAAACCATGTCGAGTATCCAAATCATTCAAAAACAAAAAGTGTTGACGTATGATGAGTTACAAATGTGTTATTGCTAGTGATGGTGGGTGTGGTCATAATTAATTTTTCATAAAAATAATTAACAAAAGCAATAATTGTTACAATCAAAAAAACAGCGCTAAATGCTATGTTTACAAAAATCAGTAGCCAGGCAACAACCAGTTAGTATGTCATGGATAATGTATCAAACTAAAAGCATTGGTCTTTGCAGTTACAAATCAACTACTATCTCCACATAGTTGCAAGGGAAGAAGCCGCTTACCCCCGACACCTCTCCCTCGAGCCAATTCTCATCGATCCTCGATAAAAGGTTGATCATGTCTCCTTCGTTGAATCCGATTTCACCATCATTCTCAGCCTCGAAATCGTACAGAGCACGGCAGCATGGTCGAGAAGGAGTGGATCCACTTCTTGTGCTGGGTTTTGGAGCAGAGTAAGCTGGAGGTGGATTGTCGTCTTCATCAGAATCGGCTTCCTTATAGTGAGATGTCGGCTGTCTCATGATGGGCTTTGATTGGCGCTGTCGTGGGGCACGTGAGGATGCAGAAGCAACACGATCCTGGAGCTGGGAATGAAGGGTCTCCAGCACATCAGAACACTGACGATGGTACTCCAGTAGAGCCTCAATAAATGAGTCTAACTGGGTCACTTGCTCGATCTACAAAATAAAAAAATTGTACAGACGTGTAGTAGTGTGAGAGATAATGACATACATCACTATCCAACAGGTTAGTCATGCCCTCTTCAGCTAGCTGTTTGGACTCATCAAACTTGTCCAATGCGGCACCGATTTCATCATCAGTGATGTTGGAACCTGAACACACAAAGAAAAGAGTACCATCACAACAACAGTCACACACATGCACAGTGCATCACTACTGTGGTAAAGACATGTCAACAAACCTTTAGCCTGTCTCCTTCTCTTGGCGTCATAGTCGAGACGTCGACCTGACATCTTCTTACGATGATGCTGTATGGGGAATAAACCATGATGCAATGAAACAGTACAGGGCTCACCATAATCTCTTTGATGTCTTTCTGTAGTAAATGAGTCATAGGATCTAAAAAGTTGGACTTGCTATTGAGATCCTGTATAAGAATAATAATTTAGTGCATTATTGTAGTACAGGCGACTCACAAGAGCATCCTTGATATCAGACATCTGTTTCAAAGCCTCTCCAGCATCAATCAGAGCACACCCTGTGAGCAAGATGACACAGAATAGTCACGTGAACACACACACACACACACACACACACACACACACACACACACACAAAAGCAAAGCCTCTTGCTGCCTGTTACAGGCCACGCGTTCCTGGACAAGCCAGGGCACCTGTGCACTAAGCAGGTACGATGTGCCGGTGCTATGAGCACTCCTGGAGCCCGGGCAAGGAACTCACAGGAGGTACCAACCATGCCTCCCACTGCCGGTGTGGGCACCCTGTAGTCCCACCACTACCATTAGTGGTATAATGAGACACAGTCGGTGTGCTTTGCTCCCCCAGTACAAGACCAGGTACCCGTTTTACAGATGGGTGGGCTGGTGGGCTGGAGTACTTGCGATGTTTTTTTTGTTCTTTTTTTTCCTCCTGCCCTGGGATTCGAACCAGTGTCCTCCAGTGTCCTCTGGGTCATAAACCCAGGACTCTACCAGTTGAACCACCAGGGCACCCCCACACACACACACACACACACACACGCACACACACACACACACACACGCATGCACACACACACACACTGTTCTTGACGCTTACCAAATGTTGACTCATCCCCTAGTTCAGTACCACCCTTGATCATGCAGTCACCAAGATTACCCTCTGGCTGAGGATACTGTGCAGATGAAGACTTGCCTCTCATTGCTAACCTCAACCGAGCGGCTGAAGGAAGACAAGCATCATAATGCACCTCTAACAATACAGTGAGTGACATATACCTGGATTGGGCTGTAAGAATTCCTTTGACTTGGCGATAAGCGCATCAACAGCAACCACAGTAGCATCAGTTTGCTGAAGAAGAAAGGATGGATTCATTAGAGTGTGCTGCCCAAAATGCACATTAACAATCTCAGCAAAGACCATAATTAGTGTGTACTCTGTCCATAGACAAGAGCAATCAATGAATGATTGTACTGGTTACATCAATGAATAGTTAAGTGACTATGTTTGGTAGATAGCCAGTTGGTAGGCAAGCATGAATGCAATAATTGTTCACATGCTAGCTATGAATATTGTTAATGAAAGTGACCATCACTCAATTCTCGTACCTTTTCTAATATCTTGTACTCCTCGTCTAGCGGTGTTCCTTCATCCTTGCCTATCTTCTCAGTCATAAACTATGAGAGACAAAAATTGAGTCAAAAAACGACTACTGATAAAAAACAAACAGTCTACTGTATGACTCCGGTGACTCCACCCACCAAAGCATAAAAACTCAGCAAAGCAAACTGACCCACTCACTAACATAGTCTCCTAGCAAGTCCTGAGAGAGCAGTACCAGTACACGACACTACTAACACAATGATAACAGTACCAATACTGATAGACACATACACACTGCTGTTAGCTGCATATACATCAGGTATAAATAACAAATAGAGCATGTCTACCAAAACGCATATTCAGGCTATACCAATACAGACGACACTAGTTTGTATTACAATGTTATGAAAACTTTGACAAGAACTCAAACCAACTGAGACCAAGGCAGAGCAAACAATCTGACTGCATAGTTCACTAGCAAGCTACTACAATTAGCTGTGTTACATATTACAGTGAAATTCCAACATTATGGGAACAGTATAATTATGTTATGAGGGTATGTAGTATTGGTATTATCAGTTGTGGGCATCAGTCTGGAGTTTGTGTGAGTGAGAGAAAAGAAACAAACATAACTGAAGCAGTTGGAAACACAGATAACCATGTGACAAGATAGACTGGTACCAGTACTAGGTCATAATACCAGTACTACTGGTCTATTACCAGGTCAAAGGAAGTGAGTTCAAGGAATGGCTATGTCATGGTGTAGGTTACAATAGCAACTATAGAGCTCTCCCACACTACACTAATGTCCGACATTACAACAAATGCTGATCTAGATCTGCAGTTAAGTTTTGGTATCAGTCTCTACTTTAATTATGACAAGAAAGTTGTAAGCATGTTTGTATTTAGCTGGTCTGAGCATGCAGCATGTATACACATGACACCTTGCAGTGACTGGTAGATATGCGCTCACAGAGTTGCCAGATGGGCTAATAAAGTATAGATCTATGTACTGTACCTGAGTGACTTTGTTATACTGCTTCTTCAGCCCTCCAATCGACATCCTTAACGAACTTTAACAGCTACACATTAGGACAGAGAGGAGCGAAAATTAACAGATAAACTTACTACGAGTATTACACAAGTGCTTACCTTTGGAATACAGCCACTAGATAACTGGGTAAGCAGTGCTTCAGTCTGCTTCAAGACGATCACAATGTCGAGCCTTGCCCTTGGCCTTGCCCAATAAAAAACGTCACTGACGCTTGATCACGTGAAAATTGCATGTCCGGCCGGTGAGATATCAATATCCGGAGTAAGACTCATAGACGGAAAACGTTTGCCGCCGAAAATCAATTATGTCTTCTTCAGGTCATGATGAGAATGCTACTAGGACCTCAGGAAGGTGCAATTGCTGTGCTTTTGCATTTGCTGTCTGCAGAATAGCCATATCACTGGTAAGCGAAACCGCATTGTTTGTTTACACGAGTCATTTTGACCACGCCTAGCTATGTAAACACTACACACTTCTCTTCACAGTGTTGCAGGCGTGTGTGTCGTGCATGCTGTGGTGGTGGAGATGATGAGGCAACAAAGAGACCAGAATTCTCAGTGTTGTGTGTAGGGTCACAGGGAGCAGGGAAATCCACCATCCTGGCGACACTTGCATCGGAAGACACCACAGACATACAGCCAACAATGGGTAGGTACTATTACGTACACTTGCAATTCGTATCAGTAAACAAATCAATTATATAATGCAGCCGTTATATAATCGGCAGGCTTTCTAGTGCTATACTGCCTGTTGTAATAAGTTTTTGAAACATAATTTTGTTTTGAAAGCGTGTATAACTCACGCACACACACACATGTACTTGAGAGAGTTCGAATATTCTGTGTATGGAAGACATTAACATGACACTATGCATTATGACGGGCTCAGCTGGAGAATTGATCTTCTGGCGGTGCTGTCATTGGTCCCTCGATCTTTACTTCTTTGTACTTCTGTGTGAACTCTGACTTTTCGTCCACGCATGCTTCAATCAGCTTCTTCATGTCTAGTGGAAACTGCAAGGTCACCTTGATGCAGCCGGGCTCTATCTTATGGACCCTCATGTAGCGCTTGTAAATACCGAACACATTATCCAAGAACAAATAAATCTCTTGGAGGGTCATAGGACCGGAGTCAATGATCAGAACGAGACAAGGTCTGGAGGGATCGTGATCACTAAAGTGCATTCCCTTTTCCAGTGATTTCTCACTGAACTTCAACGACTGGCAGAAGCTCTTGTAGTTCTTGTGATAGTCTCTTATGCTCTGCTGGAGGCTCTTGTTGTCCAGGTAGTTGATTAGTTGCTCAAGGATATCAGAGTTGGTAAAACTCCACTTCTTCTGCAACAGTAAGAACAGTTGTTCATGGTTTGTAGCTATGTTTTCACACATGAGGGGCTCTTTTAGATCTCCCTTGAGTAGTTCATTCAGCCATACAGTGAGACTGCCAGCATTGGGTTGTTGGTTCTTGAGGACCTCAAATGCCTTTGTGGCTATATTCGTGAACTCAAGCTTGAGACTTGCGATACTCTTCTGTATATTAACTGTCATCCATACAGTCTCTTGAGTGTTGCCTGTAGAGAGAGATCAGTGCAGCAATGGATTTACTAGTAGCAATGCTAGACCATACCTGCTGGATGAACCTCCTTTAGAGCTCTGTCTAGCTGCTCCTCTGGGTTGTCTGGGTTTGACTTCAGCCAGGTATCTAGTGTTTTCATGAGCCTTTCGTCTACACTGTGCGGGTTGTTCTGCTTGATGACTTCCAGTTGGTTATCCGACAAGCCCAACAAGCCTCCCAGCACCTTCCAGCTGGCACTGACATGCCTTGTTCGCCGGAAGCACTCTTGAACTGAGCTACTACTGTCAGACGACTCAGCCATTTTTTGTGCTGATGTTACTAGCAGAGCAGCAACTTATATTTTGTTGGTCTGTTGTGTTATGATAACATTGTATTCAGGTTTCAAGTGTGTCA
>CBDBDR010000006.1:0-12174 GCA_965203965.1 Thermodesulfobacteriota bacterium | reverse complement strand
AATGTACCAACCCTAAATCTCTTCCATTTTGGTTAAAATGTTTTTATTACTTGTATAAGTATTAGTTATTGCCCTCACGCGAGGGCAATAACCGACATTAATGACCGCGGGAAAGTCGGTTTCCCGAGTAACGGTCGAGAACGCAGCCCGAGACTGTACGAGGGCAACCGACTTTCCCGAGGTCATTAATGTCGGTTATTGCCCGAGTTGTGTAGGGCAATAAATGATTTATTACATAGTTCATCACTGTAAGCGCAATAACATCGCGAATTTTTCAAACTCGCAAAGACACTACAGGACTGTTTAGACCATGATCAATGCAAAGTGTGCGTTTCCGGGCATCCTGAAGCCACAAAAATGCCAAAAATTTCTCGACGCCAAGTGCCTTTCGGTTCCACCCTACGGAATACAAGCCTATGTCAATCTTCGGTTACAGTAACGTTTTAGTTGAATAGGCGCGAGAAACAATTTTCGTTTTTTTTTAAGGAAAATTCCCATTCTACACTTTGGCTTAATTAGAGATTTCTGAGGCACTCTACACACTATTTATGATGTCCAATGTGGGTGGTACTATTTATGACGCCTAAAGGCGTCAGTAGGGGTTAAAGGGTTAATGCCCTCGAATAGAGCAATCTGATTGGTGAAAGATGACGTACTATGTAATAACTACTTACATAGTTGACTGCTTGTACTGATTACAAGCAGTATTACATAGTCAGCATTATTACAAATTGTAGTATTGTAGTCAGTAGGTATGATAACATAAACTCATTTAATTATTGGCATTATCATTATTAACTAATTATAAATAACTAGTGTTATGCATTAGTGACTGTTGTTATGTATCAGTTATCACCGACATCATCTAATAGATTATGGAAGGAGATTATGGAATTTATTTTCGTGAGGTTCAAGAGTAATCTTCCATAATAGATTATGGAAGATTTGCCATTCCTCAAGTTCTAAGGCCGTCAACCAAGCGACCGTATCCACCCTCGCATCACTCTGGGAGCCATGACATGAGAAAAGACGTGTCCATGATTCAAAAGCATGCTTAGAACCACGAAGAAGGCAAGGCTGCACATCTTGAACCTATCAGATCCAAAATCGAAAAAGAACTGTGAATACCAGGTGTCACAATAAAAATCAGTACGTTGACAATAGAGTAGATAATGCCAATAATTAAATTAATTTAGTTATCATACCTACTGACAATAATAGTTATTAATAATGCATTCATAACACTAATGCATAACACTATTGCATAACACTAATGCATAACACTAATGCATAACACTAATGCATAACACTAATGCATAACACTAATGCATAACACTAATGCATAACACTAATGCATAACACTAATGCATAACATCATCAAATGTTAGACAACAAGCGTTTGAAATTTAATGCATGTTGACAGACCATCGCAGCCTCCTCGGTCCAGCTGTGTATCATCATGGTGAGTAAGGTCATGTTTGGTGAGCCCCTGGAGGACTGAGTCAACTCATTATGAACTACTGTCTTCAGTGACGTGGAGAGATTATGTGACTACTGACAATAATTAGTTCTTATTATTATTATTATTATTATAATGCATTAATGACCTCGGGAAAGTCGGTTGCCCTCGTACAGTCTCGGGCTGCGCCCTCGACCGTTACTCGGGAAACCGACTTTCCCGCGGTCATTAATGTTGGTTATTGCCCTCGCGTGAGGGCAATAACTAATACTTAAGGGTGGAAATCCCAAACATCAGGATTACGAATATTTTGGTTTCTACTGTTAGTTGAAGGTTTGGTCTAGCCTCGTCCCCAGGCTCTCCACTTATCTGTACGGAGAGCCTGGTCGCTAATCTCACGTGAGCGCAGCGAAGATAATGAGCGTGGGCTTGGACATACCGCATACCCACGCCATTCGGTTGTTAGTCTCGGTTGTTAGTCGACTCTTCAGCCACTTCGATTCGTCTGATTCCATCTCTGTACTGTGCCGTAGCTAGTTCCGGTCGTAATTAGGTGGAGTTAGCAAAATACGTGGGCATGGTGTAGCCTCGTCCCCAGGCTGGCTAGGCATGGTGGGCATGCAGGGCTAGTATGCCCACGCGCACTAATTACCTGTCTACTCTCCGTAGACAGGTAAGGCGCATCACGTGAGATTAGCGACCAGGCTCCCTGTCGGAACAAAATAGTGCCGAGAGGGTGGAGCCTGGGGACGAGGCTAGGTTTGGTCAGTCACACTGATCACCCAAGAAAGTCGCCATTCGTCTTGTGGGCGTAGCAAGCCCCACCCAATGACGAAAAGTCTTTCCTGAGCATGCCACACCCACACAAAATGTCAGACATAAACTTTGGTAGACAAGGAAGAAACGTATGTATCGGATTTTGCAAAAAGGTCTCTGTCTGTAAGTTACAGAGGGGCGAATATTTAATGAGAACAAACGATTTCGGCAAAAATCCCCTACCAGCAAGAGCGATGGAAGAAGATACATCTCCTTTTGCCAGAGCGCCAAAGAAATGCCACCTGACGCCCTCCCGCCCTTCCCACAACCCACCCACCCACACACCCCTATGTGGGTCTCTCGTGATTGCCGAGTACGAAATAATTTTGTTCCAAATACGGCAAGTGCTATTGGAGTGTGGGTACACCCATTTTCCTTGTAAAACGGGCAAGTAATAGCCAGGACACTGTAGATTATATTGTGCAAAGGGCAGCAAGAAAGAATAGTTCGGGTTTTCCTGGCTTAATGACCTCGGGAAAGTCGGTTGCCCTCGTACAGTCGCCCTCGACCGTAACTCGGGCAACCGACTTTCCCGCGGTCATTAATGTCGGTTATTGCCCTCGTGTGAGGGCAAACTCAGCGCGAGGCATAAATACATAAACTCAGCGCGAGGCATTCATGCGTATTCGTAACTCCTAGTACTTCAGTAATAAATGGCAATCAGTTCAGACTGCTCCGTCCGTAAGTATTTCTGTCCACTGGATCAAGATCGCTCTAAGCATTTCTACCGAGATCCTCGTACTTTGAGCTGCCTTCACTCTTTCTGTAAAGACTGCTTGGAAGAATTTATATCCAGCGATTCCACCATCTGCTGCCCTACTTGTTCACAGACTACATCTCTAGGTAGGAACAAAGTGAACGGCCTTCCTCAAAACGTTCGTTTGGCACAGGAGACGGCAGGTGCTGTGGTGCTCTCGAAACTGCGAGATTCTCCGACCTGTGAAAAATGCAGCTCAAGGGATCCTGCTGTTCGTGTACATGCAGCTGTCTATTGTCTCGATTGTGGCGAGTTTCTTTGTAACGACTGTGAGTTAGAGCACCAAAAGTTGAAGAACCACACTGGTCGTGATTTAGCGGACTTGCCCAAGCACGATATCAGTGCCCTCAGCCCACCTGTACAAATTTCTTGTCCCAAACACTCCGAAGTTGGTTCGCATTTTTGTGTTTCCTGTAATCAGTTTGCCTGCTCCAAATGTGCTGTTGAAAAACAAGAGTATGGTGATGATGATCACCGCTACTGTTATAGTTTGTCATCAACGATTGACACAGCTGTCCTTAAAAAGAAAGAGTCGCTGACTAAATCCATGCCTCAAATTGTTGATGCAGTCGAAAAACTTGAAGAACGCATTCAAGATGGACGGACAGCACAGAACAATTTGAAAGAGAATGCTGACAAAGCAAAAACCTCCATCAATGTTACCTTTGATAACATCATTGAAACACTGAAGAAGCAAAGGCGGACACTGATAGCGCAAGTAGATACTGTCGTTACATCAAAATGCACTCTTATGTGCATCCAGAATGAAAAGCTTGAAGAGAAAAGAGATGAAATTTCCTCTGTTCTACAAACAACTCAGTTGTTAGTGGACACCTATCGTGATTCTGAGGTTCTTGCTGCTGCCCATTTACACCAAGCAGCACTAGATAAAAAACTGGATGATTACAGAGCTTTTCTTCCTTTGCCGCCTGTAGACGACTTCTTAGAAGTAACCGTCAACCCCATGGAGCAGCTATCTCTTGGCCATGTCAATGGTGGTTGCTGCCCTGCAACTTCTACCATAGTTGGTTATCAAACTAATCGTCTTGTATGCGAAAGACGAAGAACTTTGATTGTAGAGGCTAGAGATGAATCTGGTCGTCCCTATGGCCGAGGTGGAGAGATGGTCATTTGTCAATATGCTAATTTTGATTTTGAATGGGAAAACGGCAACGTAGCTGATGATGGAAATGGCAGGTACAAAGTTTCTGTTACATTGCCATGTTTTTCAAGAATTCCAAGACTTCCAGTTTTTCGTACCATCTACCTACATGTGAGCATTCGTAAGCAACCTATCAAAGGTAGCCCCTTCAAAATGTACGCTAGGAATGCTATCAATTATCCTGACGTTAAGAACGTTGATTATGAACTCGCCTTGTCGTCCAGTCCAGCATGTGTAGCTCCTGGGCATTTCACCGTCTATGTTACTGTGTATCAGGGTCAGCATATATACAAGATGGGCCTTGGTTTGTACTCAGGCAGGTATGATAAAATATCTTCCATCATTACAGTTGATGGAGCTGAGCAGTTGCATGCCATTGCAACGCTAGGAGAAAATATACTAATCGTAACTGACTGCGGGTTAAATGAGGTGATAAAATTAACAAAAGATGGTGAAGTACAAGCCAGGTTTGGTGGTAAAGGGCCTGGAGAAGGGCAGTTTGATGGACCAAATGGTTTGGCTGTTGATGAAGAAGGAAGAATTTATGTTGGTGAAAGCGGGAACAAACGCATTCAAATCTTCAATTCAGATTTTTCACACTTCTTTACCATTCCACTGCCAGACAAGGTACAAGGAATTGCTCTCGACACATCTTGCAACATACACGCTACACAGTTTTACAGTGGCTGTATCAAGGTGTATAATTCCAGTGGCGAGTATGTTCGAGAATATGGCAGAGGTCACCTCTATCAACCACAAAACCTATTTGTTGATGAAGAGGATTTCTGTTTAGTTACCGATCGTGGATATAAACCAGTCAAGATCTTTAACCAAGAAGGAGCACTTATTCAGTCTTTTGGAAGCGAAATAGAGTTTGCAGATGGTATTTGTATCTCACCTTATGCGCATGAAGGTACCGTCGTTTATGTTTGCGATCGAGAGAAAAAATTTTTTTTTAGATATAACTAGAAGTCTTATTTGTTCAGCTGTAATAATTATTATTATTGCTGTTATTATAACTTGCTTGTAAAAATTTTGTAGTACTAGACTTGTATTGTTTTTTATAATATTTATAATAAAAGTACATGTGTATCATTTGCAATTGTGTTTTGATAGCTGCTTGTCTGCCCTGCTGTTCAACCAGCTCTCAGATCTCTCCAACAAGTTTCTAATTGGAATCAGTAAAGCTAAATTTGACGGGATCCATTACCTACAAGATGCAGTGAACAGATTGATGATTTGTCTCCAGATGAAGTAGAGTGTGTGTAGTTGAATATGGAGGTGATAGTAAAGCTAAACCCAAGAAGAAGAAATCATCAGCAAAGTTAGATGTAGAGTTAGTCTGCTAAGAAAGTCATGCACAATCCATGTTATGTTGTCGTGTGATTACTAGTGTGCTCCTGCTGACTGCAATGTTGACCACGACTGAAATCTTTCAGAGCTCGATTCACCCAGTCACTGCGCAGTTCCTGGGGTTCAAGGGAGATAGACCGTGTACAGAGATCAATATGGTAGAGGTCGTCTTTATCACCACAAAACCTATTTGTTGATGAAGAGGATTTCTGTTCAGTTACCGATCGTGGTTAAAAACCAGTCAAGATATTTGACTAAGAAGGAGCACTTATTCAGTCTTTTGAAAGTGAAGTTTGCAGATGGTATTTGTATCTCACCTTTTGGAGAAGAAGGCACCTACCTTTATGTCTGTGACCGTAAAGAAAATGTATTTTATCGCTAAAAGACGCTAATATAAAGAATCTGTGTATAGGGAGCTAGAGCCTGGTTCGCATGGACATCTTTCAGAACTCGGTTCATCCAGTCAGTGTCAGAGATGCAGTTTCTGGGGTCCGTCAAGCTTACTCACAGGAAGACGGATCATGTACATGTACAGAGATTGACTTGGTGTACATTCTTTCCACTCTCAATGAATATTGTTTCAAAGGGCGGGGCTCGTGCGAAACAGTAATGGTAATGGCAACCAACTCCATCGCTAACTACTTCTGTCCTCTGAATCAGGGTCGCCCCAAGCATTTCTACAAAGAACCTCGCATTTTACGCTGCCTACACTCGTTCTGTAAAGACTGCTTGGAAGAATTATCCAGCGATTCCACCATCTGCTGCCCTACTTGTTCACAGACTACATCTCTAGGTAAGAACAAAGTAAACGGCCTTCCTCAAGACGTTCGTTTGGCACAGGAGACGGCAGGTGCTGTGGTGCTCTCGAAACTGCGAGATTCTCCCACCTGTGAAAAATGCAGCTCAAGGGATCCTGCTGTTCGTGTACATGCAGCTGTCTATTGTCTCGATTGTGGCGAGTTTCTTTGTAACGACTGCGAGTTAGAGCACCAAAAGTTGAAGAACCACACTGGTCGCGATTTATCGGACTTGCCCAAGCACGATATCAGTACTCTCAGCCCACCCGTACAAGTTTTCTGTCCCAAACATCATCACGAGGTTGGTTCGCATTATTGTCTCTCCAGGGACTGTTTACAATTTGCCTGCCCCGGATGCGATGATCACTTATATCACAGAATCTTCCCTGGTCAAGGGGAAGTATTTTTGACCCTTGATGCAGCTGCCCAGAAACAGAAGAATTCGCTTACTAAATCCATGAGTCCAATTCCTGATGCAGTTAGAAAGCTTGAAGAACATATTCAATGTGGGCGAAGTGCACAAAGTAATCTCAAAGAGACTGCTGACAAAGCAAAAGCCTCCATCAATGTTACCTTTGATAACATCATTGAAACATTGAAGAAGCAAAGGCAGACACTGATAGCACAAGTAGATACTGTCGTTACATCAAAATGCACTCTTTTGTGCATCCAGAATGAAAAGCTTGAAGAGACAAGAGATGAACTTTCCTCTGCTCTACAGACAACCCAGTTGTTAGTGGACTCCTATCGTGATTCTGAGGTTCTTGCTGTTGCCAATTTACATGATACAGCACTTCATGAAAAACTGAAAGATTACAAATCACTTCTTCCTTTGCCGCCTGTAGACGACTTCTTAGAAGTAACCGTCAACCCAATGGAGCAGCTATCTCTTGGCCATGTCAATGGTGGTTGCTGCCCTGCAACTTCTACCATAGTCGGCTATCAAACTAATCGTCTTGTATGCGAAAGACAAAGAACTTTGATTGTTGAGGCTAGAGATGAATTTGGTCGTCCCTATGGCCGAGGTGGAGAGGAGGTTTTTTGTCGCTATTTTGCAGATGGCAGGTGGGAACAAAGCAATGTAGTTGACGATGGAAACGGCAGGTACAAAATATTTGTCACAGCACCTCAGGTATCTAAAAGATGGCGTAGAGTTGAAGTACGTGTGAGCATTCGTAAGCAACCTATCAAAGGTAGCCCCTTCCAAATGCACGCTAGGAATGCTATACATTATCCTGATGTCAAGAACGTTGATTATCAACTTAGTTTGTCCAGTCCAGCATGTGTAGCTCCTGGACATTCCACTGTCTATGTTACTGCATATCAGGATCAGGATATATACAAAATGGACCTTGGTTGGTCCTCAGACAGATATGATAAAGTTTATCGTTACATTCCAGTTCCTGGAGCTCAGCAGTTGCATGCCATTGCAACTCTAGGAGGTAGTACAATATTTGTAACTGACTGCGGAACTAATGAGGTGATAAAGCTGAAAGAAGATGGTGAGGTACAAGCCAGGTTTGGTGGTATAGGATCTGAAGAAGGTCAGTTTGATGAACCAAGAGGTCTAGCTGTTGATGAAGAAGGAAGGATTTATGTTGGAGAAAGAGGAAATAAACGCATTCAAGTCTTTAATTCAGATTTCTCACATTGCTTAACCATTCGTCTGCCAGACCAAGTGCATGGAATCGCTCTCGACACTTCGTGCAACATACATGCTACACAATTTCGCGATGGCTGTATCAAGGTGTATAGCCCAAGTGGCAAGTACATTCGAGAATATGGTAGAGGTCATCTCTGTCAGCCGCAAAACTTGTTTGTCGATGAAGAGGATTTCAGTTTAGTTACCGATCGTGGATATAAACCAGTCAAGATATTTGATCAAAGAGGAACACTTATCCATTCATTTGGAAGTGAAGTGAAGTTTGCAGATGGTATTTGTATCTCACCTTTTGGAGAAGAAGGCACCTTCATTTACGTCTGTGACCGTAAAGAAAATGTATTTTATCGCTATTATAAAGAAACTATGTATAATAATGAGCTGCAATTGTAGCAGTTTTCTTTGCTAATATGACTCGTACTGATAGTAACCATTTATTTGCTTGTGAATTTAAATTCTTACTGTACAGCTTTTGTTTTGAATGTACACTGTATCTCTCATAGCGAGTATGTTTGAAAATATTATGTATGTAGATCAAGAAGATTTACTGATAGTGGACCAAAACCAGTCAAGATATTTGATCAAAAAGGAACACTTATTCACTCACTCGTTTGGAAATGGAATACAGTTTGCAGATGGTGTTAGTATTCTCCCAAATGATGACAATATAGTGTCTTTGTTATGTTTGTGACCGAGATGGTAATCAATTTGCCAGATATTAGCATGTTTGGAATTATATAATTCAAGTGTAGTAACTATGGTAACTGTGGTATAAAATTGTTTTGATTACATGCTACATTTTTGTGTGATCCAAAATGGCTGATCATTTGTGGTTGTTAGCTGTGTCAGTTTGCTTGTTCTACTTGCACTCGTCCATCTGTCTGGTGAATGCAGACTATAAAGCTCAGTTTGATGACATCTATGATCTTTGGGATGCAGTGAGTAGATCAATGGCTGTTGTATTTCAACACCACATGCATGGTATCTATATAGGTCGTTAGCAAGCATGTGTCTCTAGGTGAACTGGAGGGTGTGCAGCTTAATTTAGTTGACTACAGTGGAATAAGGTAGAGACCATATACACTATTGCATGTTTTTGCATACTTCATGTTGTTGGTCTCTCTCTGTCACGTACAGTAACGATACGAATTTTGATGCCTATCTAGCTGCCATTGCAAAGGCTAACACAACAGGTCTGAGTCGCAATGAGACGTACGCATTCTTCATCAATGTCTACAATGCACTGGCTATTAAAATGATCATAAAACATCCGTGCAAGACTGGTCTCTCCAGGTATTAAAGACTAGCTAACTTGTGACCGGTTTTTGTAATAATTTTAACCTTCTCAGTTCTTGTCAGCCTATTTCTGGTATCAAAGATATCGGTAGTTTGCCCAAACCAGTTTGGGGAATGCCAGCTGGACTTGTAGGTGGGAAGGAGTACACTTTAGACGAGGTTGAAGGATATCTCAGAAATCCTACCCCTTACTCGTAAGTACATAAAGGTATTCTAACAGTTATCTATGCATTCATTGTATTCAGTGAAGACTCTCGGCTACATGCCTGCATTGTCTGTGCATCAATTTCTTGCCCTAATGTGAGGACAAGCGCATTTCGACCTGAAACCATTGACAAGCAAATGGACAGTCAAGTGAAGGACTTCCTCAGCAACCCAAAGAAAGGTGCGTCAATGGTGAAGCTGTACGAGTAACCACAATCCATGATAATCTTTCATAGGCTACTTTTTGAACAAGACAACCAACACAGCGCAGCTATCACCAATTTTCCTCTGGTTTGTCGGAGACTTTGCTCGCTACGGTGGTGTACAAAAATTCATCCTTCCCTACCTCTCAGCAGAGGACGCCAGCTACATGACCAGCCATAGGGTGAACACGAGTTACTTCACGTACAACTGGAATGCTAATGGAAAACCACCTTGCCATTGCTGACAGCAATGTGATCTGAGAGATAGCTTCGTTTATATTATTAGAAATGAGACGACGAGAGATCATGTGACATAATTATACACTAACAATGTTTTGATGACGTTAAATAACTAGTAGCTCCACCCATAATTGTATACAATAGAATCCTAGGATCGCGATATCCGTAGTCTGCCCAATCGAATCAGTAGATAGACCAGAGAGCCCAAACCAGCGGACATGAGGAGACCAACACAAGTCAACTTTAACCATCGTGGTATACGAATAGCTGATGGGATGTTGGCAGAGCTAGAGAGAGATATGAAGTGGAGTGATATCGTGAGCAGTTGCTTACGGGTTAATAGCCACTGCTGCCAGTCGCTCGTACACAACAGACAGTGATTCGGTCTGTTGACAAGAAACGTTCACTGGAAGAGGAAGTCCAACTTCCCGACAGAACTCGTTTGGCTGATGTTCAACACCTTCCTAAAGATCAATGAGTGATATTGTAACATTTCGATTCATAGTGAGACAACTGACCTGCTGGACTCTGGGTAGATCACTTTTACTGGCAACAAACACACACGGAATAAGATCAGATACACTGCTGTCTATCAGATTCTACAGAGTTCGTGAAGAGAGGCAATGAATAACAATGGTACTAGCTTACAAACAGCTTTGCTGCACAATTAAAGGACGTCTTGTTTGAACTATCATACAGGAGACACACAACATCACACTTGTCCAAGTGAGCTGCAATGGTGGCGTTACCCGCTGCAGTGCCGCCTATCTCCTCCGCATGTCTCTGCTGCTCTAAAGGATCGAAACAGCTCTCCTGGAGCTAAAGAAGAGATAAAACTATTGCAGACAATTCACCTGTGTTTAACTTACCACTAAGTAGACATGGGTCCCTTTCACAGTGACAGCTTTCACGCACATCAACTCCACCAATTCTTCCTCTTCTTCCTCATTGTCTTGGACAAGCAGCTGTTGCACAAGACAACAAAATACATAAAATTGGTGTCGCTTCAATCATGCACAACAACACACCATTGGTTTGTTGATCAGTCCTCTGACGAAACTACTCTTTCCACATCCGCTACCTCCCATCACATGACACTGGTAGACTTTCTTGTGACGGTCATGCGATGGAACCTCTGTACAGGACATACCACAGTAAGCGGATGGAGACGGAAGCACTATTTCTAACAAACTGACCTCTGAGTGTTGACGCTAGAGGCCTGTTCTCAAGATTAGAGTACCCCATCCATGCTAGAAACTGAGCTGTGACTGTGTAATCTATACAAGTCTGTAACCTATTGAATGATTAGATAACAACAGATGACTTCAGAATACTAGGAAGACAGACTCACGTCCAGAATGCAAGAAATCCGCCAATAGTAATCCAACCCTCCTTGTTGGTCTCCACTGTGAGCTGAATGAACTGGTCATCCCACATGAACTCGGGACAGAGAAATAAATAAATCCTGAAAACAGTAAGACAAGTACACAACCCACGAACGCTGTGTACTACTGTACCTCCTGCTCTTGTGGGGACAAAGCTTGATCACCATCCTACACACGAGAGAAAATAATGAAGAGATAAGTTGAATACAGCCTCGATTTCACCTTATCATGCTTCTCGAAGAGATCACTGAGAAATCTGTAACCGGTTTTACTGAGCTCCACAGTACTGCCTGGTTGAGGACTAAAACTAGAGAGAGAGAAGTACACAGCAGAGAGTAGAGTCATCGCATCTTTTTGTATCTTTCCTTCTCTTACACTGGTGTTAGGTAGTCATCTTTGAGAACTAGTGAGTTATTGTAACCAAACTTTCGGAGAACTTTCCATGTGGACTCGTGTTTCCCCTTTAGCACAAACAGTTGATTGAGAAAGAGGAATCCTGGATATGAGAGATGGTAACATTGACGAAGGATCAGGTTTCCTCACCCTCGAGAGTGAGTCCCTCACTGAGTACTCCCTCGGGCACGTGTCTTTGTACCATTACCTTCACATCTTGGAGGGCATTGGGTTGTAGTGGAGCATCAAAACATCGAATCTGAAATCAAAAATTGTTCAATATTGACTATACCAGCTCGTGTGTGTGTGTGTGTATGATATTTGATATGTTCACCTGAAAATCATTCAATTCCTGGTCATTCAGTATTCCATCATTGTCAATATCAGATATCTGGATTGATCATACAATGTTACATCATGAACACATCAACATAGTCCGCACAAACCTT
>CBDBDR010000005.1:0-16163 GCA_965203965.1 Thermodesulfobacteriota bacterium | reverse complement strand
ATAGGAACGTTGCAGGTACTGTATCCCTCGCACATGGGCTGAGGGTGACTGTAACAATCTCTCTCCCTCCTCCTCCTCTCTATCCCTCGCAAAAACTATTCGATGATGATATGAGGTACCTCTTGTCCAGCAGTTGATAGCGAAGGAGGAGGATCATGTTCATGATGTTGAGCAGGAGCTGGTCTCTTCCTCTGACCCTTGAGCACTGGGAGAGAGGGAGGGAGGGAGGGAAAGAGAGGAGGGAGGAAGGGAGGGAGGGAGGGAGGGAGGGAGGGAGGGAGGGAGGGAGAGAGAGAGAGAGAGAGAGAGAGAGAGAGAGAGACAGAAAGAAAGAAAGAAAGAAAGAAAGAAAGAAAGAAAGAAAGAAAGGAGAATGAGGAATGAGATAGAAAGAGACAGTCAGAGAACAAGAGAAAGAAGAGAGTGTGAGAGAGTGAGTGACAGTGGGAAAGACAAAAAAGGCAACAGTTGAAGCACAGTAGTAAAACACTATCATAACGTTACCTTCAGTGTAGTCTATACTATCGAAGTTTGTCTTCCACACTAAGACCTAGGATGAGGAGAAGGAACATGAACAACAAGGAGAGGAATGATGGTGGTTACCTGTTCATCGTTGCTAACAGAAGCAAAGAACTCTCCAGATGGTGAAAAATCCACACTATTGATAGGTCCCTGTAGAATGAATTGACAGCCACATTTAACTCCAAAATTTTTTTCTTATTAATTTTTTTTTGTGAATCTTTATTATTATTTTGTTATCAATAATGATCGAAAAACATACTAAAGGGCAGATTTCTCAAGCAACATAAAAAGGCAAATTATTATTATGCTGAAGTGGAAGGCGGTTTCTATTGGTTCTGCTTGAGTGTGTTGATGAGCCAAGATAGCTCATAATATGTTGCCTTCTCCTTTAAAAACTTGAATTCAGTGCTGCAACGCACATTCTTAATTTTACAAAATAATTTTTTTGAGCAAAATCTGAGAATCTAAAATTTTGCTCACCACAAAACATTTTTGGGGGTTGTAATAGAATGGTGGAATACCGTATAGCAGGAAAATTTCACGGTAGAAAGTTTTCGTGAATTTCAGACTGTTTGCAAAAATTTTATCCGCGAATGTCTTGTTTTAGTTGACAAAGATAAGCTAATAGCGCTGAAAATATTATTACTGAAATGCTCAATCTCACGCAATCGCGAAAATTTCCCACTATACAGTAATAATTTATTTCGTAGGAGTAATGTTGTGTGTGAGTGTGTGAGTGTGTGAGTGTGTGTTTGTGAGTGTGTGTGAGTGTGTGTGTGTGTGTGTGTGTGTGTGTGTGTGTGTGTGTGTGTGTGTGTGTGTGTGTGTGTGTGTGTGTGTGTGTGTGTCTGTGTGTGTGTGTTACTATACCTTGTGTCCATGTAATGTGTAGAATGGTCGTCCCTCAATAAGATCAAATATCTATTGTGAACACAGCAACAGAGACCAGTGACTTGCTATGAAACAAGTGACAGTCACCTTTAGAGTTGCATCAGAAGAGGAGGAGAGGAGATAGTTGCCAGAGGGATGGAATGCCAGACCGTTGACAGCACCAGTATGCACTATAGTGGAGTGAGAGACAAGAAGAATTATCACACACAACTAAGAAGACTCATCAGAAATAATTGATTCTACAAGCAACTGATTATGGGCTACTGAGCTTAAAAACTCCACTATGTTACTGAGGAGAATACTGGATGAGGTCTGCAACAGTGTAAAGAGACAGCAAGAGCCATGTGGTTTGGTTCACATCACATTTTAATTCTAGAGAATGCAACTGATTATCTTAAAATTATCGGTTTTACTATGTTACAATGTACTAAGTCACATGATGGAGTAAGCAGCCCCGTCATTGTAAGGGACTGAGTTACAATCACATTTTATGTTACTATGTCCCGCCTCTCGAGACAGTGTATGCTCATCTCAATGCCTTGTTAGTAGTGATGTATCAGAGTGCTGTGGTGTACAGTAAACGTAGGAAATTTTGAGATGATAATTTGTTCGCGTTTTGTGGGTGCTCCCAGCGCAAATTTTTGCGTAATCCTCATACATTATGGCAACGAAATTTAGCCACGAAAATTTCAATTTGTTATGATAAAAAGGCAAAATGTGTTGTTGTACTGCACTGAACTGAACTCATGATATAGAATACGCACACTAGGCATCATGTGACAGTGCATGTCACATGTCACATGTGACATGCACTGGCGCTTAATTTTTCAAAAAACCTTTGGCAGAAAACAAAATAAAACTGGTTGTTGTTTACTTATTTAGTACTCAGCGTTTACCTGGCAACAATTATAGCCCAGTGTTTAACCCTTTAAATACTAAAATTATCTTGCTGGAATTTTAACCTCGTAAATGCTACAATTCTCAAGACTGTGTGTGTGCGAATATCTCGTGTGTCTTTTGTGCTACTGGTCTCAAATTTGTGTCCTTCTTCGCCAGTGAGTAGCTGCAATTGCCCACACTCAAGTCGGTCAATATGCCCCTCCCACTGCGGCAGTGAATCTGATAAAGTGTAACTATCTCATCAAATTTTGCTCAAAGTTAGTACTTTGGGGCTGGCTACTGAAAAGTACATATAAATAGCAGTGGTTTAGGTGAGTGCAAAATGTAGCCCAGATCATGGAGAATGTGCAAAAATGTGTTTTCCGGGTGTCCTGAAGCCGTGGAATGTCAAAAAGATTCAAAATTGTGTGTTGTGCTGTTTGTAGGATGTGTTGTGGGGTTTAATAAGCTCTTAGTGATGCCCTAGCTTTTCTGGTAACAATGCACTAACACCCACTGGTCACCGCCTTCACACACCTTCTGTTACTCTTACAGTACCGTAGATTGGGAAATTTTCGGCGCTAAAATTTATTTAGTCGTCCATCCTTGCAAAGAAAATTAAACAACACGAAAACTTAACACAATGAGAATTTGTATTATACGTGCAGCTAGCAACGAAAATTAAACAACTCGAAAATTCAACATACAAAATTTTATAGGTGAAAATTTCTGATCTACAGTGTTTCTATGCCCTAGACCTGCCCTAGACATACTGTAAGAGTAACATAAGGATGGATGAAGGTGGTGGTGACCCATTAGAGGTTTGTGATAGCATTGTTACTAGCAAGCTAAGCACCAGTGTAAACAGAGGGAGGAGTGTGTAGTGTACACACAGTGACTAATAAATGGATTGTTGCACTGCAGGTACAGCAGACACATTTGTGTACCCAGAGATTCAAACAGAATTTTTCTTGTGGGGAACATCAGCTTTTTAGAGAGTCTGAGTCAACTCTGAGTACATGTACATGAGGCCGTCTAGGCTATTTTGACACAAAAGAAGCACTAAAGAAAAAAATTAACTTTCTGAAAATGATTCTTGGAGGAGACACTGGAGTTGGAGGTGGGAAATCACCCATTCCCATGAACCCTGGTACCACATAAACTTTCTAAGGAGTTAAATAATCAGTGAATGAGCTTTCAAAAGCATTCATGATGTGTGGTCAAGTGTGTGTGTCAGACCATAGATAATGAACAATACCTTACATAGACAATAAATTTACAATGTATACATTAGGGTAGTATTCTAGTATTCTATTATCTAACATAGTAATTCTGTTATCTAAGTGACATACCTTTATAGTGCTGTAGTAACTTGTTCACTCTAATATCCCATATCTTGACCACATTATCAGTAGTGCCGGCAGCTATACAGTTACCATCAGGATGGAACGCCACTGACTGGACAAACCTACACAACAACAGATGAGGATAGTCATAAGAGGGAGGAGAGGAAATGGCTCTTGAATTTTGAAATGTAAATGTACTGGTATAAAGGCACTAAGCGGCATAGCTACCTGCAATGAATGGGATTCAACGATGTTATGCACAATGCAATTTGTTGCAGACAACAAAATTAATAAAATGCTTGTATCAAGCATTTATTACATGGTATGTCATCTTTCACCAATCGGATTGCTCTATTTTTTTCACCAATCGGATTGTCAATAACCTACATTAATGTAGGTTATTGACCACGAGTAGCGTCTTCCCGATGTTATTGCGCTCACAGTGATGAACTATGTAATAAATCATTTATTGCCTACACAACTCGTTTGCCCTCGTACAGTCTCGGGCAACAGACTTTCCCGCGGTCATTAATGTCGGTTGATGCCCTCGCGTGAGGGCAATAACTAATACTTATTTACCTTACAATAATTATTTTACCTTTAGTATAATACAGTGTATGTTATTCTTAGTAAACCACCACTCACCCAGCAATCAACATAGTATCACATTTCAAAAAGGGTCAACAGCTGGGGTGGGGAGGGTCAACAGCTAGAATAACATTATGGGTGTTACATGTAGCAGGGGACTGCCTGGAATAGTTTCATGTTACATGTTGGGTGGTTCTAACCTACTTCTAGGTATTGAACTGTACATAAGCTAATTCATAGCCCCACAGGTGAAACAGATACACACAAGCAAGAACACAACAAGAGGCTGTCAAGAGTACACATACAGTACACATGTAGAGAAACACAAGCACAAATCTATCAGTGATGAAGATACATGTACAAGTAGCTTTTCCAGATACAACACAATAAAGAGACTAAAATTTGTTGAATACTAACCCACTCTGTTCATTGAAGGTATGGATACACTCCTTGTTCATCTTGTCCCATACTCGCACAGTCTTGTCATCACTAGCGGACACTATCAGTCGACTGTCGGGAGAGAACCTAGCACAGCGCACCCAGTTACTGTGACCACTCAGACAATACTGAAACCTCTGACGATGAACCGTCCATACCTAGAACAAATCACAATTATGTAGTGGTATAGTTTCAAAGAACATCTGTGATTGTTTTGAGACAAAAATTAATCTATGGTTATAATAATTATACAAATAAACTGCTAATAATTCTATTATGCATTTCTCTTTATGGGCTACACACACTTCATTCTTACTTAAGTGTACACACTTAGGTAAAATCACTCTTTCCCTCAAATGAACACAGTTTATTGGATCTCAATATTCCTCATTCCTCATTCCTCACCTTAATGGTCTTGTCATCAGATGCTGTCAGTAGTGATTGTCCATCACTAGAGAACTCAACATGTCTGACACTAGCTGTGTGAGCCTTGAACATGGTGGACTCTCCTTTACTGCATGAATAAAACCTACCTATAAATGTACATGTAGCTGTACATTTTAAGCAAGATGTCATTTTTCTGAATACTAAATTAAATCACTTTTAAAACTTTTAATGATGTTGGTCTACAGTGTTGATAGTAATCAATGCTGGCTCTGATGTTTTTTTTGTTATGAAACCATTTTCACTAATGGCACCAAGAGGTTTTATTCAGTTGACATCAGTACTAATTTGTCGTACAGTACCAGGAGCAAATACACAGTGTATAATGGGTGCCACCATCAGTTGGCAACTCACAACTGCCAAGTATGTGCCTCACTAACAATCTCAACCAACAGTGCAGGTTTACAATAATAATTCAGTAGACTGAAACTGTACCAAAGAAAGTGAAATATTTTGTCATGTACAGCAGTGTCAGCATTGCTGAAAAATGATACAAGTTATAATACTGTACAGGTCATAATAATCATAATAAAATAACTCAGTAATTGAACACCTGTAACAGTATCATGACTTCAATAAAATTGATTTATTGTAACATTAAACATCAAAACCATTTTTAACTTCAATTCTCTATATTTCAATTCTGATCTATGTCTTTCCAACATATTCCGCACTTTTTCATAGTCTTCTCGAAATCCTAATCTAAGCAACCTGTGTTCCATTTTGTCACGAAAGTCACACCAAACACCTAACTCAAATCCATTCGTCTGCAAAAGCTGAAGATTCTTGAAAGATTGATAGTAGCTGTACTTAGATCTAGTGATATGGATGCAGAGAAAATTGATGGCTGGTCTTTTGGTTTCCTTTTTTATTTTTAAAAATGCTGAGATAAGTTGAGCTGTGCAGCTACTACAAGGAGAATGTGTCAGGTTGATAGATTTGATAGCCGATAATTTTTTTTCAAAATGTTCAAGTATCCGTTCTTCAGCATGCTTACCAACACGTTCACTATTATGAGATGTGCTCACAAACATAATGTCCTGTTTACTGGGATCATGGTGCTCTACTACTGCCACAACCCAGGATGTCTGTAATATGCTATCAGAAGTATGTAACTTCTTGATTCCAGTCTCTGTAAGAAAATTTTTGGCTTCTAGATGTAATTTGATACCAACAAAAAAAGCTGCTGCCACCTTTTTCCAAACTCTTCTAAAGTAATCTAAACAACACTTTTCTTTTGCGTTTAAGTTTATCGCCGCTGTCACGATGCATTGGCGGGTGTTTAATATCATCTACTATCTCGATGAATTCAATCTTCTCTTCATCGGTCGGTTCAACCATTGGTTGCAGATATTTAGGTTGCTGATATTTAATTGTGTAAACAGATTCAATTGCTTGCTGATCATCCTTTGCTTGCTGATCATCCTTTGCTTGCTGATCATCATTTGCTTGCTGATATTCAAATGCTGCCAGATAATCAACTGCTTGCTGATAATCAATTGCTAGCTGATATTCAAATGCTGCCAGATAATCAACTGCTTGCTGATAATCAACTGCTTGCTGATAATCAACTGCTTGCTGATAATCAATTGCTTGCCGATATTCAAATGCTGCCCGATAATCAATTGCTTGCTGATAATCAATTGCTTGCTGATATTCAAATGCTTGCTGATAATCAATTGCTTGCCTTTCTTGCTGATAATCAATTGCTTGCCTTTCTTGCTGATAATCAATTGCTTGCTGATAATCAATTGCTTGCCTTTCTTGCTGATAATCAATTGCTTGCTGATCATCCATTGCTTGCTGACCACCATCCATTGCTTGCTGACCATCATCCATTGCTTGCTGAACATCCATTACTTGCTGCCCGTCCATTGCTTGCTGACTATCATCCCTTGCTTGTTGCCCATCCATAGCTTGCTGATCTGGATACGCCTCACGGTAAGATCTCAGCGCATACTGACTATCTTGTCCACAAAAAGCGTCACGGCGTAGTCTCGGTGCGGATTTCCACTATTTTTAGTACGCTCGTTGCGCACTAGTCTGGCCGCTGCCCCTCCCCGCCTATTGCACCCACTCAATAGGCGGGGAGGGGCAGCGGCCAGACTAGTTGCGCACGTGCCAAAATGTGACGACGGCACGGTGCCGCGCCGGACGAGATAGCGATTTTTCTATCGTCTCTGGTTACAGCAACAATTTTTGTCTATCTGCCTCACCATAGAACAGAACGACGATAATTAGCGATGCCAGGAAAATTTTTTTGCATTTAAATAGGTACTTAAAATTTTCCAAAAATTCTACAATTGTTGTTTTATATCATTCACCAAAAAGTAAGTCGTTAGCTGCAACCAATCCTGAGATATTAAATTTTAAAATAAGGCAAACAGCCAATAGTTTGTGCACCACTTCACTGTACAAACTGTGGCACCTTGTTATGTAATGTTTATACATGACTAGTGATGTCATTAATTAGTGGTTTGAGTTCAAGAAAACACATTAATTACTATAGCTGGCAAGTTTGGTGATGCATTTATCCCAAGATTCTCTTTCTCTGTCCATTTCATTGATCTGGGCTGTGGACTCAGCAATCTTAAAATCACGTCTTTTGATCCTCTGTCATTAATTAGTCGTTTGAGCCACTAAAGAGATGCTGGAGTTAGCAGTTAACTCTTCAGTCTTTGCTCTTTCCTTTGCTAGCACACTGTCTTCCGAGTCAGTAACAGGCTCTGGAATGGTATGCCTGCCACAAAACGGCTCTCCTAATAAAACCTCAATATATTCTCTTTTCTTGTTTCGCAATAGTAAACTTCTCCTCTTTTCTAGCCTACCAACCATAACTTTAAAACTTTCAAATGAGACTGTAAACGATTCATCACACACTGCTCTCATCAACTCATAGAAGTCTCTCCAAGGAGTACCCCTAGACTTTCGTACCTGGCAGAGCTCATACACTGCACCCTTCTTAATGTTCGTTATCTTCATCACTTGGCTTGCGGAATAAAACTGGTTGATAGAGAGACCCAGCTTCTTGCAGTGATCCCCAGCGTATCTTTCTGCACTACTAGCTGTTGCCATTTCGGCTCCTACCATATACATGTGTAAAAAAAACAACAAATTTGAATATTGCGTTTCCGCATTTTTCCGTTAAAAATAACACTAGTTCTAAACTGGTAGTATGTATAGTTCTACATGCTAAATTAATATTTGGCTATTAGCACACTGATTTTCAATATTAATTTGTATTACGAGTAATTAGAAGCAAACTTTCGACGTTCAATATCTCGAGAACTACTCGGTCTAATAACACAGAACAAAGATTGCTAAAAAGCGCTGGGCTTGTATCTCAAAGTATGAGCACATTTGTTTCTTATGAAAGAAAAGACTCTTCGCTGTAAGTCTTTTATTGTTTGCATTAGTATCTGGCATCGCTACGATAATTCGCGTACCTACGGCGTGGCACTCGAACTGAACATCATGATAAACCAAGAAGTACAACTCGTAGAACCAAATAATTTCCAGAACCTGGTCGCCGGAAATTACAAGTGGTCCAATAGTGACAATCTTTACCGAAATAATTCGTTGAGTTTTGCGGTAGTAAAGCACCACAAACATTGTCGAAAAGCAGACAGGAAGTTCGTGGCCACTGCATCGCAGGATGACGGAAAAACTTCTGGTGTCCATGCTGAGAAAATACTGCTTGATGAATACAGTAAAGGAAAAATATTGAAGACATTGAATCAATCTACTTGACATACCCTCCCTGCAGCAGTTGCACAGTATATTTAATATTGGCATTTCGGTTCCAGCGTACTAAACCAACGACATATAACTAAACATGTTAGGAAGAATATTGAATTGTTGTAATGGCATGACTTTGAAGTAAGAAAAGATTGGAGACTTGATGACATGATTCTAAGCATGCCGGAAGAAATAGAAAGAAATGCTGTACAATTATGTGACGCGATTGCTGAAGCAGCCCCTAACATACAACTAAATACAAGCCTACATCACACTGAGGAATGTAACCCCAACTAGTAGACTCAGCAAAAAATAATTAAGTAGATTGATTAAACCTTTAAAATTAATAATAAATCATGATGGAATTATAAGATGATGGCCAATTCTTTCGAGAGTATCTTGTGGGTTTTGTGCTATTGTTTTCAAACTTGTGTCCTTTCTTGCCAGTGAGTAGCCACAATTGTCCATGCTCAAGTTGATCACGAGGCCCCTCTCACTGCAAAAGTGAAGCCAATAAAGTGCAATGACCTCGTCAATGTTAGAACTTTGGTGCTGGCTACTGAAAAATACATGTACATACAAATAGCACTGACAAAATGTAGCCCAGATTATAAAGATTTATTGATGTGAAAATGTGTCTTCCGAGTGTCCTGAAGCCATAAGATGTCAAAACTTTTCTTGACGGCCTTATAAAAATTATGGCAAAATTTGCAATAAAGCCAAGGTTAAGTTGCCAAAATTTTAATATGTAAGTGTATTTTCACAAGCACTCCTTTCTGTAAGATAAAGTTGCCTGAGCTAAACGAGCCATAAAGGTTAGCTGAGGAGATACTTAGTCTTGCAGGCCAGGAGATACTAACTGAAGCATGCCATAACTGTGGCAAAATGTCGTGATCAATATTATTGTCGCTATAAATATATTGTGGCTAAGAGCACACGTCTTTATGGTCATGATGAAGGATACCATGTTGAGGAGATACTGATAAGCTAGAACTAGACAGCTTGAAGATGCTGAGAATAACATGTTCACCTGTACAATGTTACTTCTAGTTCTTGATGCATTTTCTAATTGCTACAGAAAACCAATGATTAAATTTCTCTGCGTCTATAGAAGACCAGGAAGCAGGAAACATGAAGGAGCTATTCAGATTTTTAAACTACTGATCAAAGATTGGTTTCCAAGTGATGCCTGGGATATAACTGCTGAGAGGATTCGTACAGTCATTGGAACAGCTGATTTGATCCTAATGCTGAATATGGTGGCTGTTCCAGCCAGCTTCCTCATGGTGATAGTTTATATGCATGCGTAGTTGGTCAATGATGCCACACCCCTGTACCCATTCGGTGCATTTGCTAGTCATACAATAAACTATGATCATAGTTAAGTTGAGTATTGATTTACCCACATCGTGCTAATGCATCACTTTGCAGATGCTGAGTAATAAATATTTCTTGCATGATCTCATCATCTCACGAGTGCAGACATAACAAATTCTGACTTTTATTTAACAGATAACAGAATGATCTGCATTTATGAGATTTAAATTCTGCACGGGTTAGTGCATTATACAACTCACGATTCAATAATCTCTGCAAAGCGTAATGTATTTTCATTTCTAAATAACTGATTGTACAGCTAGTGACGTTTGCAATGCATCAGCAGCCTACAAAGATAGCAAAATAATCATGAATATCATGCTCATGAATATTATTAAGTAACCAAGTGATGTCATGATGATGCAATCAGAGCTTCTAATAATACCACAGAAGAATTGGATGTTTAAGCCAGGAAAACCCGAACTATTCTTTCTTGCTGCCCTTTGCACAATATAATCTACAGTGTCCTGGCTATTACTTGCCCGTTTTACAAGGAAAATGGGTGTACCCACACTCCAGTAGCACTTGCCGTATTTGGAACAAAATTATTTCGTACTCGGCAATCAGGAGAGACCCACATAGGAGTGGGTGGGTCGTGGGGAGGGTGGGAGGGCGTCAGGTGGCATTTTTTTGGTGCTCTGGCAAAAGGAGATGTATCTTCTTCCATCGCTGCTGGTAAGGGATTTTTGCCGAAATCGTTTGTTCTCATTAAATATTCGCCCCTCTGTAACTTACAGACAGAGACCTTTTTGCAAAATCCGATACATACGTTTCTTCCTTGTCTACCAAAGTTTATGTCTGACATTTTGTGTGGGTGTGGCATGCTCAGGAAAGAAACGCAACTTTTCGTCATTGGGTGGGGCTTGCTACGCCCACAAGACGAATGGCGACTTTCTTGGGTGATCAGTGTGACTGACCAAACCTTCAACTAACAGTAGAAACCAAAATTTTCGTAATCCTGATGTTTGGGATTTCCACCCTTAACCCTTTAATTACTAAATTATCCAGCTGAAATTTTAACCTCGTAAATGCTGACCACTTCTCTCGTGAATATCTGGTGTGTCTTTTGAGCTACTGGTCTCAAATTTGCGTCCTTTTACCCCAGTGAGTAGCCGCAATTGCCCACACTCAAGTCGGTCAATATGCCCCTCCCACTTCGAAAGTGAAGCTGATAAAGTGCGATGACCTCGTCAAATTTTGCTCAAAGTTAGTACTTTGGGGCTGGCTGCTGAAAAGTACACACAAATAGCAGTGGTTTTGGTGAGTGCAAAATGTAGCCCAGATCATAGAGAATGTCCAAAAATGTGTTTCCGAGCACCCTGAAGCCATAAAATGTCCCAATTTTCTTGGCAGCCATTTTGTTTTTCCTAAAATGTTGTGAATTTTGCACTGAAGCCATAGAAATGCCGTCACCATAACGTTTAGCGCAGGGGGCGCGCCGAAAACCGGTCAATTTTTGGCGGTTATTTGTATTATTCAATTTGGCTTAATTTTTGGATATTTTAACACTTTTTGATAAAGTTATGGTGTCTGAAGTATGTATGTCGCCAAAAGGCGACATTAGGGGTTAAAGGGTTAAAGGCTAGAAAACCAGTAACTAGCCATTATCTTGAATTATTATTTAAGTCTTTTTACAGGTATTTTTGTCTGTGACATCAAGTTGTCACAGGTAGCCCAAGCGGCAGAGTGTAAACCCTGGCAGGAGTACTACCCAAAGTACGCTGTAGCTGTTGCAGAATGTCGTGATCAATATGGTCGTTATAAATACATCGTCGCTAAGAGCACACCTCCTTGTGGTCATGATGAAGGATACCATGCTGAGGAGATACTGATAAGACACCTTGCTAGAACTAGACAGCTTGCAGATGTTGAGACTATTTACATAACATATTCACCGTGTTCTTCCTGTACAACGCTTCTCCTTGGTACTTTCCGGCTTTATAAAAAACCAAATATTAAATTTCTCTGCATCTATGGTAAACCAGGAGCCAGGAAACATGAAGGAGCTATTCGGAGTCTTAAGCTGTTGATCCGAGATGGATTTCAAATTCATGCCTGGGATATTACTACTGAGAAAAAGCCAGTGGACTATCTGACAGAAGCAGAGAAACCAAGAAAACAAAAGAGAAGAAGAATGGAAATGCATCTTGAAAGGTGTAAAATAATGTTTCAAGAGAGAGCCAGAAATACAAGATCAATGATCGAAGACATAAAATCGAAACTACATAAACTATATTTTTGTGTTGGTTATCCAAAGGCACAAGTTAAAGTGTTTACTTCAAATTTAAAAATCTGATTTTTATTTACAAGTAAAAATTATTTTAAAAGTGTAGGGGTAATGTGAAGTAAAGGAACAAGATAGGTAGCACTTGTAATCAAGTGTTGTCATTATAAACCAGACTAGTCAAGCACAGCATACTCACATAAATAAAACATGTTCGCCTGCGTCACGCACTTTAAAAACAAAACATTTCTGGCAATGATACAGTATAATGTTTCCAACACCAATAGACTCAGATATTATAGCGGCTTTCTTGTTTCGCACGAAACTCACTAACACAAGCAGAATACAAGGGTGAAATTTATTTGTCACAAACTTACATGTACATTAGATCATTTGGATGATAGACAAAAAATGTATGGTAACACTCGACAGAATTATGTAGCCTGTTTACAGTACATGTAGGACTCAAAAGTTAGGACATGAATAAGCCTGAAGACTCACACTGGGAACAATTACGACACGAAGCAATAGCTGATGTATCAAGCTTTTCTCTCTGTCATGAAGTACTGGTGAAGTGATTTTGATAATAAAAGCACTGTACCACGTCTTTAATAGTAAGCAGCTATGAATATAAAGGAAAGTAGGCATAGTTCTAATGACAAAAAGAGTATTTTGCATGTACACACGTACTCTCATCACATGCAGCACTTCAAAACGACCGACCATTTTGCAATCCTGGGCATGATCCGGTTTGCAAGTATGTGTGCCATGCGCACATGAAAATTCCAAGGATCCTAAGAAGGTAACCATGAATTGCACAAGTAAAACCATAGCACGTTATGAATTAAGTACATGATGTCATAATTATGTATTTGTAATTTCTAATAATAGCACTTGACAGCCTATAAAAGGCTGAGAAGAGTAAGTTTACTATTACTATAAATTCTATAATGTTACATTACTTTCAAAGCCTTTTTATAAGTATTCGTTTCTGTGAGATCAATTTACAGATAGCATCGATAAGATGTAAACCCTGGCAGAAGTACTATCCGAAGCATGCTGTAGCTGTTGCAGAATGTCATGAATATGGTTGCTATAAATACATCGTGGCTAAGAGCACACCTCAATATGGATATCATGCTGAGGAGATAGAGATAAGATACCTTGCTAGAACTAGACAGCTTTATGTTGAGGCTATTTACATAACATATTCACCAGATGGCGGCTACATACAATGTATTAGCGTTCAAACGCTGATATTTCGCCTGGTGATGAATTGTATACGTCAAAAGACTCCTAAATCTGCTCTCTAGCGTTGCCCCATCTTACAGTTGCAAGGATGTCGCTCGAAATTGTTACTAAAGTGACGAACCTGGAAACGGTGAAAATCGAGTTTTCGTCATCTTCGTTTTCTTCTTTCTTTCTTTCTTTCTTTCTTTCTTTCTTTCTTTCTTCTTTCTTCTTCAGCGCGCCTAGCGCCTTTACGCGAGCAATGCTGAGACCAAAACACCAACGAACAGTCGTGAAATTCTCCTGGCAAGTGCCTTTTGAACTTTGTTTTTAGCGAAACGGCGATATAAATTCCGCGAGTTCTCGATCATAATCCATAAGTGTTAGACGCCATAATTGTGATTGCGCAATACGCACGTGATCACGAAGTGGTTAGCGCACGTGACCAAGCACTAGCTTGAGTATCGCCACGCCGTATGGATCACGGAGAACACATATTTGGCTGGAGTCTTCGAAGAAAGGTAAGCTCGTATAGGATCACCATTCTGCGCTTGCCAGATAATTATAACCGCCCTACAGGTCTACAAACAAGTGTGGGCGGGGCTCGTATCCACTGCATGCATGCATGCATACAAGCGTAGGCGAGCTGATATGTACAGCATAACAATTATTTTTAGCTACAAGTTTAAAATTCTTAATAATAAAGAAAAGCCATCAACAACAGGAAACTAAACCATTGGTGGAAACAAAGACAGCTCAGTACGTTCATGATATTGAACTGCACTTCACTAAAAGGAAAAAAGGACGCAAACAAGAAATTAAAAAGATTTCTGTCGAAATCAAAAGGATGTAGGGTTGTAAAATCTACCACTGGTCCACAATGCAATCTAACAAGAAACAAGTATGGAATGGTAACACGATTGACTTGCTAACAGACCATAGATCCCTACATCAGTGGCTGTACATAAGATGTCACAAGCGGAATGCACGTCAGGTGTCAACAGCAACTAGCTGACCTAGCTATAGCCAACCACAGCAGCCACTGATGTAGGGATCTATGGTCTGTTAGCAAGTCAATCGTGTTACCATTCCATACTTGTTTCTTGTTAGATTGCATTGTGGACCAGTGGTAGATTTTACAACCCTACATCCTTTTGATTTCGACAGAAATCTTTTTAATTTCTTGTTGATGCCTGGGATATAATTGCTGAGAGGAGACCAGCGGACTATCTGATTGCTGCTGAAGATCCAGAGAAAAGTAAAACGGAAACGCAACTTCAAGAGTGCAAAATGAAGGGAGCAAAAAATACGAGATCAAATATTAAATACATCAAAATGAAACTACATGAGCCATCTTTCAGTGTCGATTTTCAAATAAAAGTGTTTACTCAGCGTAACCTACTGATTTCTATACCTAACTATGCAATGTTTGCTAGACCCACTACCACTGGAAAGGGTCATCTGCAACTGCAAGTAACCATAAACACAAGTGGGACAGCTAGTAAGCTATGCCATAGATACTACGTAACGTAGTATAATTTATGCCAACCAGCCACATAGTTATGACTCAAATTCTTTAGCCCGAAACTTGCTGTGAAGCATGTTGACGCGTGTCCGTGCTTTGCTAGCGACTTTCAGTGAAATCTATAAATCACGAAGTGCATGCGATCCCCGAAATGATGTAGCAATTATCACACCAGATTTCTCGACGTGTAGCGGTAGCAGGTCTATAAAAACGAGAAGCTTCAAGCCAATGATGCTACCGAGGGCTGGACGGAACATTTTTTCGCTATTATCCTCGAGTCTCGAATTATCGTCGATGAACGGAAATTTTGGGTAGTGAACTGCATTTTAACAGTCATAAAAATGATATTCACAATACGTCGGCGAAAGAGCAATTTCTGGAATTTTTCCCTGAAAACTCAGCACGTGGTTTTAAGGCTATATAAGACTAGCTAGGAGTGTTGTAATGTAGTAGATCATGTCATTTCTCCCTATAGAGAAAAATAAAGAACTCAGTATCTGGGAAGCTTCTGCAGTCAGTTTTCACGTAAACTTAAGTACTAGAAACTTCACTGAGAACAATCCTTTCCTCCCTTGCTTGGAGGCAGGATTTCATTCAATATACGTCAGATACTTAGACTTCAAGTACAACTTGTCCTGGGTGGTAGCAGCGCCAGTTGTAGCAGACTGCTACTGCCCTGGATTTATCAGCAGGAAAAAGAAGAAAAAGGGCGAAGATGGGAAACATGCTGAAAACATACTAATAGAAAACTACAAATACAGTCTTGAGGAAATCTCTGAAACCTTGATTTCTTATTCACCATATTATGCAAAATGTACACCGAAGATTATAACAGCATTTGACAACTGTCGTATCAAACCAGCCAGTAAATTTCACTGTGTTCATGGCAGGTGCATCGAAGATAGTTTAAAGCGTATCGATGAATTAAAGGCAGCTGGATTTTCTGTTGGTATATCGGATT
>CBDBDR010000004.1:0-26007 GCA_965203965.1 Thermodesulfobacteriota bacterium | reverse complement strand
CTCTTCCGTCACCTCAGAAAATATAAAAATACTTTATTTTTTTACCAAATTGGGTCGGCTTGGTTACTAACCTGAAAGCTTCATGTAACTAATCAACTGAACTGCACCACCGCGGCACCCCAACCATAGGTGGGCCGCTTCCAGCACGGTTCGATTATGTCCAAAACTTTGATCATAACGTGTGGCACAGCTCAGTTCTGCTGCTTGGTAATAGCGCGCAGTGTGAACGAGTTATATATAAAAGTGTGTATCTGTATAAGACTGGGAGACTATGGCTATACATGTCAATAATAATAGTATGGGAGCCCCTCTAAGCCAGTCACCATCAGAACTAACAAAATAGTCCATTATAGAGAGGGTGTCCTCTGGTCAGGGGTTATTATACATTATGTGGGTTATAATTATTTGGGATTCAGTAAGTGTCCAGATGTACGTTTTGTACATGGGTGAATAATTGTGAGTTCTGGTGATTCACGGTTTGGTTATAGCGTACAGTGAGAACAAGGTATGCAACTTTGTGTGTGTGTGTGTGTGTTTGTGTGTCAAGGCTGGCTGTATAACAATTATGTCTATAATTGCCACTAAGAGGTAAGATGCCCGAGCATGTTATCAAATCCTCTACAACTGTGTGTGTCTTACTGTTTGGATTCATAAATCTTATGTCCACATACTCACATGTAACCAGATCATGCTTTTTGTACACAGATTTTAGCCATGTTTGTTAGCTGAAAATTAAGGTAGATTTTACCATTCTTGTTTGTGGTTTTGAGCAGCTTCGTCAGCATCTGTGCATTTCAATCTCTGTATTCACTTGTAGTTGTTCCTTCTGTGTTTAAATAAAAAAGTGCATGCGAGAAAATGTCAGTGTGACGTTTGTGATTGCTTGGGATAGCGCATTTAGGGCATCGTGTGGAAGTAACAAGGATGACATCTTTGTTAAGAGTCATTTGTGATATCATGTGTAGCAATTGAAGACCCACATAGCTTGATAAGGACATGGTACAGCACCATGGCGCCATGCTTTAGCTACATGTACAGCACTGGTGCCTTTCACCTTTTTTGAAATGAATTTTTGAGGTGACATGTGCAAAGCAAATTGTGTGATAAAATACAGTTGAGAAGGTTAGGACAAAATCTTCAACTCTATCGTGATTATATAATAGTTAGACAGCGCATCCGAGGATCTACGCGATTTAGAAGCCCGAGAGCCGTTGCTATATAGCGTCCGAGCGTAGCGAGGGCGCTATGGTAACGGCGCGAGGGCTTCTACATCGCGTAGATCCGATTGGATGCACTGTCTAACTGATTTAGACCATAGCAACAGCAAACAGAAACGACGCGAACGACGAGCAAGGACACGCGAGCGTTGTAAAAATTATTCAGTAGAACTCCGCTCACAGAACCGTAATCTGCGCCGTGTGGTGGGATTCCACTATAGAGTCGCGGTAGTGGCGGGATTCCACTACGAGAAATAGAGACCCGCAGCTACGCAATCTGGTTGGTCAGTGACGCTTAGCTGTGGTCTAAGCATAATTATTATTTACTCTTTCTAAATTAATTTTACATGACAGCATACGTATATAGCGCTCTTCTGCACTTGTGTTATTATAGCAGTGTGCTGATGAAATTTATCTTTTTGTTAACCTCTTTGCTACATCATCAAATACTTGTGTAGAGTTCAGGCGCTAGAATTTTGACTATGTAAAGTTATCTCCATTTTAAGAATCATGACCTGTTCTAGTTGATACATGTACGTGACTATATATTCACTAGAGAATAAATAAATATGTGCTATTCTAAGCAGTACTTGAGCGATGGTAGAGCAAGTTCGTCGAGGTAGCTCCCAGTGGAGATTTCTCAGTAGATGGAGTGTGTTCGACTTATTTAGCTTACTAACTGGACAGTTCTCCATTGCTGTCAATGCTGACGTCATTACAAGGCAATGTAAGTCTTCAATTGTCAGACTCTCTTCCGTAGCAGGATGGATCCTGTTTGCTTGTCTGATTTAACATAGGCGTAGGAAGATGCAAATGAATGAGGGGCACTGTTTTAGAACACCTGAGCAGGGGGTCTGGGGGCTGTGCCCCCCAGATGTTGGAGCAAAATTGACTTTTGCATCACTTTCGTTTCGGTTTTTAGACATTTCAGCGAGCTTTTTTATTGAAGAAAAATGATTCTATTTTATCCAAAATTATTATTCTCCCATCTTCTTGTGTAAATAATGTAGCTACACTAATCTGCTCTGTGCAGCATTCAGAAGATCGTACGTTAACTGTGCGGCATTCAGAAGGACACTGGTTGGCTACTTTTGACGCAGGCACCAGCACCGACAGGGATCAAGACTGAGACGGTGATTCTGCACCGCGCGCCCTTGGTAGTAGTACGATCGTCTGTCTGGCTCTGACAGACGATCAGCGTCAGGCTCGTCTTCGTTATTGCGTCAGACTCGTGACTGCTCGCTCAACGAAAGATTTTCAGCAAAGTCGTCTGCTTTGATAGTTTTGGCGGTGGTAAAGATAGAGAAGTCATCGTTTAAGCTGCTCCTAGACCTTATCATGGGCATTCTCTGGCAAAGCTACACGTGGGTTATGGGTGTGGCTTTAATGAAAACTTGGGGGGGCACGTGCCCCCGGTTCCTACGCCTATGGATTATTCTTTTGGGCTTCCCTGTGACAGCTAAGGACTGCAAAAATAGTTACGTCCATTTCACTGACAATGATCTGTTGTCTGATGAGCGTTCCATGCTATTTTCCATGCATCATTCACTGTACTGTCATGTGTGTACCTAATAGTTATATTTTGTGAATCAGTTCTTGAATATACGTTTTTCTTTTAACATGGAACAGCTTGAAATGAAGCACCAAATGTGCAGATGCCTCGGTGGAATTGCATGCATACTGCACAGTGGACCTGCTTTGACAGCACACAGCAACTACAGCTATTCCATCAGCTAGTGACAGATTTATAAAGTACAATCCAAGCTATTGATACAAGCTGGCAAAAATAACAGAAGCCAATAGTATGCTACCACAGTGTAATAATTAGCTGGGATGCACAAAGGCAGCCATGCTTGTAGCAGCTTTTTTGGTTCTTGCTGAATGTTATCCGGACCCACCACGCTATCCTGTAGTCCAGATCAAACCTAAAATCTGCTAGCCACACACAGTAGACTCTTAGAACAGTTAGCTGCAGATTACCAACGTCCATGAGTTCTTGATAATCTGTTGAACATTGATGTTTCATATTCATGAATCTGGTGCATAGCTTGCATTGGGCTATACTTTAGAATTTAAAATAGATATCTTGTTTCGTCATGAATATTGAACAGGTATTCATGCTGCTGTAGCCTTACCTAGAATCCTGATCGTGCATAGCTATCTCCTAATTTGAACTAGTGAATATTGTTCCTCTATTAGCTTGCAATATTCATTGTGTACACTGTAGGTCAGAGTAAGGTATATTTACAGCTGTTTCGAGCTACGTATAGCTTAGCAGGGCTGCCCGTAGCAGTATGCTGACTGCAGTTCAAGATAATCTGTCCTGCTTCAAGATCTCTTGTCACAAGTTGCCTTGTAAATGGTTACCATGGCACTGGTTGCCCTGTTGTCGAAGGGTTAAGAAGTTGCCTCCCCTAGTTGTCTGGGATGATGTTGCTAGGACATCTCCTGTCAAGCCTAAAGCTACCTGGTGGAGGAGTTCTCTCAGTGTGTGGAGCGTGTTTGACTTCTTCTGTCTTGTGACTGGACAGTACATCAGTACTGATACCACGGAGAAGAAGACACCTTGGAAGTCTTTAGTGAAAAGGGTTCCCTCGCTTGTAGGCTCCATTCTGTTTGTCTGTCAGATTTTTCTCTACTTGAGCTTTGCCGTTGAGGACGGTAGAGCTGGTGATCCGAGTAGCTATGAACACACCAAGTTCATTAAAGCCATCACGTTTGGTAGTTTAGCAGCTTTCCTGTTCTCGTACGGTCCTATGATATGCTTATTACTGGTACCTGTCAGTGGGATCCTGTGCAGTTTGAAATGCGAACAGTCAAAGAATCAGAAAGATGGCTTTTGGAAGCCTTGCTGTGATACACACCACAAGGCGTTCAAAACCGGTGCCTTGTCTCTGTTTGAAGACACCAATGCATTTCCAAAGCTGACGTCTATCCAGACAACTTACTTTCTTACCAACCACTTTCTCATACACATTTTTTTGTTTGGCAGCTTTATCTTCTCAGTCGCTTATGCTTTCTCTGTCTTGCACTGTTGGTCAGATACTTTAAACTTTCTAAGAATCATAATTTACTCGATCTCTCAGCTCTGCGCTGTTCAAAGTTGCTTTGTATTTTCCAAAATTGTCTACAAGGTCACTAACAGGCTTGAAAAACTTGCTACAAAAATGAACCAGGCTAACTTTACCGAGCAACATAAAATGAACGCCGTATCAAGAATGAACGATCCTGTGTTGAGACAGCTGGTTCAAAAGGGCAACCAAGAAATGGTGGACAGAGGTCGATACTACTGGCTTCAGACTCTAGACAATGATTTTATCCGACAAGTGAGAGCTCCTTTATCACTGCTCAAGGTCTGGTTCGTCTTTCACATTTCATCTTACGCTCTAACTACAATCTTGCTCAGTGCATATGTTCTACAGACTATCGTCTGGTTCAAAGAGACAACATCTTGGTTTCTTTTCTTCCTATTTTTCTTCACGCTAGTCCAAGTCTATCTCTTTCTCTATCCGTTGTTTCGTGCTATTGCGATTGGTGCTGCTCGTACAAAGTTGATCAAGACTGTTTCTCAGAAGCAATGGCGCAATGTTCCCTACTCTTTCCACAGTGACTTCATCGTGTACCTCAAGACTCGAGACTTTCCATTTAAAGCCGTTTTTGTTGTACAGTATTTTTCTGTGATTACACCGCGCTTGTTGTTTTATTTGTCGTATTTGTTTTCATATGTAGTGGTTGCCTGGCGACGCCTTGTTAAAAATTTGTTTGCTTTTGTACGTTACATGTTGTTCCGTTTATTAGATCATTGTGTGTGGTAGTTTTTTCAAATGGTCACATAAAATGTGAAATGTGCTAACTTGTATAATAACTATTGATTTGTATTATAGTTATACTTTCATTGTTACTTTCTGTCTGACAAAGGCACTGCCTGGACTCTAATCTCTGTATTTTTTCACGAGCGTACTATTGAATGGTCAATAACTTTTATATAGCGTGAGCGCCGCCAATGCGTGTCACCCAAGCGCTTGCTTCACGAGCTTAAAGTCACCCATCAAATTTATAAACTTATCATGAGCTTATTGTCGCCCATAAGGCAACGATTAATCAAGCAGTTCTCCCCAAAGTTATGTAATACGTAGCTTTGTATCGCAATTTCTTCATGCAATATGCTCTTGTGGTATGTTCTCAGTGCCAGGTATGTTTACGTGTACAGTCAAGGCTCTACATTGATAAGCTTGGAACCTGCAAGTGGACATGTATACCCATGGCTAGTCTAACCACACCCACATACTCTTAGCTACTGGGCGAGAGAGACCGATCATTGTAGTTCGAACAGCTGCAAACAGGCCGGAACTTATAGTGCATCGATCATTGGTATCTTTCCGTCAAGTATTCGTACATACTAGTAAGCAAATCTGGATCTGGGCAGTTGGTTAGTGTCGATTTATTGAGCAGTACAACTTCTCTATGGACCAGTGTGAATATGTACATGGCTCTATTGGGTTCTCTGACCTTTGATAATATTATTTATAAAAAATCACAACCATAAAAATATTGTTCTGCTATACTACAAATACAGGTACACTTGACCTACCAAGCTTCAAAACAATACCTTGCATGTACAATATATACTGTACATTTACTGATCTGAACACACACACACGCAAGTTAAGTCACTATCTACAAAGCCAGGTAAACTCCAAGGACAGGCACAAAGAAAGACACAAATACCCAGTCGAATCCGATGGGAATGCTAGCACAGAATATGGGCACTTGAAATGCAAAGTTCTTTGATGTGAGATACTGGACGAAGCTGGTCTGAATCGAGACAGGAATGTTGGCCCATTGTTTTTTGTTTTCGGAAATCTTATTTATCATATTAGCACGAGCGTTAGCAATCGCAGCAGCACGGAAGCACGGGTAGAGGAATAGATAGCCATGGACCAGTGTGAAGAAAACCACGTACAAGATGTATGGTGCTCTAGTGTCAGCTTCACCATCTGGCAGGTAGCTGTGTGCTGAGTTCAAGTCATTCTGGATAATAGTGATGATAATCTCAATGATAAATGCACTGAGCAGCACTGTCGTCAGAGCATACAAGGTCCAGTGGAAGATGAACCACACACCAAACAAGTGAAGTGTTGATTTTACTTGATCAATGAATTCTTTATCGATCTTTTGTAGTTGATGGAAATTTTCTCTATCTACTTTCTCTTTATGGACTAGGCAAGAAACAGCACATGACAGAGCCTGAACGATTGCATTTGCATGAGAAGAAGTCTGGGAAAGTGTATGTTCGCAGTCATTAGACTGTGCTGTAGTCATTTTTTCTGCTTTCTTGCAAATTTCATCGGCAGTTTTGTCAAGTTTTTTAGTGATCCTGTAAACAATTTTGGAAAATATGAAACAACTTTGAATGGCAGAAAAATGCGAGACCAGTTGAAGAACGATCATTGTTACATACACTGTGGTGATCCAACAATCTATGTCGTTGTGAACAGTACTGACATAGTAACACAGCTGCAAAGAAACAAGACAAGCAAAACTGAATAGTTGATAAAGAAGTAGGCAGTTTCTTTAGCTGACATATCATTATTGGAAGTATCATTGTATGGGGACAAATCACTGTCCCAGAGTTTTTGTATATATTCAGAACAACTACCTTTGTTGCTTTGTTTTCTAGAATTTTGTGTCTTGGAGTCTTGGTCTCTTTTTCCTTGTTCTCTGTCTCGGTTCCTGGCTCCTTGTTCCTTTTTCTCTGTCTCTGTCCCGGTCCCTGGTTCCTTTTTCTCTGTCTCGGTCCCTGGTTCCTTTTTCTCTGTCTCGGTCCCTGGTTCCTTTTTCTCTGTCTCGGTCCCTGGTTCCTTGTCTCTGTCTCGGTCTCTGGTTCCTTGCTCTCTGTCTCGGTCCCTGGTTCCTTTTTCTCTGTCTCGGTCCCTGGTTCCTTATTCTCTGTCTCGGTCTCTGGTTCCTTGTTCTCTGTCTCGGTCCCTGGTTCCTTTTTCTCTGTCTCTGTCTCGGTCCCTGGTTCCTTTTTCTCTGTCTTTGCCCGTGGTTTCTTGTTCTCTGTCGCGGTCCCTGGTTCCTTTTTCTCTGTCACGGTCCCTGGTTCCTTGTTCTCTGTCTCGGTCCCTGGTTCCTTGTTCTCTGTCTCGGTCCCTGGTTCCTTGTTCCCTGTCTCGGTCCCTGGTTCTCGGTCCCTGGTTCTCTGTCTCGGTCCCTGGTTCTCTGTCTCGGTCCCTGGTTCTCTGTCTCGGTCCCTGGTCGGTTCTCTGTCTCGGTCCTTGCTTCCTTGTTCTCTGTCTCGGTCCCTGGTTCCATGTTCTCTTAAGCCTTCTTTCCTTGAGTCTTCTTCAGTGGAGCTGTATTCACTTAGAGCATCTGAGCGAGTTGTTTGATGACATCCGGTTGAGCCCTCCTCTTTTGATCTATATTTATGTGATGCACACTGAATAATATTGGCAAAGATTAAAATGAAGACTGTCATTAGACCATATGAGAAAATGGCAGCAACTGAACTAATGCTAACAGCTGTGGTGAACTTCCAATGTTCTTCTGGTAGATTACAGTCATTCCTGTTACTGTGAAAAGCAATCGTTTTAGGCAGACTAGCATTCGCTACTGTTAAACCGTCTACAAACAGAGCTGTTGCAACGTAACCGACACACACAATAACTTTAATAACAAACGGAATCACTGCAATAACTGAGAAAAACTTTTTCGTAGACGACTGTGAGTTTTTCCTGGAAGACTTTGGGGACGATGTTAGTGAACATGGTATCTTGAGTATTTCAAAATTGATGTACTGACCAGAGATGAAGCATAGCGTGTAGAACAATCCCCACAAGCATTTATACCGTACACTACTGCCTGTACCATCAACATGAATCTTCTGCTGACCTTTTTGTCGACGAGATTCTGTTTTTCGATTTGCATCCTCTGATTCAGTGCTGCCGTTTTTACTTAGTAACGGTTTTTTTTCTGGTATTTGATCTTCAGTTTCTTCAATGGCTCCATCACCAGCTGGTTCTGCCATGTTGTTTACAGCTAACAACTAAATCTGCAACACCGTTTGATAGTCAAAGCAACTGGTATAATTTATGATTGCTGATGAAAAGAGGTATTCACTGCACTTGCTGTAGAACAAAAAAATCGTATATCATTCGTGTTGTTAGTAACAATGTAGTTTCAAGCATCTTTGATATTTTATGGTATGTAAAGTCACCTTTACAAAACAGTATTCTTATTTCTGTTATGCTCTTGTACATACCTTAGGCAGTAGGCTTCAATGTGGATTTCTTGCTGGCTCTCTTCTTATATGAAAGTTTCTCATTCGTCTAGTCAACATGTGCTTTACTGTTATTGTATTCATAGTAGCGGGACATACTGAGCATGCTGAATGTATCTAATGACTAGTAGCGGACATACTGAGCATGCTGAATGTATCTAATGACTAGTAGCGGACATACTGAGCATGCTGAAATGTAATCTAATGACTAGTAGCGGACAATACTGAGCATGCTGAATGTATCTAATGACTAGTAGCGGACATACTGAGCATGCTGAATGTATCTAATGACTAGTAGCGGACATACTGAGCATTCTGAATGTGTCTAATGACTAGTAGCGGACATACTGAGCATGCTGAATGTATCTAATGACTAGTAGCGGACATACTGAGCATGCTGAATGTATCTAATGACTAGTAGCGGACATACTGAGCATGCTGAATGTATCTAATGACTAGTAGCGGACATACTGAGCATGCTGAATGTGTCTAATGACTAGTAGCGGACATACTGAGCATGCTGAATGTATCTAATGACTAGTAGCGGACATACTGAGCATTCTGAATGTATCTAATGACTAGTAGCGGACATACTGAGCATGCTGAATGTATCTAATGACTAGTAGCGGACATACTGAGCATTCTGAATGTATCTAATGACTAGTAGCGGACATACTGAGCATGCTGAATGTATCTAATGACTAGTAGCGGACATACTGAGCATTCTGAATGTATCTAATGACTAGTAGCGGACATACTGAGCATGCTGAATGTATCTAATGACTAGTAGCGGACATACTGAGCATTATGAATGTGTCTAATGACTAGTAGCGGACATACTGAGCATGCTGAATGTGTCTAATGACTAGTAGCGGACATACTGAGCATGCTGAATGTATCTAATGACTAGTAGCGGACATACTGAGCATTCTGAATGTGTCTAATGACTAGTAGCGGACATACTGAGCATGCTGAATGTATCTAATGACTAGTAGCGGACATACTGAGCATTATGAATGTGTCTAATGACTAGTAGCGGACATACTGAGCATGCTGAATGTGTCTAATGACTAGTAGCGGACATACTGAGAATGCTGAATGTATCTAATGTGTAGATAATATGACTGTATCTACGTAGGGTAAAGAAATAGTTTGGGGAAAAAAGCAAACAGTCTTATGATAGCAAGCTTTTATTAGCATGCATGTACACTATGTACTGTACATTTCCTGATCTGAACACACACACACACACACTCATGCAAGTAAAGTCATTATCTACAAGGTCAGATAAACTCCAAGAAAGAAAGATGCATATCAGGTTAGACAACGGATCGAGGCAACTACGGGATTTAGAGTGCTGCGGGAACTGATGTATAGACGTTCTGAGCACGTAGCGCGAGGGCGTCTATTTCGGTTGCCAAGGCGCTCTAAATCCCGTAGTTGCCGATGATTCGTCGTCTAAGGTATTTATACTACAGCTACATGGCAACAATAAACCGACACAGACATTTTTTGAAAAACAATGGTTGATGACCGTCCCAAAGCCGCTGAGTTCCTGCAGCATGAGCGTTTCTTCTTCCTCGAAAACACGTGCTGTGACCTGGCTGCCACACCCACAAACGCGTTACACGTGGCAATGGCTGAACTTGGACTCCAACGAACAGTTAGAATGATAGTTACTAGAGTCCAGCAGTCTTTTGTACGTGCTGTGTGCGTTTATTAGGCAATCTTTAAGCTGTCAACATAGCAAAATGCGGTGAGGTACTTGCTTTCTATGTTTTTCATGCACAACAAGTCAATCGTTGCATCGATTGTAGCCAAGTACCCGAGTCTATAGGCGCTGTGCTACTTATGCCAGAAGCCGGAACACAACACATACTGACCCAGTAACTACCAAAGCTAGTACCTGTACAAAAGAAACTCATGCCAGAGGAAAACATGATCATGAATGAGTTCCAGCGGAAAAATATGAGTTCCAGTGGAAAAATACAAGTTCCCGCGGAAGAATACGTGATTTATTATCCTCCAACTGACCAATCAGATTCTATAATTACATTGAACAGTAGTATAAAATTACTTATAAAATATTTTGTGTATACCCATTGCTTGTCTAACCACACCTACATACTCTTAGCTACTAGGCGAGAGAGACTGATCATTGTAGTTCGAACAGCTGCAAACAGGCCGGTACTTTATAGTGCATCGATCATTGGTATCTTTCCGTCAAATATTCGTACGTACTAGTAAGCAAATCTTGATCTGAGCAGCTGGTCAGTGTCAATTTACATTGAGCAGTAAAACTCTCTATGGACCAGTGTGAGTATGTACATGTCTCTTTGTGTTCTCTGACCTTTGGTAATAATTTATAAAAAATCACAACCATAAATATATTGTTCTGCTACACTACAATTACAGGTACACTTGACCTACCAAGCTTCAAAACAATACCGTGCATGTACAATATATACTGTACATTTACTGATCTGAACACACACTCATGCAAGTAAAGTCACTATCTACAAGGCCAGGTAAACTCCGAGAACAGGCACAAAGAAAGACACAAATACCCAGTTGAATCCGATGGGAATACTGGCACAGAACAATGGCACTTGAAATGCAAAGTTCTTTGATGTGAGATACTGGACGAAGCTGGTCTGAATCGAGAGAGGAATGTTGGCCCATTGTTTTTCGGAAAATCTTATTTATCATTTTAGCACGAGCGGTAGCAATCGCAGCAGCACGGAAGCACGGGTAGAGGAATAGATACCCATGGACCAGTGTGAAGGAAAGAACCATACAAGACGTATGGTGCTCTAGTATAATCTTCGCCATCTGGCAGGTAGCTGTTTGCTGAGTTCAAGTCATTCTGGATAATCTTTATGACTATCTCAATGATAAATGCGCTGAGTAGCACTGTCGTCAGAGCATACAAGGTCCAGTGGAAGATGAACCACACACCGAACAAGTGAAGTGTTGATTTTACTTGATCGATGAATTCTTTATCGATCTTTTGTAGTTGATGGAAATTTTCTCTATCTACTTTTTCTTTGTAAACCAGGCAGTAAGCAGCACATGATAGAGCATCGCTAGTTTGAGAGGAGTTAGGTCTGGTGTCACTCTGAGGAAGAGTAAGATTGTGTCCATGGTGATCAGGCTGTAGTTTGGTCATGGTTTTGTCTTCCTTGCAAATTTCCTCAGCAATGTTTTTAAGTTGTTTAGTGATCTTGTAGACGATTTTTGAAAAAATGAAACAGCTTTGAATGGCAGAAAAATGCGAGACCAGTTGAAGAACGATCATTAGTAAATACACTCCAGTCATCCCAACAATAGCTGTGGACAGTACTGACGTAGTATAGAGATGTAACACTGCTGCAGATAAACAAGACAAGCACAACTGAAATAGTTGATAAAGAAGTAGGCAGTTTCTTTACCTGACATTTTATTTATTGGAATTATCATTGTATGGGGACAAATCACTGCCCCAAAGTTTTTGTATATATTCAGAACAGCTACTTTTGTTGGAGCTATGTTCTGCTTCACTAGAGATGTGTTCTCTAGAATTTTGTCTATTGGAGTTTCGATCCCTGGCTCCTTGTTCTCCATCTTCAGTGCAGCATTTGACGCATTTGACGCATTTCAGTGCATTCACTAAAAGCATTTGACGCGTTTTGAGCTAGCTGTTTGATGACGTCCAGTTGAGGCCTCTTCTTCTGACCTATGTTCACGCGATGCACAACAACATTGAATAAAATTGGCTAAGAATAAAATGAAGACTGTCATTAGCCCATATGAGAAAATGGCAGCAACTGAACTAGTGCTAACAGCTGTGGTGAACTTCCAATGCTCTTCTGGTTAGAATGCAGTCGTTCCTGTGATGGTGAAAAGCAATCGTTTTTAGGCAGACTAGCATTTGCTACTGTTAAACCGTCTACAAAGAGAGCTGTTGCAACGTAACCGACACAGACGATAACTTGAATGACAAACGGAATCATCGCAGCAACGGAGACAAACTTTTCCACAGTTTTCCTGGAAAACTTTGGGGAACATAGTATCTTGAGTATTTCAAAATTGATGTACTGACCAGTAATGAAGCATAGCGTGTAGAAAAATCTCCACAAGTATTTGTGACCGGATCTGGGAAAATGAACCTTAAGGGGACATTTATACCATACACTACCGCCTGTACCATCAACACTACTATTCTGCTGATCTCTTTGTCGAGTAGTTGATATTTCCGATTCAGTGCTGTCGTTGTGAGTAGATCTTAGTAGCGGTTCATCTTCTTCAACGCCTACATCTCTAGCCTGGTTCTGCCATGTTGTTTACAGCTAACAACTAAATGAGTAGCACCGTTTAGTAGTCAACCAACTGGTATATGATTGCCAACTACTGTTGAAGTGGTATGCACTGCACTGGCTGTAGAACAAAAAAACATCGTAATAATCATCAGTCGTGTTGTTTAGTAACAATAATATAGTTCCAAGCACCTTGGGATTGTTTTATGGGATGCAAAGTCACCTTTACAAAAAACAGTATTCTTATTTCTGTTATGCTCCTGTACATACCTTAGTGGTGGGTAGGCAGTAGGCTTCAAGATGGATTTCTTGCTGGCTCTCTTCCCGTATGAAAGTTTCTCATTTGTCACGTCATGATCACATGAGTAGGTGTGAAAAGCTGTGCACGTATATTTGTACTCATATGTACATTCTTCACTATTGTCTCTGTTATCACAATCGTACTAAATATCATCTTAGTTGTATAGTGAAAGTAGATTGATAATAGTCTCGTAGTAGATTGATGTAGTAGCACCTTGCCTATAGAAGGCATAAATGTATACAGCCAATCAAAACATACTAGTTGTGTGTTCAAGTTCAATCTCAGTGTATAAGTCCTTTGTCTAGCTATTGAACTGTTGCTTTGTTGCAGAATAGTATGATTGAAGAAGTGAGCAATCTGCTGGAGTGCATTCAAGTATCTAGGATTACACGTGTAATAAACTTTGTCTGCAATTTTAGTTTATGTCATTTTGTCAGCAAATCCTCTTGGTATATTTATCAATTTTTCTGCTTCCTGGCTGGTCAGTACATCAATTTAAAGACAGCCAAGTGTTTTTCATTCTTTGGATATGTTTGGTTCTTTTGTCAATTCGTTGTATGCCTTTCCTATGTTGGTGCTGTGTTTGCAATAGAAGGTTTGAGGATTGCTAACTGTAGTTGTTTTACAAACATCACCGTGAACAAAATTGTTAATGACACCATTGAGTGTACGCTACCAGATGAGCATTGGAAGTTCACCACGGCTGTTATTGTTAGTTCAATCGCTGCCTTTATGTCTTATGTTCTAATGACCGTGTTTGTCTTGATACCTATGGATGTTATTCGCTGTCCCTGTTGCCGTGACGAATGCTGCTCTAGTGGTTGCTGTCCTGATCAATGTTGCTGTAGCAAGATAGCCTGCGTTAGATGCAAGGAAGCACTTAGACATGATTCTTTGTCTCTTTACAAAGATGAAGATGAATCATCAGAGATGAAAGCTGAACAGAAAATTTATTTCTATACAAACTATTTAATTGTACTTTTGCTGTTTACTGTCAGTTTTTCCTCTTCAATTGCTTATGCAGTCTCGGATACCGTATACTATCGTCGCTATGGTTACGGGTATTGCTGGTTTGATTCCTTATACCTAGCAATGATTCTTTTACAAATGAGCTCTCAGTTCTGCGCCATTCAAAGTTGCTTCATATTTTCAAAAATTATTTACAAGATCTGCAACTTTCTCATCAAACTTGAAACAAAGATGGAACAAGTCAACAATGAAAATTTAGATGACGAAAGAGATTATTACAACCGGCTGCTTGAAGTCGATCAAAATTTCATCAATCAAGTAAAGTATATCCTTGACATGTTAGGTGTATGGTTCATCTTCCACTGGACCTTGTATGCTCTGACGACAGTGCTGCTCAGCGCATTTATTATTGAGACTATCATTGATGTTCTTATGTATGACTTCCAGTCAGCAAATGATTTATTACCAGGTAAAGAACTAAATGAAACCGACACAGTAGTTCCATACGGCGTTTACGTAGTTTTCTTCACGTTTGTCCATGGTCATCTATTCCTCTACCCGTGTTTACGTGCTGCTGCGATTGCTAATGCTCGTACGAAATTGATTAGCAAAATTTATAAGAAAAAGTGGACTAATTTGTCTCTCTCAGTTCAGACCAGCTTCGTCCAGTACCTCACATCAAAGAATTTTGCATTTCGTGTGCCATTGTGCTGTGCCAGTATTCCCATCGGATTCAACTGGGTATTTGTGTCTTTTTTCGTACCTGTTCTTGGTGCTTACCTGAACTTCTACAATAAGGATCTTCCACTGACTTCTACTCATCCAAATTCTTCCGTCTATGTACAATGGTTGCCCGGATATTGTCTAATAAACAATGACTTATTTGCTTCATTTGCATAATAAATTACCGTTGTTTTGTGCTGTTCAAGTGTGCAAGATTCATAATCAAATGAGTGAACTGTACATCAAAACTATGTGTTCTGTATTACTGTATTTGGTGTTGCAGTGTCAATTTATAGGTCTATTCTTTGTTGAAGTTATGCAAAATGTTGCAGAAAGAAATCGTTAATTTAATGAGTTTTTGTCAAAATTTGCAAATCCTGCTAGAAATGCTGCAAAAGTGTTAGAAATGAACTCTAAGTGTTCTAAATAATCATTTGAGGCAGTTTCTGAAAGAAATAGAGGGTGAAGGATTTTAAGGTGGTTAATGTTTGCTACAGAGGTTGATCAGAAGTCAAATCTGATATCTGATATGACCTTATAGTTAGCATCGATGTTTCTACACTGTACCAAGTTTCATGCTTTGGCATATAATTAATTTGGTCACCAACCTACCACTAAACACACTGAGGAGTGTTTTAATTATAGTATTTGTAAACGAAAAGGCTATAGCTTAGTGGTATTAGCCAATCAGATTGTCTAGTTGCTTGGATCTAAATCTCGTAATGTATTAGATCTAAATCTCGTTTATGTGCAATTCTGTATTAGCTTTCATTTAGTATAGTTATGAGCTCTTCTCTTGAGCTTACTTGTGCATATTACTGTCACTACATTTATTATAATGTGCTGTAGAGCTGGTAATTTATGAGCAGAGCCAAATTTAGATCGTGCTAAAACTTACCAAGTGAAATTTTGTGCTGTGAAAATGTCCGGTCTATGGTAGTCACTTGCATCACATAGTGAAACAAATTAATAATATTGTTTGGACTGTCAGTTAAGTCGTTATTTTACAATCCTTATCACTCAATGTGATTCTGAAAAGAGAAGAAAAAGAGCATGCTAAAAAGAGCATGCTGCTCCATGTAGAGGTGCAGTGGTTCTCTGGGATACATTAATTTTTGTTCACTGACTTTATATTTTGAAAGTAACACAAAATAGTAACATGATGTAATGATTACCTTGTTGAGACTATAATTAGAACATGGGGTATACTTGTTTCAGAGAATTCAACATGTGACAGAGTGACGAGGAGATATGTTGTTTTTCTATCAATATGTGAATTCTCACTCTGGTTGCTGACATTGCTTGATAACTTGAGGTTGTCTACTACATATCTTAGATTGTTTGGGTGCCAGCTAGTTTAGATAGTACAAATCCTTCACATGACTTGTGTTTTTACATGAACACAAAGGGGTTTTTGTGTTAGCTGGCTATGTCATCATTATACCTGCTAATGTAAGCCTTTTGTTGATTCCCAAGCTATACTGCACAAAAGAGGGAGGAAACAGAAAATCAGTTTCTATGTGTAATGGATTTTTAAAGCGGTGATGATTGAATATTATTTTCAAATTCAGTGGTTCTAGTTCTGAAGTAGAATGTGGACACTTACTGTTCTGATGCATTGCTGAAGTTACAAAAAATCTAGTACGCTTGGTAGTAGCATAGCATGGGATGATGAAATTCCATGTTATTGCTAGACCAACAGGCTTATGGACTCGAAGCTATTAACAACGATTGTTTTGAGGGTGTCAAGAAGTCTATCAGTACATATGAGTCTTGTCAGCTAACTTAGCTTGCTCTATGGGTTCTTTCTGGTCAGTATATAGCCTCTTTCCCAGCTGTAAACCACATAGCTGACAAAAATAATAGTACCTAGCTTCAGCTGAATTTTCCCCACAATGATGAATGCCCTTTGTTTTGTTAAATAGCCTATTTTTAGGCAGTCTTGCAGTAGATGAATATTGTTTTGTTGCTATGTTACATTGTTATTCATTGTTTTATCTGCGTTAGCTACTTTGTCAAGAGTTAGCTATAGTTGAGCTATAAATCCTGACCAGAAGGTGATTGGCATTCAAATCTATGATCTTGTGACTTCGATTGTAGAGGATCAACTCTATAACAACATAATTATTATACTTTCTTAATAAATTATGAATATTATTTTGTTGTGTACTTGTAATCAATATTTCCTTTGCATCGCCTGACTTGTGACTAGTGTGTTTGGAGTTTTAAAAATGCAATTTTGAGCGTTTTAGCAGTCTGTTAGCTATCTCAACAAGACCTTACAGTGGCGTATCCAGGATTGGAATAAGGAGGTTGCTCACACTCTGTAATTGTTCGTTCTACACAATAGCATTGTGCATTCAAGACAAAGAGCACTTAGCCTACTCTGACAAGAGATTACATGTGGTTTTGACAGCACTGATGAGTCCAGCCCAGATTTTATGAATATTATTAGTGGCATAGCAACAGTTTTCATAGCAAATAGCTTGCTAAGGGGTGTGCTTGAGAGCTGAAAGCACCCTTGTAGATACGCCCCTGTCTCAGTGTTAGCACAATGTATTTTCGCCGTTCCAGATCGATCGAGGAAGACCCTCGACAAGAATTGCTTCCAAGAGTAACTCCACGTACTAGCAAATGGTGGTGGATTGTCTTCTATATTTTTTGCTTTCTCTCTGGGCAGTACATCAATGTTGGAGTCAGGCAACGGTTCTTATCTAGAAAAAAGTTTCTCTTGGCTGGAGGATTGATCATATTTGTGTTTCAAGTTGTTTCCTACTTGTATCATATTGGCACTGCCTTAACAGTTCAAGTTTACAGGATTGTGGCTTACTCTTCCATTGAGCCAGCAGAGTGTGCGATACCAGCAGAGTATTGGGAGTTCTCTAGCGCCATCAGTGTTGGTACAATTGGTGCTTTCTTGTCGTATAGTTCCATTACTTGTTTAATCTTGATCCCTGTGAATTGTCTTCTTTACTACAAGTCCAAATTCAGCTCTGATGAGGAGGACAGTGAAGATTCTACACAATGCTGCTGTGCTTCTGCTAAAGGCTGCTGCACGGTGTATAAAAAGGTGTACAGGAATGGCGCTTTGTCCCCTTACAATGATGATGACGAATCTGCAAAGATGTCGACTATGGAGACTTGCTTTTTTGCCTTCAACTACTTAGTTGTGCTTGTCTTGCTAATCTGTAGCTTTGTTACCTCTGTCATTTATGTCCATTCTGTCTACAGCCAGGATGTCTACAACAACCAGGATAACTGTTGGATAAATGCTTTAGACATCTCCAGAATTGTTCTTCACTTGATTACACAATTCTGTGTTGTTCAAACCTGTTTTATATTTTCCAAAATCTCCTACAAGGTTACAGCTAAGCTCGATAGACTCGTTGAACAAATGGATGTGGTTAGTGACAATTTGAAAGTCGGTACTAACCATTTCAGAATTCAGAACAGTTCAGAAATGTCTCGATCTGATGCTAGTAGCACAAGTGATAAGGAAATGTATTCTTTACTTCAAGAGGTTGATCGAGCATTTGTCAAGCAGGTGAAGCCTACCCTCGACCTGTATGGGGTGTGGTTTATCTTTCACTTTGTCTCGTATGCAGTGACGACTTTATTACTTGTTAGGTATGTCTTTGAAATTATTGTCAATGCACTGCAAGGAGGAGAAAGGAATCCAACGACACTGCTGATTTTGTACTTAGTTTTCTTCACGCTGGTCCATGCTTATCTATTCCTCTACCCGTGCTTCCGTGCTGCTGCGATAGGTGAAGCTCGTGCCAAGTTAATCCACACCATTTCCAATCGAAAATGGAACAACGTTCCTCTTTTGGTTCAAAGCAATTTCGTCCAGTACCTCACAGTTCAAAACTTTGGTTTCCGAGTGCCCTTGTTTTGTGCTAATATCAAGTTACAACTTAACTGGTTTTATGCTAGTTTATTTGTCCTTTTTATATCTGTTTATGGTATTGCGACTGTTTTCTTTTAGTGTTGAGAGTCTTACATAGTTTTCTTTACGTCTGTTCATAGTCATTTTATTTCTTTACCCATGCTTTCGTGCCATTGCAATTACTATTACTTGTATGAAATTGATTTGCAAAATTTCTAAGTAAAAGGGGCGTAATGTTCCTCTCTCAATTCAGACCAGCTTTGTCCAGTACCTCAATTCACGTAACTTTGCATTTCGAGTTCCCTTGTTCTGTTCTAGCATTTATTCGGATTCAACTGGGTATTTGTGTCTTTCTTTGTACCAGTTCTTGGTGCTTATCTGAACTTCTAGACAATGACTTCCACTCTTCCACATTCTACGTTGTACAATGTTCACCTGAATATTTGTTGAAACAATGTCTTAGCAGTCTTTTTCAATATTTTTTTCAAACTTATGTTGTTAGCAAATTCGCAAGAGTATAAACTCTTATGCCGGCCCACACTACTCTGTGCATCTCTCTCGCATGTTTATAGGACATAGATTTAAGGACAAAATATTGTTTGAACTGTTCCGTTGATTTCCACTGAACTGCCTTAGAGTTAACTACTCATGCTCTGTTAGTTTGAGAAGAATAGGTTCCTCTAGTGATAAGAATAGGTTACTATAGTGATAAGAATAGGTTACTATAGTGATAAGAATTTAAACTGAATCTACTATGTAGTAGATACAACTACTATGAAGTGTGATTTGCTACAATAGCCAGGCTCTGATGAATTTGTTTGCTGATATCTCTATAAAACTAAATATGGTAAAGTAGTGATAACAGTTGTTTGAGGATTGTTTCAGAAAGGATGTTCTAGTGTTCATGTTAGTTTTGGTTTAGTCAGCTACTACTGATCATGTGACAATGGTCATATGCTTCTGGTATACTTGCCTTTCTAGACAACTTGATTCTTCCTCCATTCTATTTGCTGACTGTCCTGCTTGCTGTCCATTAATTTCTTTGATAGTGGTGGTAGTATGTCTGAAGTAGATCCGTTACTAAATCATAAAGGTGAAGCTCAGGCAGATGTTGAAGCTCAGGCAGATGTTGAAGCTCAGGCAGATGTTGAAGCTCAGGCAGATGTTGTAGCTCAGGCAGCTCAGGAAGGTCAGGGAACATCTACTAATAACAGCAGTGCTCCTGAGGAAAGGAATGCCAGCAATTGCAAAATCATAGTATGGGTATTGTTTGACATAGTCTGCTTCCTTTCTGGTCAGTACATCAACTTCTGGTCATCAGAAACACCAAACCCACCATCAGAAACACCAAACCAACCATCAGAAACACCAAACCAACCATCAAGATGCAAAAAGGTCATTGCAGTTCTTGCATTGATTCCATTTGCTGGTCAAGTCATTGTGTACATTGGTTATGCTGGAACAGCTGTGGCAGTAGAGGTTTTCACGATTGCTAACACTAGTTTTCCAAACACTAGTTTGTCTGGTAACAGTAGCATTAGCTGTGTGCTACCACAAGAGCATTGGAAGTTCACCACTGCAGTCACCATTGCATCGTTGGCTGCTTTCTTCTCGTACAGCTTGATGACCATTTTCGTTTTGATTCCAATTAATAGCATTCCATTTTGTTGCTGCTGTGGTGGTAATGAGGATTGCTGCTCTGCTTACAAGAAATCACTTACAGATAAATCTTTATCTCCTTACAATGATGATGATAAAACTACTAATTTGTCATCTGAACAGACTTGCTATTTCTTTATCAACTACCTAATTGTGATTTTCTTGTTCATTGCCAGCTTTGTCTCCTCTGCTGTCTATGTTGCCTCTGTCTATAACCGAGGTCCTTGTGAGATTAATCCTTTGTACGTGACAATGATTGTTCTTCATTTTTTTGCACAGTTCTGTATCATTCAAAGCTGCTTTATATTTTCAAAAATCATCTACAAAGTCACAAATAAACTCCAAAAACTTATTACTCTCATGGTTGAGGTCAACTTTCTTCATGATGAAAGGAAAACAGTCGCTGTGCAGAAAATAAAAAATGATGAAGAATTACAAAAATTGATTAAAGATGATGACAATATAATTGTTGACAGAGGACGGTATCATTGGCTGCTAAAGTTGGATAAAGATTTTATCAAAGAAACGGTGCCTATTCTTGATCTGTTTGGTATATGGTTCATTGTCCACTGGACCTTGTATGCTCTGATGACAGTGCTACTCAGTGCTTTTCTGATACAGATAATCATTGAAGTTATCCAGTATAACTTACAGACTGTGGACAAGTTTCTACCAAACGGTGAAGCTGACACTAGAGCACCATACGTCTTGTACGTGGTTTTCTTCACACTGATCCATGGCTATATATTCCTCTACCCGTGCTTCCGTACTGCTGCGATTGCTAATGCTCGTACAATAATGATAAGACAAGTTTCTGAAAAGAAATGGCGTTATATTCCTCTATCGATTCAAACAAGCGTCGTCCAGTACCTTATATCAAAAGATTTTGCATTTCGTGTGCCCTTGTTCTGTGCAAGTATTCCCATCGGCTTTAACTGGGTATTTGTGTCTTTTTTCATTCCAGTTCTTGGTGCATACTTGACCTTCTAGACAAAAGATATCACTGTATTTTATCTTATAAATTATGCCTAATTTTTTTGAACAAATTTCTTTAGATGGGAATAAATATTTTGTTTGGTGAACTTTGGTAGTTGACATTATTTTATTTTTTAAAACGCTACGTACAAAGTCTTAATTATAACCAAGGAACACAAGTTAGGCTTTGTAGACAACATACTCAAGTTCTGAAGTTGTGTGTGTAAGTTGTAAACAATGAAGATTGTAAGGTACTTTCTGTTCAATTGCCGTCGCTTTAAAATCAGTGCCTACCACAATTGAAGATGTTTTCGTAAAAATATAATTTTCGAATTTTCTACTACTTTGCAACATCAAAATTACTATTTTTGGTAGGTAAGGCATTGTTTGTGCTGCTACTGCTTAGAAACATAAGCATGAATAGAAAACAAATTGGAACTGCTGCACTGCAAAGCTGTGCATTGTGCAGCAATGAATCAACTCAGGATTTCCCCCAGTAAATTATGAATATCGTTGTACACAAAGTGTCAGTGATAACAGCAGCTACGAGCGTTCTTGCAACTTGCTTAAGACAACCATTCACCAGTTAATTGTTTTGTGGTAGTAGCATGGCTGGACCAACTGAAGAGTCTCCTCTACTCCAAAATAACGTTTACTTCTTCGATTCTCTTATTCAATCGACTGAAATCGAACAAGGTCATCAAACTCAGCAAGTTAGACCATCTGGTAGTGAGAATTGTGTTGCTTGTGTTCGGAAATATGCCTGCAAATGTTTTTGGACAATGTTTTACGTATTCTGCTTTCTTGCTGGGCAGTACATCAACTTTAATACTTCATCAAGGTCACCATCAGGGCCACAGCCAGCTGCAAGTCCAGAGCCACAGCCAGACCAACATCCTAACCCAAATCTTGACCCAGGGCCACCTCCAGGTTTTTCTTGCAAAAAGCTTATCCCATATGTGGCATTTGCTTTTTTTCTCTTTCAAATTATTGTGTACTTTGGTTATGTTGGCACTGCTTTGGCAGTGGAGGTTTACACAATTGGAAATGCCAGTCATATGATTATGAATGTAAGTCACACAAATTCTTCTAACTATGACAACATCACTTGTATGCTGCCACAAGAGCATTGGAAGTTCACTACTGCCATCACCATTGGTACATTTGCTGCCTTCTTCTCGTACAGCTTAATGACATTTGTCGTCTTGATTCCTGTCAATGGCCTTCGTTGCTGTTCTAGTCAATGTTGTGGTAGCAATGGTTGTTGCTCAGCATACAGGCAAGTGCTCGGGGACACTGCTTTGTCTCCCTACAATGATGACGATGATTCTACCAATCTGTCATCTGAACAGACATGTTATTTCTTCGTGAACTATCTATTTGCGATCGTTTTGTTTCTCTGCAGCTGTGTCTCCTCTGTTGCTTATGTAATTTCAGTCTACGATAGTAATTGTGACATTACTTCTTGGTATTTTGCGATGATGATTCTGCACTTGAGCTCTCAGTTTTGTGCCATTCACAGCTGCTTCATATTTTCAAAAATCATCTACAAAGTAACAAATAGACTCCAGAAGCTTGTTACGGACATTGACCAGGTTGACTTTTAAGAACGAAGGAAGCACTTGCTGTACAGAATATAAAAGATGATGATAAACTAATAGCATTGGTTAGTGTTGATGACAACAGAAAAGTGGACAAGGGACGTTTTTATTGGCTCCAGAAGATGGACCAGGATTTTATCAAGCAAGTGAAACCAATGCTTAAGCTGTTTGGAGTATGGTTTCTTGTCCACTGGATCTTATTTGCTCTGACAACAGTGCTGCTCAGTGCTTTTATTATGCAGATAGCAATTGAAGTCGTCCAGTACGATTTAAAATCAGTAGAAAAATTTCTACCAAAAGGTGAAGCTGACACTAGAGCACCATACGTCTTGTACGTTCTTTCCTTCACTCTGATCCATGGCTACCTATTCCTCTACCCGTGCTTCCGTGCTGCTGCGATTGGCACTGCTCGTGCTAGAGCAATACTCGCTATTTCTGAGAAGCGATGGGACAACGTTCCTCTCTCAGTTCAAACCAGTTTTGTTCATTACTTAATATCGAAGAACTTTGCTTTTCAGGTTCCGCTGTTCTGTGCCAGTATCTCGATTGAGTTTAACTGGATATTTGTGTCTTTTTTCGTACCCATTCTTGGTGCATACCTGAGCTTCTAGACAATAATGGATGATGACCTTTGTTGAAAGGCTATGTTTTAGATTGATGATGGTCTTGCAGTAGATGAATATTGTTGTGTTGCTATGTTACATTGTTATGCATAGGCTGTGGTAGCTACTGAAATAGTTAGATCAGTTGTGGTGATGTCATGCCTGGAGGCTTGGCTGTGCATATTGTCTAAATCTGGGAAGTCATTTTAGGCCATACCTGTGTGTCGTCAACCTAAGTACTCAAAGTAACATTGTGTTCTTGAACATGTAGTGCATGTAAACGTGTATACATTTTTCTACAACACCATTTTGTTGTGGTTATTAACAATGTGGTTAATTAAAGGTGTGATAAACTCGACAAGTTATACTGGATGACAGATCAAATTGTAGAATTACATTGAAGTCTACATAATAGAGAGGTTTAGATTCATGTAGAGTAAACGCTTGTGACGTCACTACAACACTATAATACTGACAAACACGAGAGTATACTGACAAGAGCGGAAGTATACGGGAAAGTTCAGAGGTATACAACGTGCATCCTGGCACTCCTGGGAGAGCAGTCAGAGCATAGCTGACACAACCAGTCTATCCTTGGCTACCTGTTACTTTTGAACTAATCATTATAACTTTGATGTATCACTGTTTAATATCCGTTTATGGTTCTTACACATACTAGTATTTCGACGGTTTATTTAAGTGTTGTGAGTCTTAATGTATTGTTTAACGTTTTATGCTTTTTAGTATGACTGGCTCAATGTCATTGTTGTGTGATATACTAGTCTTGTTTCCTCTGGAGTTGGTGATTAATATCCTAAGAGTGTTGCTTGATAGTGACTAGAAAGTGTTGACAAGGTGTTTGTTCGTATATGTAGCTTCTTGATAATAATATGTTTTTATCTCGATATCTGTACTATGCTGCCGTGCGAAACAGACCTCTTGCTGGTAGCTCTTCTCGGTGCTCTGATCATTAATCTTGATAGTGCTAGTGATAGTGACTGTTGGTTTGAATTTGGTCGTAGTCATAATTATGTTTATGGTATTCAGAGACCAATCTTGATTTCCTAGAAACAGGCACATAGCAGGTGACAATTAATGAATAATACTAGTGTGCTATAATTATTGTTATTACAGAAAGACAATTTTCATGTGACTGTGTATCCACCATTTTATTGCCTTACTCCTCCCCTTTTATTTGCCAGCTGTTGGTTTAAAACAAGTATTGTACACAGCATGTGACAAACATGAGATCATTGAATATCTAGTTGTGTTATCTGAAACCCATCAATATTTAACGTTTATCCTCAGTTCCTATTCTATTGCTGATAATGATTAACATTGAACCAGGTCTCGTTGCATGAATATTTTCACTTATGCTAAATAAAAGTGGAATCTAGTAGCCATTGTTACATGTACTTCAACTTTGATCTAGCCTTATTTGCCATCTTGTTTTAGCTATGAATGGTGCTTCTAGTAATAGGACATCTATTCAAATGGAAGGTGCTGCTGGAAATAGACCATCTGATAGAAATCCATGCTGTACACGTTTTTTTTGTTCTACTTTTTCTGCTTTTTCTCTGGACAGTACATCACCAAGAATTCCTGTGTGTTAGCATTCTTTGGATGTCTTTTGTTTTTATTTCAAATTTGTGCTTATTGTTTTCATATTGTTACTGCTGTAGTTGTAGAAAGTTTCAGAATTGTAAATTTTACTTTTACTGCCAATTCAAGTCTAGACAGTGACCCTATTGATTGCATTCTACCGCAAGAGCATTGGAAGTTCTCTGTCGCCATCACCATTGGTTCGTTCGCTGCTTTTTTGTCGTATTCTTTTATTACTTTTCTAGTACTTATGCCTGTTACGTGTTCGTGTTGTTCGTCTAATTGCTGCTGTACTGAACACAAGCAGGCATTTAATGAAGGAACACTGTCTCCATTTGATGAATCTATTAAGCTGTCAAATAAGGATACCGCCTTTTTCTATAGTAACTATATAGTTCTGCATATCTTGTTCATTGGTAGCTTTGTCTCTTCTGTTGTTTACGCTGACTCTGTTTATAACCAAGATCAATGTTGGATTAATGGTTTGAACTTTGCCAGGATTGTTCTGCACTTGAGCTCACAGTTTTGTGCCATTCAAAGTTGCTTCATTTTTTCCAAAGTTGTCTACAAGATCACTAACAAGCTTGAAAAACTTACTACAGCCATAGATAATGTCAATTTACAGAATGTAGGTGGTGATGATGGTAGCCACTCTCTGAGTGAAGAATTACAAAGATTGCTTCCTAATAGCAATGAAAGAGGACAACACGACGAAAGAGGACAACACGACGAAAGAGGACAACACGACGAAAGAGGACAACACGACGAAAGAGGACAACACAACGAAAGAGGACAACACGACGAAAGAGGACAACACGACGAAAGAGGACAACACAACGAAAGAGGACAACACGACGAAAGAGGACCACACGACGAAAGAGAACACGAC
>CBDBDR010000003.1:0-4471 GCA_965203965.1 Thermodesulfobacteriota bacterium | reverse complement strand
AAATAAGAGATGCTCTACGTGGTTGGTTTACGGCGATCAAATTTTTTGACATGGAAAGAACCAAGATATCATCTGGATCCGAGAGGTTGTTTATTGTTGCGACAAAAAAGATTTGAAATTGACTTGTTCATAACTCTTTGTAATTTTTGAAGGGAAAGTTTACTCTGTTCAGCAGGGGGAAAGATCATCAAAAAGAAGAGGACTACTATTAAGACCATTCAATTTTTGTTGTTACACTGGGCTGCAAGAAAGGGTCACACCAAAATTGTAAAAGTCTTGATTACCACCGGAGCCAACGTCAATACTAAAGATAATAACGGTTATACGCATCTACACCGGGCTGCAGATAAGGGTCGCACCGAAACAGTAAAAGTTTTAATAGCCGCTGGTGCTAACATTGAAGCTAAAGCTAAATACGGTTATACGCCTCTACATTGGGCTGCACGGAAAGATCACACCGGAACCATAAAAACTCTAATAGCCGCTGGTGCTAACATTGAAACTAAAGCTAAAGACGGTTCTACGCCCCTACACTGGGCTGCATGGTACGGCCAACCCGGGGTCGCAAAAGCCTTATTATCTGCCGGGGCTAAAGTCAATACTAAAAATAAAGACGGCGATACGCCTCTGCGCTTGGCTGCACATTACGGTCATACTACAACCGTAAAAGTCCTGAAAGAAGCCGATCTACACGTGGCTGTGCGAGAAGGTCATACCGCAACCATAAAAACCCTAAGTTATGCTGGTGTTAAAGTCAATATTAGAGATAAAAACGGCAATACGCCTCTACACTTGGCTGCACGTTACGGTCATACTGAAACCGTAGAAGCCCTGATTGCTGCCGGGGCTAACATTGAAGCTAAAACTAGTGATGTTTCTACACCTCTACTCAGGGCTGCGGGGGAAGGTCACACTGAAATTGTAAAAGCTCTGATTGCTTCTGGCGCTAACGTTGATACTAAAACTAATGATGTTTCTACGCCTCTACTCAGGGCTGCGGGGGAAGGTCACACTGAAATTGTAGAAGCCCTGATTGCTGCCGGGGCTAAGGTCAATACTAAAGATAAAGACGACAATACACCTCTACACTTGGCTGCACGTTACGGTCATACCGAGACCGTAGAAGCCCTGGTTGCTGCCGGGGCTAACGTTGATACTAAAACTAATGATGTTTCTACGCCTCTACTCAGGGCTGCGGGGGAAGGTCACACTGAAATTGTGGAAGCCCTGATTGCTGCCGGGGCTAAAGTCAATACTAAAGATAAAGACGGCAATACACCTCTACACGTGGCTGTGCGAGAAGGTCATACCGAAACTGTAAAAGCCCTAATTGCTGCTGGGGCTAACGTTGATACTAGAGATAAAGACGGCAGTACGTCTCTACTCAAGGCTGCATGTTACGGTCATACCGAAACCGTAAAAGCCCTAATAGCTGCTGGGGTTAACATGGAATCTAAAACTAATGATGGTTCTACACCTCTACTCAAGGCTGCGCGGGAAGGTCAGACTGAAACCGTAGAAATCCTGATTGCTGCCGGGGCTAAAGTCAATACTAAAAATAAAGACGGTGATACACCTCTACACAGGGCTGCGCGGGAAGGTTACACTGAAATCGTAAAAGTTCTAATAGCCACCGGGGCCAACAACATTGATGATAAAGATATTTACGGTGATACACCTCTACACTTGGCTGCACGTTACGGTCATACCGAAACCGTAGAAGCCTTGATTGCTGCCGGGGCTAAGGTCAATACTAAAGATAAATACGGCGATAAACCTCTACTAGAGGCTGCGGGGAAAGGTTACACTGAAATCGTAAAAGCTCTAATAGCTGCTGGGGCTAACACTGAAGTTGAAAACAATGATGGTTATAATACGGTTCTACACGGGGCTGTGTGGAGAGGTCAGGGTTCTACGCCTCTACATTGGGCTGCATGGAGAGGTCAGACCGGAATCGTAAAAGTTCTGATTGATGCTGGGGCTAATATTGAAGCTGAATACAATAGTGGTGATACGCCTCTACACTGGGCTGTGCAGCAGGGTCGCACCGAAACCGTAAAAGTTCTGATTGATGCTGGGGCTAACATTGAAGCTGGAAACAATAATGATGATACGCCTCTACACTGGGCTGTAGAGGAAGGTCACATAGAAACCGTAGAAGTCCTGATTGCCGCCGGGGCTAATGTCAATACTAAAGATAAATCCGGCAATACGCCTCTACGCATGGCTGTATTTTTGGGTCGTATCGAAATGACAAAAGTTTTAATAGCCGCCGGGGCCAACAACATTGACGATAAAGATATTTACGGTTACACACCTCTACGCTGGGCTGCGAAGCGGGGTTACACCGAAACCGTAAAAGTCCTAATAGCTGCCGGGGCTAACACTGAAGCTAAAGACAATAGTGGTTCTACACCTCTACTCATGGCTGCGAAGGGGGGGCGCACCGAAATCGTAGAAGTCCTGATTGATGCCGGAGCTAACATTGAAGCTGAAGACAATAGTGGTTATACGCCTCTACTCATGGCTGCGCGGGAAGGTCATACCGGAGTCATAGAAGTCCTGATTGATGCCGGGGCTAACATTGAAGCTGAAAACAATAATGGTGATACGCCTCTACATTGGGCTGCGCGGAGAGGTCAAGCCGAAATCTGGAAAGGTCAGGGTGAAACCTGGAGAAGTCGGACCGAAATCGTAGAAGTCCTGGGGCTGATGTTGAAGCTAAAGGTAATGATTGATGCCGGGGCTAACATTGAAGTTGAAAACAATGGTGGTGATACGCCTTTACACTTGGCTGCGTGGAGAGGTCGGACCGAAATCGTAGAAGTCCTGATTGATGCCGGGGCTAACATTGAAGCTAAAACTAATGGTGGTTCTACACCTCTACACAGGGCTGCCCAGGAAGGTCAGACTGCAACCGTAGAAGTCCTGAATTGATGCCGGGGCTAAAGTCAATACTAAAAATAAAGACGGTGATACACCTCTACACAGGGCTGCACTTTACGATCAGACTGCAACCGCAAAAGCCCTAATAGATGCCGGGGCTAACACTGAAGCTGAAAACAATAGTGGTGATACGCCTCTACACTTGGCTGCACATTACGGTCGTACTGTAACCGCAAAAGCCTTAATAGATGCCGGGGTTAACACTGAAGCTGAAAACAATAGTGGTGATACACCTCTACACAGTGCTGCGAAGGGTGGTCGCACCAAAATCGTAGAAGTCCTGATTGATGCCGGAGTTAACACTGAAGCTGAAAACAATAGTGGTGATACGCCTCTACTCAGGGCTGCGGGGAGAAGTCAGACCGGAATGGTAGAAGTCCTGATTGATGCCGGGGCTAAAGTCAATACTAAAAATAAAGACGGTGATACACCTCTACACAGGGCTGCGGGGAGAGGTCACACTAAAATCATAGAAATTCTGATTGATGCCGGGGCTAACGTCAATACTAAAAATAAATCCGGCGATACACCTCTGCGCGTGGCTGTACAGTACGAAATACTGAAACTGTAAAAATCCTATCCTAATAGAAACCGGCGGAAGTATGATAAGCAGTTAACGCTTGAAACATCATAAAGATTAAACAGCAAAAACGCTCTTATTAATCTTTATATGGATAGAATTCATTTTTTCCAGCCATAGTTCTTTGTAATTGTTGAAGGGAAAGTTTACTCTGTTCAGCAGAGGAAAATCATCAAAAGCAAGATGACTACCATTAAGATCATTCAATTTTTGTTGTTAATTCTCATTTTGTGCGGTTACGCAAAATCTCAAGAACTGCCTAATGATATTCTTACAGACCAATCGCGTCTACACATGGCTGTGCGAGAAGGTCAGACCGAAACTGTAAAAGCCCTAATTGCCGCCGGGGCTAACATTGATACTAAAGATAGAGACGGCAATACACTTCTACACGTGGCTGCACATTATGGTCGTACTACAACCGTAAAAGTCCTGATCGCTGCTGGGATTGATGTTAATGCTAAAAGCAAATACGGCTCTACGCCTCTACACCGGGTTGCATGGCACGGTCAGACCGAAACCGTAAAAGCTCTAATTGTTGCGGGGGCTAGCATTAAAGCTAAAGATAAAAACGGCAATACGCCTCTACACTTGGCTGCGTGGCACGGTCAAACCGGAGTCGCAAAAGTCCTAATTGCTGCCGGGGCTGATGTCAATACTAAGGATGAATACGACTATACGCCTTTACACGTGGCTGCAGTGGAAAGTCACACCGAAACCATAAAAGCCCTAATAACTGCGGGGGCTAATATTGAAGCTAGAGATAAAAACGGTAATACACCTCTACACATGGCTGCATGGCAAGGTCAAACTGAAACCATAAAAGCCCTAATTGTTGCGGGAGCTAACGTCAATACTAAAAATAAATCCGGCGACACGCCTCTACGCTTGGCTGCACATTACGATCGCACTAAAATCGTAAAAGTCCTGAAAGAAGCTGGCGGA
>CBDBDR010000002.1:0-30514 GCA_965203965.1 Thermodesulfobacteriota bacterium | reverse complement strand
TCATGTTTTAGAGCAATGTCAGAAATATTTGAGCAGAGAGGAAGCTTTTGTTGATGAATACAGCACACTCGATATTGAAAAAGAAATTGACCAATTAAATCCCACATTGTGGAAGGCTGTGAACATGCTTACTAGGTCAGCTTCAGAAAGAAATGGAAGGCAAACAACTAGTTCTAGACAAAAACATGACAAAAACCTACTTTCTATTATGCTCTCTTATGTTCTGTGCTAACAATCAATGTTCAATGCCACTGCATATACTGGTAGCCGACTTAGTTGAAAGTCAAGGGGGACCGCTTTTTTGATCAAGGCACTGAACAAATTGGGTGTGTGTTCTGTTTATAGAAATCAATTATACATTTACAATGTATTTTATGTGAGGAAAACATTTGCAGACAAACACAGCAGCTTTTAAACGTATGCAACATTTAAAGTAATAGTCATACTACGACATACCTGAATTTAGAGTTGTTCCAGCGCGTTTCAAATGTACCAGCAAACCAGACATGTCGCCCTACCTAGACGCCATTTCGCTATACAAAGATAAACATAGCCCAAATCACACGCGTATTCCTCGGACATGTACACAAAACACACACAGACGCTTCAACTAACCTTAGTAAACAAGTTTTTCAAACGTACACGGTGTATAATTCACAAAGAAACGCGTACAAAGGCTCGTCCTTACACCAACCAGCTAGCTGGATTTCGCGGCTGTTGCCCACCAAAATTACGTCATAGGAAAATAAATTCACGTGACTCTAACATTTGGCGAGAAGACTGTGACAATGGATCACGATCGAGAAATCGCGGAATTTATATCGCCGTTTCGCTAAAAACTAAGTTCAAAAGGCACATGCCAGGAGAATTTCACGACTGTTCGTGGGTGTTTGGTCTCGGCACTGCTCACGTAAAGGTGCTAGGCGAGTGGAAGGAAGGAAGGAAGGAAGGAAGGAAGGAAGGAAGGAAGGAAGGAAGGAAGGAAGGAAGGAAGGAAGGAAGGAAGGAAGGAAGGAAGGAAGGAAGGAAGGAAGGAAGGAAGGAAGGAAGGAAGGAAGGAAGGAAGGAAGGAAGGAAGGAAGGAAGGAAGGAAGGAAGGAAGGAAGGAAGGAAGGAAGGAAGGAAGGAAGGAAGGAAGGAAGGAAGGAAGGAAGGAAGGAAGGAAGGAAGGAAGGAAGGAAGGAAGGAAGGAAGGAAGGAAGGAAGGAAGGAAGGAAAGAAAGAAAGAAGGAAAGAAGGAAGGAAGGAAGGAAGGAAGGAAGGAAGGAAGGAAGAAAGAAAGGAAGGAAGGAAGGAAGGAAGAAAGAAAGAAAGAAAGAAAGAAAGCCGGTGTCACGGTGATATGCGACCCCCGGTGATGAGTGACCCCCGGTCACATATCACCGGGGGTCACTCATCACCGGGGGTCGCATATCACCGTGACACCGGAAAGAAGAAAGAAGAAGAAGAAAACGAAGATGACGAAACTCGATTTTCACCGTTTCCAGGTTCGTTACTTTAGTAACAATCTCGAGCAATCTCCTTGCTACTGTAAGATGGGGCAACGCCAGATAGCAGATTTAAGTGTCTTTGGACGTACAAAATTCATCACCAGGCGAAATATCAGCGTTTGAACGCTAATACATTGTATGTAGCCGCCATCTTGTTTTCTCGTTCAACCCTACATAGGGAGACACTACCGTGTCTCCCTAATATTTTCAATTCTGAACATTCTTTGAGCAAATTATAGTACATTTGCATCCTAAAAGAAAGCGATTAGTTGTGTTGGCACAGGGTAGGTACTGACTATTGTCAAGCACATGCAGAATGAAATTTATGGTCAGCATTAGACATACTTTCACTTTTTGAGGTTGGGATCGGCTCCAATCCTCACACGAGCTTCGGAATGAATTGTTTGTCAAACAAGTGTGAGAATGGTCCATGACCTGAGTCACAAAGAAAGTTCAGGTAAACATACAGGTTTCATGCTCTTACCTAAGTCATGACAGAGACCAGCCATCTTAACACACAGCACATCCACATCAGTGATATCCAGCTCTGGTTGGTTGCTCTGAAGAATCTCTACAAACTCACCAGCAATGTAACATACACTAAAGGAGACAAATTTAATATAAAATAATTTGAAATAACTACTCTTATACCCAAGACTATGCTCAAATCGATTGTGAGAAGCTCCAGGAAATACATAGTAAACTCCGCCTAATTTAAACTTATAATAAAGATCATACACTTAATCATTGCATGGTGCATACCTAGCTGCTTAATATTGCGCAATCGTTGGAACTGAGGCGTATCGATCACTTTTACGAGAAGTGGGTGGAGCTCAAAATGACCATGAATTGGATCATTGAACACCTGTTGATGTAGATACTGTACATTGAATAAAATTAATGTTATTGTAGTAACCTTCCCTGGTTGTAGTTTCTTCTGTACCCTTCCTTCTCTGCGTAAAGGACAACAGTGTTTTAGTAGAGGGCTAATATGGTGCAAGCTGTTGTACAGATTATGCAAACTGTTGTACAGAAAATACAAGCTATTGCACAATAGTCAACTAACAGTTCATGTGTGCAGGAATGAAGATGCATGCATGCTATAACACTGATACGTGTACATGCAGTTGACATTCAGTACTAGCTAGACTAAATAGCCTATTGTCATAACACAAGCTTTTAGTGCTTGTATGCGTCCAAAATATTTGTGCATACAAGTTTTTGCACGATTTTATATCAGTCATGGATGGACTGTGTTACAGATCGCTATTAACTAACTTGGTGCTCATTTTGTCAAGCTCCTCAGTCGATATTGATGGTATTCGCTGTCCGTTTACATTGTCAGCTAAAGAGAAAACAAGTCATAAAATCTTTAATACGAACCAAATGATACAATAGGTGGGAAGTAAGAACCTTTCTTGTCACCGATATCTAACACCACTTTATCCAGCATGTTCAATGAATTCACGATTTCCATCAGATATAAGGATTAATATTTACAACTCAGGGCTGATATTTACAACCGCATAATGATTTCACAAGTACTGACCGTCTAATGAATATTAATGATGACCGAGCGAGCACCCTTAAGTGTAAAGTGCCTCATATGACTATCAGGGGTGTGGTTTTGTGCCATAAATGATGTAAGGAACTCAACTATACTTGTACATTATTTGCTGTATACTAAAAAGTGAAACCAAACTGAGTATATCAATGAGAATACTATTGTCTCAAGGGAACAACATGTACTGGTTTTGAAATAATGTTTCGCAAAACAGCCTTATTGTATTGTTCATGTTTAACCAGTGGCGGATCTACAGGGGGCCAGGCCCCCTAAAATTTAAAAAATATTAACCACACAATGGAATGTAAACAAGCCTTGTACAAACTTATAGTACGAATAAATTATGGCCCCCCCAAGCACCTCAGGCTAGATCCGCCACTGTGTTTAACCAAATAATCGGACTACAAAAAATGTTTACCACTGTGCTCTTATCCACTATGTTACTCTATACTGTCAACAAAGTTACTGGAATAACAGGTTTCACCAAAGGTGCCTGTCTACAGCAATGATTTCACCACTCTACCAGGTTCTACTAATATTTGGTCTGATTGGAGCTAGTAGCAGCTACACACTGCAAATCACAGTGCAAGTGAGTGAAACTGGCATAGATGACCCTTCCTGCATGAAAAATGAGACTTGCAAAACACTGACTTACTTTCTGGGTTTGTTATCAAGAACAAGTTTTCATCAAAGCACTGCCATCACTGTAAACATCACTTACAATCAAACCATTAAGAATTACTCCAACTATACATTTTCTCAGCAACATATCTTGAGTGTGAAAATAGTAGGGCATAACCAGGTTTACATCATACTGAATTCTTCTATGAAGATGAATCATTACAATAGCAAGCTCTACTGGGCTTGGATAGGGTTAGGATTCATTTCAGGCACAGATCATACTAACTTAAGCATATACCATGGTGGGTTCAATTCACTGGCCATACTTAACTGCAGAATCATGACAGCTGACTGGGTATTCAGATGTATACAGAAGTTAGTGATCAATAAAAACGAATTTGGGCAAGTGGAAATTTGCCCTACCCTGCGAATTGCTCCTTCTTTCGACAAGTTTACTTTATCTTTTCGAACAATATCATTTCTAACTGCAGCACTGACAAACCAATAATTTCTTTTGCTGATACAAACTCAGGGTCAAATACCATCGTGAATAGTACCTTCACTAAACTGAAAGGTATAAAAAGAACAAGTGATGTATCCACAACTAAAAATCAAACAGAAATTGAAGATTCCCAACTTATTTCGATTGGAGAAGGCGATGGTTTGACTATTTTCATCAATAAAAGTGATTTTATCAACAATCATCAATTGATCCTAATATCGGTAAACAGTTTTAGTAGTGAATTTGAGTATGCAGTGAGTGTACATTTAATTGTACGTGAAACAACTATAAGGAACAACATGGCTACTTCTGTACTTGTGGAAGTCAATTGCTATTACCATTGTTACTCAATGATCGTTGTCCTAAAAGATATGTTAGTTGATTCCAACACAGTGTCCAACACTCAACGGCCTAATGCAGTAGCAATAGGTGATCTGGAATCTTCGATATTTAGCTTCTCATTGGTAGATAAAATTATAGTCGAAGATTCGAGTTTTTCAGATAATCAAGGAACTCCTCTTATAGTCAAACCAAATAGAGCACATCTGTCACTTAAAGGAGCAATTCGTTTCACAAACAATACAGGTGTGCTTGGAGGAGCTTGTGAACTTCATAGTGTACATGTGACGGTTGAAACAAACACTGAAGTAGAAGTGATCTTTGAAGGAAACAAGGGAGTGTATGGAGGGGCACTGTACCTGAGCAATACAACCATATCCGATCCAACATGTAAATTGAATGTAAAGTTCATCTACAACACTGCTACCACGAGTGGAAATTCAGTGTATTTTGCTACAACACCGCGAGGGGTCCTTCCAAACTGCTCGTTTAACAATGTCCAGCTTGCAGACATTAGGTCTCCAGCAATTAACATGAAATACGAAGGAGATGGCAGCTTATCGCTAATACCAGGTCAAAATATTTACATCAGTGTTTCAGTGATGGACTATTTTGGGTCGCCATCCTCTTGTACAGCAAATGTGTACATATTGTGTGACAATTGGGTATTTAATTGTTTACTTAAACATGTACGACTCAACGGACCAGAACACGTAGTATTAGCACAGAAAGAGATTGTAGCGTATGCAGTCGTGGATACTAAACTGAGCGTGTCTGCTCCACGAATGTCAGAGAGCACTTCAGTTCATATGCTATTCATGTGTAGAAATAATTTACAAACGGAAATGACCATTAAATTGAACATCTCCAACACATGTCCACTTGGTTTTGTGTACAATATTAGTGAAGGTGTTTGCAAGTGTGCTGACATAGCCACAAACTATGGCACTGTGATATGCTCAGAAAACCTCGGTATTGCTTGCATCACACAAGGCTACTGGTATGGTCCATATAGCAATGATAATACAACAACCTACGTTTCTGCTCAATGTTCGTATCCTGACTGTTCCTACTCTTTTGAGCCATGTCCTGCTAAGATGCTGAACCTTGGATTTTCTGGCGACTACCAACTACTTGGTTTCAATGCTGATGAGCAATGCTCAGTAGGAAGAGGTGGACTGCTGTGTAAGAGTTGTGCAGAGGACTACCAGTACACCTTCCTGTCAGTGAGTTGTGTGGCTAGCAGCACATGTGAGTGGTGGCAGCCTTACCTTGTCCTGGTCATCACATTAGTGTTTCAACTGATGATTGCAATGACTCTTATGTCAGTTGTACGATTCAAAATAGCGACTGGGTCTGGATTTCTGTATGGACCAATGCTGCTACTAGCAGTCATCAGTCATCTACCACTAGACACTGATCCTAATTTCTTCATCTTAAGAAAATTCATATTGATCATTACAGCTGTACCACTCCTCAATCCTGAGCCATTCGGACTCATCCCATGGTGTTTCTTTGAGTTTAACAAAATCTACAATTACTCATTACGATACCTCGGTCCACTAACAGTGCTGTTGGTAATTGGCTTCACAACACTTAAAGCTCGATGGTGCCCGAGAACACTACTAAAATGGCAAAACTCACGTCTACGAGCACTCTGTATCCTAATGCTGCTCTCATTTTGGTCACTGGCAGACATTACAATGAACATCACTTTCAACATTCTCACATCAACCAGACTAATACACAACAATGATGTGGTACTCTCAGTGGTGGCATTAGAACCTAACTTGAAATACTTCTCCTGGGAGCACATTCCAGTAGTAATTCTAGCATTGCTAGTTCTACTAATAGTGATCATTCCTTTACTGGTAGTCCTGTTAGTATCACCAGCACTATCACGAGTCATTAACCTGACCAGGATCAAACCATTTCTAGACGAGTTCCAGTCGTGCTACAGGGACAGCTGTCGCTGGTACTCAACTGTATACTTCATCGTGTGGATTGTTTTTGTGTCTATGCAAAGTCAAGCAGTGCCTATAATCTACATACAAACACTGTTTGTCGTCTTGATCAGTGTTCACTGCCTGATCCGTCCATACCAGAGTACTGCATTAAACATCACAGACACTCTTATTCTTGTTGACATTGACTTTCTCCTTGCTCTTATGCAGTCCAGGACTAACCCCGTGTTAATTTATATACTCGTGCTCTTCCCAGTACTTGGAATTGTTGCTTGGTTTGTGAGTGTGTCTCTTATTAAATGTGGTGCGTGCCGTTACCTACATCGCATAATAATCAAAAGAGGACAGCAACCATTAGCCGCCAGCAGGGAGCTGCGATACGAGGAACGACTGCCATCACCACCAAATGTACCAGTACAAGAGGTGCATCTCTATGATAGCAACAGTGAACGGGAGCCACTTATTGGAATTGTTGACGACAACTAGCATAATGTATGTACATGCAGGCAGTATTATGCATTTCACTGCAATTTGCAAGTGCATAATTAATTTATTCTCCTATATCAAGTTTGGAATGCATACACATTCTGTCACACAATGAACTAGTAATATAATTCAGCGTATTGTTCTGTTGTACAAGATAATTTATGAAGTCACAAGACAAAACGTCATGGCAAGGAATACATTGTAGTGTTCTGATGTGAATGAGTATAATGTTCATAAGAGTACACATTGGAATGAGGTTAGTAGATACTGAGGTTAGTATATACTGAGGTTAGTAGATACTGAGGTTAGTAGATACTGAGGTTAGTAGATACTGAGGTTAGTAGGTACTGAGGTTAGTAGATACTGAGGTTAGTAGATACTGAGGTTAGTAGATACTGAGGTTAGTAGATACTGAGGTTAGTAGATACTGAGGTTAGTAGATACTGAGGTTAGTAGATACTGAGGTTAGTAGGTACTGAGGTTAGTAGATACTGAGGTTAGTAGATACTGAGGTTAGTAGATACTGAGGTTAGTAGATACTGAGGTTAGTAGATACTGAGGTTAGTAGGTACTGAGGTTAGTAGGTACTGAGGTTAGTAGATACTGAGGTTAGTAGATACTGAGGTTAGTAGGTACTGAGGTTAGTAGGTACTCAGGTTAGTAGATACTGAGGTTAGTAGATACTGAGGTTAGTAGGTACTGAGGTTAGTAGGTACTGAGGTTAGTAGATACTGAGGTTAGTAGATACTGAGGTTAGTAGGTACTGAGGTTAGTAGGTACTGAGGTTAGTAGGTACTGAGGTTAGTAGGTACTGAGGTTAGCAGGTACTGAGGTTAGAGGTTAGTAGGTACTGAGGTTAGTAGATACTGAGGTTAGTAGATACTGAGGTTAGTAGATACTGAGGTTAGTAGATACTGAGGTTAGTAGATACTGAGGTTAGTAGATACTGAGGTTAGTAGATACTGAGGTTAGTAGGTACTGAGGTTAGTAGATACTGAGGTTAGTAGGTACTGAGGTTAGTAGATACTGAGGTTAGTAGATACTGAGGTTAGTAGATACTGAGGTTAGTAGATACTGAGGTTAGTAGATACTGAGGTTAGTAGATACTGAGGTTAGTAGATACTGAGGTTAGTAGGTACTGAGGTTAGTAGGTACTGAGGTTAGTAGATACTGAGGTTAGTAGGTATTAGTAGGTACTGAGGTTAGTAGGTACTGAGGTTAGTAGGTACTGAGGTTAGTAGGTACTGAGGTTAGTAGGTACTGAGGTTAGTAGGTACTGAGGTTAGCAGGTACTGAGGTTAGAGGTTAGTAGGTACTGAGGTTAGTAGATACTGAGGTTAGAGGTTAGTAGGTACTGAGGTTAGTAGATACTGAGGTTAGTAGGTACTGAGGTTAGTAGGTACTGAGGTTAGTAGGTACTGAGGTTAGTAGATACTGAGGCTAGTAGGTACTGAGGTTAGTAGATACTGAGGTTAGTAGGTACTGAGGTTAGTAGGTACTGAGGTTAGTAGGTACTGAGGTTAGTAGGTACTGAGGTTAGTAGATACTGAGGTTAGTAGGTACTGAGGTTAGTAGGTACTGAGGTTAGTAGATACTGAGGTTAGTAGGTACTGAGGTTAGTAGGTACTGAGGTTAGTAGGTACTGAGGTTAGTAGATACTGAGGTTAGTAGGTACTGAGGTTAGTAGGTACTGAGGTTAGTAGATACTGAGGTTAGTAGGTACTGAGGTTAGTAGGTACTGAGGTTAGTAGATACTGAGGTTAGTAGGTACTGAGGTTAGTAGATACTGAGGTTAGTAGGTACTGAGGTTAGTAGGTACTGAGGTTAGTAGGTACTGAGGTTAGTAGATACTGAGGTTAGTAGGTAGTAGGAGGGTGTGGCCTGGGGATGAGGCTAGGCTAGTGTAGTACATGTGAAATACATTATTGATAGAACACAGCTGAATCAATCGTATGATTAGATCTACATTTTAACAATGTGAACACATTAATTTTTGCTGAACAAAATAATAATTGAAAAGAGAGAACAGAAACATAGAATCTGAAACTGCAGACAGTTGACAACATGAGTTATCAGACTGTTTCGATCTATCGGATCTCATCAGTGCAGTCAATCAGACATAGTTTGAGAGATGAAGACTAGTGAGAGAGAGAGTATGAGCACAAATTATGTAAGTGATTGAGAATGTGCGTGCAGGAAAACTTGCACGCATTATGAAACCTGACTTTCATTCAGGTTTCATAATTGACCTTCAATCAGCAGAAGCTCATTTATAACTATTCCATCATCTCACATAATATCATATTTTTGTTTTTCTAGTAGAGCTTGTTTTATTTGTAAAAATTTTAGGAGGTGAATTTTTACACACACACACACACACATGCACTCATGCACACATACGCACTCATGCACATGCATACACAGATTTTGCTTTTGCTTATAATGTGTGTAAGATAGAGAGTGAAAGCAGACAGATTTGGAGAGAGCTACATGTATAGAGTAAGAGACAGATGAAAATACAGAGATAGAAACATTGAAACAAAGACAATTAGAGAGAGAGAGAGGAGAGAGGAGAGGGAGAGCGATAATTTAACTCTTTGATGGCTACGGATTCCATGATGACAAGTACTCTAACCACTATCCATGCCACCCTAGCTGACAACCCATGTCAAGTGACTCAAGTAAACAGATTCAGCTATAGGTGAAGCCATCTGCTACTGTACATAGCCATGAACAGTTCGGGCCACCAATCACATAATTAAGTTCATGCATGCATGGTAGTGTCTAGCGTGCAGTAGCCATCAATTCATTTTACTCAACTGCTGTCCAGACTACGTAGTGACTTTGTTGCTGGTTTGTGGTTTAGCTATTAGGCCTTTCCATTATAAGGCATAAGGAATGTTGATTAAAATTAATGAAATTCATCGAGAAATGACGAGCAGTGACGGCGAGCGACGTCATTTGCTGGAGTACGCTCAGAGCCATGGACGCCAGAAACAAACAAGTACTGCACTGCGCTAAGACTGTATACATCACCCACTAGTCTAAAAATAGCCATATCTATTTATGAAGAAGCACATGGTAATATTGTGAGTTGGTAGTAGGCAACGAGTGTTGAGTTTGGTCATAGAAGACTCCCAGGAGCGGTCTTGAAAGTCCTGTAGAGAGCCATGCAGTTCATTGTTAAAGCTATAGTTGTTATGCTAAGGTAAAACAGTTGAAAAATAAGTTGTCTTGCTAGAACTACAGTTCTAGACTCCTCAGGAGCCGCGTGAGAGTCGTTTTTGGACAAATGGCAGCAAACAAACTCGACTGTATGGCATTACTACCTTGCGGTTTCAGCAGCAAGTCATCGTCCTAGCTTCGCCATCGGTGAAAGTCTAGGAAAACAATGAAAGGGAACTAAAATGCGCTTCTAATGAGAGAAACAACGCTGTAGTAGTGATCGCCAATGTACTCCAGCAAATGACGTCATAACACGCAGAATTACGTTGCGCTACATTCCTTGCATATTTTCCCTTACGGTGGAAAGGCCTATTACACCAACATAGCACTGCAAGCATAGCCAATAGGGAGCAGCATCCTTATGACACACAAAGATGCTATGGCAACTGGTTATTGAGGAGAAAGAGAGAGAGAGAGAGAGAGAGAGAGAGAGAGAGAGAGACAGGGATAATAAACTGTCATGCTATTGACGACACACATATTGACCTACACAACAAAATGCTTAACCCTCTAATGCCTACACATCAACTACTAGGCATCTATTCACATTGTATCAACCTTGCTCTATGTAGAATCATGATGTACATAGATTAGTACATGCACGTATTGCATTTTGACATTGGGGAGGTCTGAATTACTTTATTATCTATGCAGGCACGTACACACACAATATACACCGAGGCATACACACAACATACACTACACATTAGCAAGGGCGTTTGACATTAGTATGTATAAATTATATTTAGCACACTGTTGGTGTGTGTTGATCAGTGGGGAATAGCAGTAACGATTCCAATTATTAAGTTCAGTTATTTAAAAATTTCCGGCAAATCTGACTTAGTGAGATGGTACTTCGCTTTCGCTGCCGCAAAAAGGAACGCTCCCCAGCTTGGTATACATCGTTCGATAGCTATTTTCCTCCTCTTTCTTAGGGAGGGACTTTCGCGTCAATAAGATGTGTTGTAACTTCGCAAATCAGCGAAAAGATTCAACTTTGCATAAAAAATACTTCATGTAGCTTCGCCCTTAACTGCTACTGTAACAGAGCTGCAAAGTGCGTGCAAAAGACGAAGTAGGTGGATGTGACATACTTTATGATATTGGTTCATGCCTGCAAACTACACAGCAGTAGCGAAATTGGAAGATATCACTGGGCCGGCGTGCAAGTGACTAATTTTCCCGCGTCAACCCGGTTCAACGAAGGCCGTTTGTCAAGTAAACTAGTCTCTATCATTGTCTCAGAGGTCAGTGTATAATTTTCACTATTCAGAAAATCGACAAAAGGCGAAAAAAGTTTTAAATCCTTGCAGTAGTTCCAATGATAATGGCTAATAGAAAAGCATACTGATACCGTTTTTTCTATTAAAACGAGTCGGAAATTTTTTAACCAATTCAACTTAGTTGCAAGGTTGTAACTTTGCTCTCCCTTGGCCAATTCCTGCAATTCAAGCACCATTCTGATCGCAGAAGACAGGGCCGTTTAAAGGAGATCTGGAAAAAGCTTACATCGGGTTTTTTAATTTTCGTCTGGAATCGTTAATAGCAGACGGTGCAGGGTAATCGAGACTAGGTACATGCACGTACAGTACTAACTTACACGTGAGGACGGCTAAACAGCAGCGCCAGCATCAGGAGCAAGCATAAGCGGCTGCAGGCCCGGGCATGTCCGGGCTATGCCCGGGCTGGCTTGGCTAACTGAAATGTTGATGCGCGTGCGCAACGTATATAACGTGCAGTGTTCAAGGCTAAACTGGCTTGTAGTAACGAAACTTATCTTCGAAACTGCAGATGAGCTCGTTCTTCGCGTCGCAGAATCTCACCAAGAGCTTTATCTTCTTCAAATAATGGAACCACGCCCCATATGAATATCATTAATGCAAAAATTTTCCGGGCGCGCAAGCGCGCCGCTACTATGAGCCCGGGCAACTTCCTATTCCTGCAGCCGCCTATGGGAGCAAGGAGCATCAGCTATCTTCCAAGCAATCTCCAGGTAGTGCTACCTTTGGTGGAGCTTTATAGAAGCTTCCGGCCTGTAATTGAGATTTCCGGCCTGTGCGAGGAGGCGGATGACAACCGTAACCCCTTATCGCGCTATCTCGCTCGTTGTACTGTACGTGCTGTGCCCTGAACAACATAGACACGCCCAGTTGAATTAGTGGTCAGCACTGATTGGCTTCTGATTGCATAACTATTATACTGCATTGTGATTGCTGTACAGAAAGTAGCCTCGCATCCAGGCCATTTTTATATAATGGCCTGTAGCCTCGTGACCAGGCTCGTATTAGAGCCTGGTTCATACTGCACGCGCATGCGCTAAATATTAACGTGCGGAGAGCGTGAGCGAGCTCCCAAAATCAATTATTACGTACTTCCTGTTCGTTGTTTATTGATTATGACGTATAATGCGTGAATTCGCCTGCCGTCTTCATCATGGCCTCGCAATGGCAGTGCCGTTTGTGTCTTTCAAATGTACCATCAAACCACCGTGTTTCATTAATGAGCAAGACTGGGAAGAAGCAAGACTGGATCCAAAGAATTGTCAATCTTCTTGGCGTGCAAGTGGCTTCAGACGATTCCCTGCCTCAGCACATCTGTGCAAAGTGTTGTAGGCGGGTAGAAAAGCTAGAAAAGTGTGCAATAGACCTTGAAAGCTTCCAATTACAAGCTTCGCAGAGTTACAAGACTCTGCTAGACCAGAGGAGCCAATCAGAATCTCACAAAGAGACCAAAGGAAACCAGTGGAGCAGCAGTTGATCTTACACCAGACACCTTAAGAGAAAAGACCACCTGCAATACAATCACTTGTATCCCTCTTGCTGTTTTCCACTCATGTAGAGAAAAAGGTATGTTCTATGTTTATAGCTGCTATATAGCTATTATGCTATTATTGCTACATATTATTTTTTTCTATTTTGTCTAGGTATACTCACGCCTAAATCATCTTAATATCTGTATTAGTTATAGTGCTACGCTACCATTAATAGGCCAAGTGAGCAAGCTCCATAAGAAATCCAATACAAAAATGGATTAAAGAAGGCACCACGTTCAAGTTTATTGGCGACAATGTTGACAAGAAACGGCGTGTACGTGATGTTCGTTCTGACAACCAAGGAGAGATGCTTCACATGTATAGTGTACTGGCAGCTCGTAGCCGTCTACCCTCATCTGATCTGTCTCACTCCGGAGAGGTTGCAGATTTGTTGTCATTTACATCAAAATCGTTTTTACCTAGTTCAAATGATATTTGAGGCAGTGAAGAGCAATCTTGTAACAATTGTATCTCGCTTTCTTACCTTCTACATCAGATGCCTCGCTCCTCTCTCAAAGGCAGTGCCTAAACACATAGTGCACAAATAGCTCGAAGGAGATGGGCAAAATGTCTGAAGTAGTAGTTGTTCTGGATGTTTTAATGAAGAATGAGGCGGTGTGGCCCAGAAATGATCGACATCATGCAGTCTCTGCAAGGATACCTTGGCAATGACTATTCTCTAGAAGAGAAAGTATTGTCAGGAGGAGATCAGCTCACTTGCGAACGACAGGCATCTTCCCAGCGCCATATGATGGATGGCAAGACCAACGACGTATCACTGCAGCTACTAGAGCCTCAACTTGAAGACTGGCACACACTTGTAATCACTCTTACGGTAAATATATACTTTGACATTTTTACTATAATGTTTTATTATAATTATTATAATGATTATATAGGCTGCCTGGAAATGTCTCTACAATGACAAGAAGCACTCTTCACGTGATCACGGCACCCTTGGTTATTTTAAGAGCCGACTCAATCGCACTACAGTTCCGTCAAAGCCAAAGAAAGAAGTCAATGCTACCTCTTGACTTTTTCCTTACCGTTGTTAAAGGTCATCTTGTTGCAGCTGCTTGCGACATTCTAGGAATCAGCAGTCCCGATTCTCCACTTCAGTTACCTTCAGGTATCATCAAAGGCACCTTGGAGCAACAGTCATCGTTTGTCACATCAATTTCTACTAAGGTAGTTGACAGAGTCTCATTGATTGGAGTAGACTGGACGAAAAAGCAAGATTATGAATCTGGAGATGGAGTCTACAACTACGCACGCGTCTTGTGCCATTTTGGAGGTATTGTCTTAGAGTTCTATGATGCATGGGCTGAGGGCGATGGTGACAGGATCTATCGTTGCTATAGATTACTCATGCCTCACTTTATTTGTTATGGGCACACCAAGTATGCTTTGCAGGCACTCCGCTTTCAATTCCAAGTGGCAGCATATCTGTCTCCACATTTGGCTCATCACATTGTGTGGGACAGGTTTATAAACACCAGGGGTGGAATAGGCTGTAACATTCCCTGCGATCTTCACAATGAGCATGTCAATAAATTGATAAAAGAAATTGTAGGCAACATGGATCCAACCTTACGGAAGAAAGCCTTGCAGCGTGCAGCACGTTCTGTTACCGCTTTACAAAAATATATGCAAATCTTTTGACAAGCAGTCAGGTGTCCCTACTGGGTCAAGCTATCACTTTACTCGGTATGATGCACAAGATGTTGCTAAAGTAGCCTCAGTCGTAAGAGACAGAAAGCTGCTCTATCCAATCGCTGGAAGAAAGCACTCCTCGTGTCCTAATTTCTCCTTAGATCCTCTCAATGCTTGGGACAGAGAGAAAACACATGAGTGGATTGAAAAGAAGCAAACTCTTTTTGCAAACTACCAAGGTGCTGGGCTAACAGAAAGTGATGAGGAGGAATGCGATAGTGATGAGGATTAGTTTCATTTTATAATTAGTTTTTTGTTTACTGTATACAGCATACTTTATTATTGTTACTATTCAATTTTTGTTTACTATACATTAATTGCTTTTTTGTCCATAACAAAAATTACATCACTGAGTATCCAGAGTTTGACATGCATCACTACAAATATCACAACACAAACTTGCACCCCCAGTAAACATAGATGATTGTCCAAAGTAGCCCAGTAACCATTTGCGGCGACAGGTTGTTTTAAGTTCTAGGTAGCTTCTTACAGCAGCCATCTCATGATCATGAGGTGTAGTGGGATCTTTTTTTTCGTGGGCAGTCACGAGGTTTCCAAAAAATTATTGACTTGGCTTGTCCACCACTGCGACCTCCTCTTCCACTACTTTGACAGTAGTCATCAATGCTTGTTGGGGCACCATAATGCAATATGGTATCTGCATCTGCTAAGTGAATGCCCATGCCCAATGCTACAGTAGCAAATACTATCCGTACAGTTCCTTTGGGCTTGGTCAAGCTAGCTAGCACAATCTTCTTGTTTTCCTCATTGGTCCGAGAGTGAAACATGGCAATAACACGATTTTCAGGGATCTTTTCACTACCCATGGGATAGTAGGCTCTGTCACCCAGTTCAAATAAGAAATGTGCATATAAGTCAGAACAAAAATTCAGAGATTGGCAATAGACAATCACACGTGGAGAACTGATCTTGTTTTTCTTCAAACTATTCACAAATGGCTCCATGTCAGACTTTATGTCAGTGCGGCCTTTTACTTCATGGTATATATTTGGGCCTGTCTACTGAAGTGAACACTAGCTCACACCCTTCCATATTGAGACTCACGATTAGTTGCTCCCTGACGCTCTTGGTTGCTGTAGCCGTACAAGCAAGCAATGGAGTACATGGTGGCATAAGTGCCCTGATTTCATGAAGGCGGCCGTATGCTGGTCTAAAGTCTTTACTCCTAAATAAAATTATACAGTGTAGTAGATTCTATGAATTGATAGTCCATGCATTACCATAAAAAATAATCATGATAAATATACGTACCACATTGACACGCAGTGTGCTTCATCAACAATTACAGCCACTATTCTCTTAGAAATCACAGGAGTTTCCAAGACATCTTTCCATCTAGATATTACTAGAGATTCTGGAGCACTATACAATAAGCTACACTCTGCAAGGTCTTCTTCACTGGCTATAAGTGATTTCTCAACGCCACTTCCAGTACTCAGTACTGCTGCTCGAATACCTCGCCTTCTCAAACTGATAACTTGGTCAACCATGAGAGCGATAAGGGGCGAGATCACTAAAACGACGCTGCTGCATGTAGTACTCACTCGACCAAGCTTGTGATCCATCACAAACGGGAGCATCTCGTAGCAGAATGACTTCCCAAATCCAGTTGGCAGCCATACGAATACGTCTTTCCCGTTGTAAACTGCACGTATGGCATCAAGTTGTTCTGGTTTGGGAGTAATTCCCGGACAGACGCGCTGAAGTGCGTGGGAGATGGCGCTTTCAAAAGCTTCCATTCATAAGCTACAGCTGTTCTGATGACGTCAACATAACACGGCAGTTTACTAATAATAACACGGTTTCCTGACATTCCAGGAAAATTTGACGCATGCGCGTGCAGTATGAACCAGGCTCTAATACGAGCCTGGTCACGAGGCTAAATGGCCTGGTAATGACTGCATACGCATGCGCGAAGATTTTCCGTTTACCCTCAAAGTGCGGACAGTAATTCTAGCCTTTGTTTCTGTGCATTTCACTAACCTTTGTAACCATTACACGTACAAACTAGTGCTGTGATCACTGATAATACGCAATATCAACTTGCACAACGTGATTCTTACGCGAAGGTTTGCGAGCGAAGTTAGCCACGCCCCCTTGACAATCTACAGACTTCCGTGTGCTAGAATCACTCTCTCCGGACCAAAAACGCCATTTCTTTTGGGTACAACAGCATGTTTGCACCAGAAGCCTTCTTGCATAGTTTAAACTAGCTGTTTCAATAGGATGATGAAACGGACATGTCTCGATAGTGTGCGTTAAATGCCCCGATCGTGTGCAATGTTTTACTGATTACCAGGTTTTACTGGTAATATTGGAGCATGCGCAGACAGTCTGGACCAGGCCATCTCCTCAGCAGGGGGAGTGGCCTGGAGGCGAGGCTATACAGAAAGGTACAACAGCTGCAGTTTAACTTTACTGTGTATGTTTATTTTCTTTTCTCTACTCCTTACATCTCACTAGTATAATATTATGTAAAATATTCATTGCCACTATTGAATACCATGTCAGATTTATTGTCTCTCATATGAGGTGCTGAACTTCGTAATAATTTTATAAGTCGTCAGCCACTAGCATAGTGTTCAACTAGCAACAGCAGACTTTCATTACTGCTTGTGTATTTCAGTTCAGCGTATTTAGTCAGACAGGCATGTATGCATAACATTCCACCGAGGCATAAGCACCTTCGGTGCCTAGTTGTTTCTGGTTATAATAGTACAAACATGTCTCAAACGGGCAGTGAAAAGATCATCTTGGGAGTACACAGCTAGACGTTGCTGTCAAGTAGGTTTTACTGTGATCAGTTGCTAAAATTAATGTGGAGGTCTCAAGTTCATACTGTGGAGTTAAAATGTACACAATACAATTACAAACAAACCTTAACCACTGGAAACAATTGCAATCGCCTTTTAGTTTGAACCCCGAAGATATCACACAAAATTATATATGCCAGACGATTCTGAAGTTGTCAGAATGAAACGTGAAGTGGTGGAATTACCATTCACAATAGAGATATAAAGAGTATAGCCGAGTGGAAGAACACATTATACTGATCATTGTAGCCTAGGACAACAAGATAACCATAAAACAAGGACACACAGTATAATGCAGTACACAGATATAGTCATAGTCCCATCCAGGCCTATGTGCAAAGCTTGTATTGAATGCTCACTGCACTATAGTGCGTCCCGCATTTTAGTATGCGGGACGGGACGGGACATCCCGCCTGTGTCCCGTCCCGTCCCGGCTCTCCGTAGTCGCAGTACTCCGCGGCACTCGTTCTCGCCCTATCCATCTTTCCCTGGATTTTGATCGTGCACTTGCAGAGTGCCGAATGGCCCCTGCAGCTGCCTGACTGTTGTATCGTTCCTGACTGCTGTATTTGATTTCTGCTATTACCTTCATTATTTTTGAATTCATTTCCTGTACTACATCTGTCATTAAATTAAAATTTTATGCCCCCCTTCAAAAAAAACTAGTTAGCCGACAAACGACGAAGCTCGGCGACGTATTCAGCTATCGTCTCTCCTTCTTTCTGGCTCCTTTGACCAAAATAAAATCTTTCGGCAATGACTAATGGCTTGGCTTTGTATTGCTGTTCCAGGAGTTCGGTGAGCTCGCCGTAGGTCTTCGTTTCCGGCAGAACGGGCCTACAGAGGTCGCGTAGGACAGTGTACGCTGCTAGTCCCACAGAACTGAGGAGAACTGCAACTTTCTTCTCGTCAGCTGTCCCACTTGCCGTCATGAAGAGATTGATTCTTTCTAGGTACGACGAAATTGACTCTGCTTCTGGTGTGAACGACACGAAGAAACGTCCAGCCGCCATCTTTGAGTACAGCAGCAGGGGTCGCACCAACTCTCGTCGCCAATATGTAATATCTTTTAGTAGAGCGGATTGGTTCAAAAATCGTTCACTTTATGATAAAAGCATGAAACTTGGTACACAGTTAGAACATGACATCTGACCTTTGCGGCAGCTTTTTCTTCCAAATTGCCGATAAAGTCATCAACTCTCTGCTATCTATACTCATTATACATAATAACATGCCCTAAGGAATATTTTTATTCTTAAAAAGTTTGACCTTTGACCTCTGCAGCAACATTTTACTTAAAATAAATTACGAGAGCAATCATTAATAAATATTTAAATTAATGGTTTTCACTGTTTGTGAGTTACTAGTTCATTGTAAATAGTAAGAGTATTCATTTTTTTGACAATCAAAGGTTGATCTTTGCAGCTAATTTTTCTTCAAATGTACATGTACTGTTAATTTCAAGCAATCTCCTTTTTTGGCCCAGCAAGCTTTGGAAGTATTGGGTCTTTTTTGCTCATAGCAACTGGTGGCACATTTGTGTATGAATGTGGTAGCTTTTCCAATTTTAGCCTGGAAGCATGTCTGTATTCTTGATCGGAGGTTGTCATAGCAAGGCGTTCCACTCCATTAGATTCATTTTGAAATACAGATACTTGAAAGATCCGTATATAGAACTAGGATTATGATCGATATTATCAATGGCTGCAGTAGTGAAGAGTTCTATAGTCTCAGCTTTGGAGGGCACACTACTTATCCATTTCAAATTGTTTGTAGAGAATGTTGCACATAACTGCAGAGATATTCAGCAAACGGCCGTAGGAAATGCTTAATCCTAACTCAAATAAGGCATCAACCAATTCTCTCTTACAAGTTTTGGCATTCATTAGCACTCCCAAATACAGTGGAAGTGGTGGCACTCTTTCATTATGTGTGCTTAATTTTGTGTGAGCTGTCTACTCTGCAAGAAGCGAAGCTATTGAACATCATGCAGTAGCTGAGACAAAGTAAGTACTGCTTGGGGTATAGTGGCATGGCTTGACTGGGTTTTTATGTTGGGACCATACAAAACCATAGACACTAATGTTACTAATGAGTAGGCACAGATTGCTCTTGGCAATGGCTGTCAAATGCACCCCTGAAACAGGTCTTGCATGTGGTTGAAGATTTCTCTGCGAACGATGGTTACAGCACGCGCTAGGTGAATAGCATCAGTATCTGCATCATACTCAACGGCTTTCCTCATAGCTACTACACCAACATCATTACTAAACATAAGAAGGATGTCCCTACCTTCTTTATGTGCTTGCATGTTTTGGGAAATGTGTGACAATTCGGTTCTTTAGGCGTGTTGTTCTTTAGCCCACTTAAGCACATACCCAGTTGCTTCAAACGAGCAGAGAACATTTTAGTGAGATCTGCTAGCTTAAATACTGGTACAGTTTCTTTGTCTGCTTGAGCATCTTCAATGTATAACACTAACTCAGCCAATGCAATACCCTTGGTAACAGAAAAATTGCTGTCTCTATCTTCCTGGAGATGCTCAGTAGTACGAGATTCTTGCCTTGTGGTACTGATTTGGCTTCGTGTGCAACGAGATCATTTTAGCAAGCAGACCTTGATCTTGTAGTTGTAGAGCACATTGTCTGATACGGGCATCGAGACCTAATGTCAAAACTTGATGCAATGGCTCGGAAAAATTTGCAGATACCCCACAAAAGAAGCATTGCTCTATTTAATTGAATTTCGGCGAAAATATTTACGAGACCGATCTTCATGAGGTATTATATTGTCTATGGTTTCACTTAAATGTTTTATTAGGTGAGTTAATTAATATATTATCATGAGACAGTACATTATTAAATTTATTTTCATTATCATTTTGAAATTAACAGTACATGTAGTCATGTATGTACATCTATTAATTTTGAAGAAAAACTTGCCGCAAAGGTCAAATTTTGATTTGAATACTCTTACTATTTTCAATGAACTAGTAACTCACAAACAGTGAATTCCATTAAAATGATTGGTCTCGTAATTCATTTTGAGTAAAACGTTGCTGTAGAGGTCAAAGGTCAACTTTTTAAGAATAAAAATATTCCTTAGGGCATGTTGTTATTATGCATAATGATCAAAATTATATATAAAAGATAGCAGAGAGTTGATGACGTTATCGGCAATTTGGAAGAAAAAGCTGCCGCAAAGGTCAGAGGTCAAATCTGAGATGGCCCTATAGCTAAAAATGATCCTCATGTCATGTTCTAACAGTGTACCAAGTTTCATGCTTTTATCATAAAGTGAACGATTCACCCCAAAAATGCTACCAATCCGCTCTACTATTTTGATAACATTACGTGATAGTTTGCTTTTTAAAGTCACAAAATTTTTAATAGTAATAAAAACATTTTAACAAAGATGAAAGAGATTTAGGGTTGGTACATGTATCGAAAAAGTATGGAAACAAGATTTAAAATAAAAAGTACTGTAACAATAGCAGTGTAATACTACCTCCCTAAATTAACTGCTTTTGATAGTTGTGGTTAATTTAATAGGGAGATAGCATTACACTGCTATTGTTACAGTACTTTTTATTTTAAATCTTGTTTCCATACTTTTTCGATACATGTACCAACCCTAAATCTCTTTCATCTTTGTTAAAATGACATTGTTTTTATTACTTGTAAGTTAATGGTTGTTAGGGCCTGCACCCTTAAGTAATACGTATTTAGACAAAAATGTGTACATCATAATGTGATAACTAAAAGCAACTCTAAAAGGGGGACATCTAAATCTACTCTACAGTCCTATACATAGTGCAATCTACTCTATACAGTTCAGCAACTACTTCGATATGTGTACTTCAAACAACTAGCTAGTTGTAATTATACTAGAAAAGTTCCGATATTATACGGGCTTTCATTTTTCTAGTACTCGTTGGAGCATATCCTTCACCTCTCCCAGAGATGCTGCTAGACTTCTCATTTCACTCTGTAGTTCCTTGACCACTTCACTCTGACTACTCAAGTCAGATTGGACAGTCTGCTGTATTTGTGCTGTTTGCTTATTGACCTCAGATTGCACGGTCTCTAATATTTGTGCTGCTTGCTTGTTCATCTCTTCTCTTAAACAAGTAGTAACTTGCTCTTTGGTGCTCTTTGCAATATCTGCTTTGACTTCTTTCAATTGTGCTCGTATATCTGAAGAATACCAGAGAGAAAGTGAGATCAAGACTTAATGTCCACATAGTATAGTTCACCTTTGAATTGTTTCTGATCAGTACTGGTTGATGATAAGAGCTGCTTGTGAATTTTTCCCAAATCATTGACATTTTCTACATATTTAAAGTTTAAAAGTGAAAGAGATAAAAGAAAAGACTAGCTAGCTGGCAAACAAAAATTACAAGGTGCTATTCCTGCATGTCCTTATAATTAAAAATTGGTAAGCTAACCATCATCGCTTTTCTTGTATAGTGTAAAGGAACGATACAGTTCTGATGCAGTCATGAGCTGTATCCAATTCTTCTGTTGTATTACCAACCGCTATAACGAAACAAATAGGAACTTGTAAAATAACATGTGTACATAATTATTATCTCATGTATTTTTTGTCTCACACAAAAGAAATCAGCCCATGAGGGTGTCGATTGCTGTTTAACAAGAATCTTGGCTCGGTCAGGAGTGATTGTCTGTCTGGCAGTTTTAGTAATCTCTTCATAGCTCTTGTTGAACTGAGCAATAAGCAGGTTGAGCATTATTACTGCCACCAAGAACAAGAACACCATGTAGATTATAACACTAAACCACCTGAAGGACAAAGAATATGATAACTTGATAATAAAAACTTACCAGAATCCTCGATCTCCAAAAATGTACGGGTCGATAACATTTCCCTCTATAAGCAGACGTATTCCAGTCAACCACGACAGGTATATTTGACTGTATGTAAGTTTATCAACACATACTACACCTGGTAGTATCCTCACCTTGTTTCATCTGAATTTACACAGAAACTGGTGTTGATTGCAGGAGTGAAGTTTAATCCAACTTCATCAGTTGTCATTTGATCAGCTAGTCTGCAAGTGTCTGCTCTCAAGGAAAAGTATAATCCACCTCCAAATGAAATTGTTATAACTAGGAATACTGCCAAGAACTGTACAATGTCACGTTTGATAATCTGAAAAAGTATCTTTACATAAACTGCAAAAGACCTATAATATGTGTGAATTCAAGAACACAGTTTTTTCATAAACAATTTGAAATTTAACTTACGGTATGATGATGGCATACTTAAATACTCTCAAATAGTGTAAAATGTATGCCAGAGCCACAAACACCCACTGGACATCAAGATCAGAAATTCGAAATGGTATAACCAATAGTGTCAGCAAAATGGCAATATCATCGAGCCAGTTAGTCCAATCAGTAACATACGCTCTCCATGAATAACGATGTACAGTGTGGCTGTAGAATAAGATGCATATCTGCATCAATGATACTATAATTTATTAGACTCCTTACTAGAACTGCATTATTTCAAGCATGATGTCAACAATAGTCAGCAACAAGAGCACAATCTCACAGAACAGTCTAAACCAATCCAATGGCTGGTTATACTCAGATGGGCTACCAGCTCTGGTGGCTCCAAGAACAAATGTAGTCGTTAGTAATACCAAGAAAAATAAATATGTCACAAAGTATTGTCTATTAGAGAAAAACGCCACTATAATAAATTTGTAATAGACATTGTGTACTTACAGGAATACTTTTCGACCGTATATTTCCCATTTGCAATTTACAAGAGATTGAAAACTTTCATGATCAATGATGGCCTTGAACTAGTAATACACATATTATCACTAGAAACACAGCATGTATGTGTGGTTACCGGGGAATATTCCTGATTACTCATGATAGATTGAATAGTGGGACACATAAAGTCCAATCTATTGTCAGGAGTGCTTTCATTATAAACCTCTAGCAAGTCATAACAGTTCATATGACAATCACGATCTACTGTAGAGTCCAGAATAGCCATTACACACTCCAAGGGCTGCGACAAAACGTGCTACATATCAGTGCATGAGAAGTTATTACTAGCTCACAGCTTCTCCATGGTGTACTATACTTGCACGGACGGAGTCATTATCCGATGACACAAACATTTCTGCGAACTCTTTTAGACGATCCAACAGCTTTCTGAAATTGACTCTTGGTTCTGCAGCAACACCGTCTGTACTGTTGGTATCTTGACTGAACTCAGCAAGACATAGTTTGCTGCAAAGAAACAATGATGTAAAACCAGTAAAGTGACACAGTAAAGAATCTGTGGTTACTAATGAAATTCTTTTAACCCTCTCAGACAGAAAACATTAGCTATCAGTCCTATACACAGAGCCAATACAAGTTATGTTTATTGAAGAGTTTGTTTACACTGCTCACTAGTCATTCATGGCTCTCAGCATCACTGCTGCAGTGCCATAGTGTTTTTGCTCTAAGGCAACTTGCACTGGATACTTATTATCTTCATTGTTGTATATCAACAGTTTAGTAAAGCCTCTTTCCAATGCTAGCTCAACAACTCTGGTGTAACCCTTTCCAGCAGCAACATGAAGTGAATTAGTATTAGACTGATCAGCAAAGAGATCAATATTGAATTCTTCCAGCACAGCAAGTGGAATATTCTCATACTTTGTATTGGACATCTAAAATAAAAATAGACAGAGAGGAAAATTGTGGAGCCTATTCATCTTACCAAACGAAGAAATGTTAATTGTGAACAATATTTCCATAGCATTGTTGCAGTGAGTGAACGATTATCATACTTCAAACAGTAGTCAAACAACTCCACTGTATCACTGAAATTTGTCTCGCATTCGATCATTTTACTGATGATACTCAGTACCTGTTACAAAAGGTACAGTTGTACATAAAAATGTAATAATTTACTGTGTGGTCATCAGTAGCTTTATCTTGTATCAGTTGTATTAGTCTTGGATTAGGATCGTTATGGTCCACACTACTTGCAAGAAATTTCAACAGCTTGAAAGCAACATCAACAAACTGTGAGCCCCTGCGGCGAGCTGCTAAAATGTATAGAGGAGTTGAATTACTATCCCACAGGTCACAATCCTGTAGTTTAGGTAATAGCTCATCCAATATGAACTCAACCTAATAATTATTATAATTGAATGTAATTATTGTGGGAAATAATTTCAACTGCATGGGTTACCTTTGTGCCTGGTGATTCTTGATTTCTGAGTGCTTTCACCAAAACTTGATAAGGTGCTTCATTCTTTGGGTGAGATAGTTTTTCTCTCTCTATAGCTGCTTCAACAAGGATTTTCATAGATTTAGGGTCAGGTGACTGAAAAATTGTCGCCGCAAAACCATTGCCATAACTTCTCCTAGAACTAATGTCAGATGACCGAATCCAAACACTCTTTGAGAAATCACTAGCATCAGAACTGACAATTGCAGGCATATACACTGTGGTGGGCTACAGTGAAAGATTGAGCATTAGTGTACATCTGCTACAGTTGTACATACCAATGAAAGAAGCAGAGGTCGAAGACCATGAGAAATGGTGGGCTCATCTCTTTGGTGACACAAAATAGATTTAATATAGAAGCTAACAGCTACTTCACTCAATACATTCCACTGCCACAAGCTCTTCACAATGAATAGGTGCTATAATAATTATATTAGGTAATAATAAGGATATCACAGATTAAAATTACTGACAATGTACTGTGGGAAAATATTTTTTTCCGACTCGCTGTAGAAGTCTGGGAACTGGTCCATGTACTGTTGACACATGAGGACAGCTACATTGTTATATTCTCCAATCATAGAATCATCATACACAAAATACCCTGAATGCAATGTGAAATAATGCAGGATGAATGTTATTTTTGGTACCTTTAATATGTTTGAGGCTTGTCCATAAATGAAATTGATACGAGAGATAATACATTGTCTTCAGATAAATCATTCTCTGGTGTGCATTTCCATTCAAAAGTGGTAACATTAATTTTGAAACAGCAACAGCCTACATTGTTCATGAGTATGGATATTGTATAACAAAATGTGTTGTTCTTACATCATCATATGGCAGTTGGCATCCACTTGGGTAAGCCAGTAAATCAAAGCCATAATATGGTTCCTCCTCCAATACCTTGTCAAAGATCACTTCCAAATTGTGTAACACAAATTTATATCTTTGCTGTATTAGTTTGAGATGCATGATTATGTACTAGTAGTAAATATTCTACACATTACCCGCTTTTTTATAATAAGTAGTTGTTGAGGTGTCCCCCACTATTGTAAATGAGCAGCACAATTCAAGGTCATAACTATATATCAGTATGTCTCTAACCTTTACGTTAAACTTGTCATATTCTTCTTCGGTCAGTAGTTTTCGTCTTAATAACACTCTTCCCAGAAACATTGGCTATAATGGTATAATTAACACATACAATTACTATGTTTTAAGAAAATTAAAAAGATTTCTATCGAAATCAAAAGGATGTAGGGTTGTGAAATCTACTACTGGTCTACAATGCAATCTAACAAGGAACAAGCATGGAATGGTAACACGATTGACTTGCTAACAGACCATAGATCCCTACATCAGTGGCTGCTGTGGTTGGCTATAGCTAGTTCAGCTATTTGCTGTTGACAGCCACTGATGTAGGGATCTATGGTCTGTTAGCAAGTCAATCGTGTTACCATTCCATGCTTGTTCCTTGTTAGATTGCATTGTAGACCAGTGGTAGATTTCACAACCCTACATCCCGATAGAAATCTTTTTAATTTTCTTGTTTGTGTCCTTTTTTCTTTTTCAGTGAAGTGCAGTTCAATATCATGCACGTACTGAGCCGTCTTTGTCATGGTTTCCACCAATGGTTTAGTTTTCCAGTTGCTGATGGCTTTTCTTTATTATTAACAATTTTAAACTTGTAGCTAAAAATAATTGTTATGGTGTACATATCAGCTCGCCTACGCATGCATGCAGTGCATACGAGCCCCGCCCACACTTGTTTGTAGACCTGTACATCGGTTATAATTATCTGGCAAACGCAGAATGGTGATCCTACACGAGCTTTCCGTTATTCGAAGACTCCAGACAAATAATTATGTGTTCTCCGTGATCCATACGGCAGGGCGATACTGAAGCTAGTGCTTGGTCACGTGCGCTAGCCACTGCTTGGTCACGTGCGTATTGCGCAATCACAATAATGGCGCCTAACACTTTAGCTGACAATGGATCACGATCGAGAACTCGCGGAATTTAGATCGCCGTTTCGCTAAAAACAATGTTCAAAAGGCACCTGCCAGGAGAATTTCACGACTGTTCGTGGGTGTTTTGGTCTCGGCACTGCTCGCGTAAAGGCGCTAGGTGAGTGGAAGAAGAAGAAGAAAACGAAGATGACGAAACTCGATTTTCACCGTTTCCAGGTTCGTCACTTTAGCAACCATTTCGAGCAATCTCCTTACTACTGTAAGATGGGGCAATGCCAGATAGCAGATCGAAGTGTCTTTGGACGTATAAAATTCATCACCAGGAAAAATATCAGCGTTTGAACGCTAATACATTGTACATGTATGTAGCCGCCATCTTGTTTTTCCGTTCAACCCTACATAGGGAGCTCGAGGCACTACCGTGCCTCCCTAATTTAGTCACTCACATTACACTCTTCGTAGTGTTCCGCTTTCAACAGCTCTAGCTTGTCTCCACAAATTTCTCGGTACTTTCGAAACATTGCAATTACCAGTGGAAGCAGTTTGCAATAATCAAGTGAAAAGTACATCGATGCCAAATATGCTTTTCTCTCTTCGTCACCTTCTGTCAAGTGTTTCACCATTGCTTCAGTGATGAGTTCAGCCTATACACACACAGAGCATGAACATAAGTTTGCTTTCTTATTCTCACATCAGTTTGTGGGATCTCCCTCCAGCCACGATATGCACTATAGAGTGATCGTTGCACATCTTCAGATGCTGCAAGCAACTGCTTTGGAGCTCGCTATGAAAATTGAAAGTGATTGTTATAAAATCAAGAGCATAACTTACTTTCATTTCCTTGTTCATCATGTCTTTCATTGTCGCTTGAATTCTCTACAAAGATTGGGAAATGAGATTGTGGCATTAACGATAGCATACAATGAAACACCTTAGTATCACTTTCTTTACAAATCTGTTCAGCTTCTTTGTTAAGTAGTCCTCTCACAAATAGACAAATGCAGAGTTGGATGACCTGCCAATGTACAAATGTCATGCACATTACAACAATATTAATTTGTGTAGAACCTTGTTTTTATCTCTATAATATTGAAACACCATACGCAATTGCAAGTTCTCTGTTCCATGTGCAAGTTTGCAAGAACATGTCTTCTCAAACTCTTGATACATCATAACTGCTAATGGAGTCAGTGATTCAGGAGTCACACACAAGAACATGGACTTGAGATAATCTCTTTCAATTTCTTGTTTTGCATTGCTCAATAACTTGCTGGCCATCTCTTCTGTTACTTTGAGAGCCTATACATGTGGTAAATTGCACATTGTGCTAAATAGGTGCTTTATATCTCACATCATCACGAGGGAACTTTTGCTTGTTCTCTTCAGCAAGATGAAAAGAATCAACAGTTTGTGTAGTTTTGATGGCTTCAGCCAACACAGGATATTGAGATTCCATCCACTCCTTAAAATTATATTTATGCAAAAGTTTATTAATTTAACAATTTACCATTACTTCCTCTCTCTTTCTTTCTCTCCTGGTAGAAATATCCTAAATGCATGAAAGAGTACATAAAGCTCAGTAATATGCAGATAGGCGATATGTTTGGCTTTTGCAAATTTGCACCAATTTGCACTAAGGATAAAATTGCTAATTGAACCTCAACTTTGTATCAAGCATGAGATAATCCCAATGAATTTGATTAGGCTGCAGCACATCTGTCTACATGCATCTTGTAAATCTACATAGCACAAACTATATGGCATGGCCCAGAAGTAGAAAAGAAAATCAAGTACATGACGAGTCAGTATACCAGAGCCGGAGAGGGGAAGAAAAGGAAGAGTAAAACTGGGCAGGGTGCGGATGATGTATATGAGCCAAAGTGGATATACTTTAAATCACTACAGTTCTTAGATGACTTCGTTACTGCACGCCAGAGTCAGTCAAACTTGTAGGTAACTAAATCATGTTGTTTTGCCAGGCCACAGAACCATTAGTGGAATTAAAGTACATGTATACATAGATATTCTCTAACTTCCTTTGCTGAATTTGTAGGTCTGTTGCCACTCTGGCGAGCAGTGGAGCTATCCCCTGTGTTGGTTGTTGCTGACGCCAGTCTCCAGGAGACACATGTATCTGTGCTGCCTGTGCCACATGCCACATGTATCTGTGCTGGTCTTCAGTATCTGTGTTACCTTGTGGTAAATACACGTGGCCAGAACGTATACTCAAAAAATTGTGCAGGCTGCAACAGGCTAAAACGATGGTCTCGACTTTTGTAGGATCTAGCCAATTGGACACATAAGCACATGGAATCGATTTGCTACAATGCCAAATGCATTTTCAACAATACGTCGAGCACGACTGAGCCTGTAGTTGTATATGCGTTTAGCAGTTGTTAGACCTGTTTGGCTGTATGGTTTCATGACGTCATTTTGTGGAAGGAATGCATCGTCTATACCACTAACTTGTATGGCAGTGAGAAGGTTTCATCTTTGAGAGGCTGAGACTGTGGAAAATTTAGAGAGTTGGTCTTAATTGAATCCGACAGTATACTGTTTCGAAAGACGCCACCATCAGAAACATGCACGTCCATTGCAATTTGCAACCCACTTCTATACACAAAAACCGATAGTTCGCATCTACCACTGCCAGAAGAACGATGCTAAAGCTGTGCTTGTAGTTAAAGTAGAATGATCCACTGTTTGGAGGAGGTTGCACAAGAATATGTTTCCATTCAAGGCTCTAAGACTATGTGGAAAATTCCACTGTGTTTTAAAACTTTCTGCAACTGATAACCACTCTGTCTTTGTTTTTGGTACCTACATAGATTGAAAACAAAGAAAATAAGAGGTCAGAGGAGAAAAACAAAAAGAAAGAAACAACTGTTAACAAAGTGGTATTGCAAGATGAAGAGAAGGAACAGGAGGAAAAGGATGAGGAGGAAGAAAGTGACAATGTGATTTCAACAAAACATCCAAAAGAGAACAAAACGAAACGACAAAACGACAACAGAGAGAAAAAGAAGACTGTCTTTTACAAAAAGCGGTACAGTGTATGGAGGCTGCTGCTACATCAAACAATTCTACAGATACTGATAAAATATTCGGAGAATAATTATGGTTGCATCAGAACTAAGAAAAATAGAAGATTAGAAGGCAAAGCGCTTCAATCAAATTCAATCACTGATATTTTCAGCAAGCAATGACTAGCCATGTTGGCTCACAACAAATGTGTACACACAGACTGGTATGAACCTGTATGAACTGTTGCAACTCTGTTGTTATTGCTGCACATGTTTCAGGAATTATTCTTCCTAGTGTCTGAGCTGGTATTCTATACAAATACTGTAGACTAGAATAAGTCTCTCCTATAAGAAAAAACAGATACAGCATCATATTGAAGCCAAAGTGATGCAAGATTGACAGTTTTGTATCTAACCTGTTGCAAGAAAGCGGAGAGTGACAACAAGTCTCTCTCCAGGAGATATGGCCTTTCTCATGTTTGTATCCTTATATGTGATGTGTGGTCGAACCATGGCTAGGAGTTCATCAAACCTTGTACTGTATCATCTATGATCAAACGTTGCAGCATCCATACGTATATATAAAATGCATGTAACTTGTACTGTATTATTTATGCTTTAATAGTTCATTGTCAAAGCCTAAGCGCAACTCCTGTAGCAGGTGGTGATACGCTCCAAACCTAGAACGAGCCTGGATCCACT
>CBDBDR010000001.1:0-38287 GCA_965203965.1 Thermodesulfobacteriota bacterium | reverse complement strand
CACAGCTCTAGACAACACGTACCTCAGGTTTGGTAGCGGTCTGATCAAAGACATGAATGGTAACAGCGTTGTTGAAGTGGTGAATGGAGCAGGTGCTAGAGTACGATGCTTCACTACCGATGCTGTTAGACCTGAGCTGGACGATTTCCACCTCGACATGGATCGGGGTGTGTTATACCTTACCTTCTCTGAGACCGTCAATGCAAGCAGCTTCGACGTGACCCAAATCACCCTGCAAGACGCCAGCATGAATCTGATGAATCGAGCTAGACAGCTCACTATGCAATCAGTTCTAATTGAGGCAATGGACAGTACAATGCTGTCGGTTCAACTAGGTCCAGCTGATTTGAACAGAATCAAATCTACCGAGATGTTTGGACTCGGAGTAGCTGATACTTGGATCAGCATTACCTACTCGCTAGTAAGAGACATGAACAGGAATTTCGTTGTTGCTCTACCTGACGGAGATGCTCAACAAGCTACTGACTTCACTACAGACACGACATCACCTGAACTGGTCGAGTATCATCTTGATTTTATCAATGAACGAATGACACTGCACTTTAATGAACCAATCAATGAGACAACGATAGGGTACACCTCCATCACACTCCAAGATGGTGCTACAGCTGACCATAACTATACCCTCACTGGAGGTATGGCGGTGAGCCTCAACGACGCTCTCACAATAGTCATCTCTTTCGACCCGCAAGATATCAGCAGACTCAAGATGCACCCAAGCCTCACCACCTCTCGTAATGATTCTTTCATCACGTTCTCTAGTGTTGCTTTCTATGACACAGCCACCATTCCTAATCCAGTAGTACCACTTGTAGATGCTGTCAATGCTAGTCAAGTCAGCACATTTGTCTACTATCCTTCACCACGGTTCACGTCAATACGACCCACAGCAGGCCGAGCTAGCGGAGGAACACTGCTGACAGTGAATGGTACTAACTTTGGTCCTAGAGCTGGAGAAGTTGGTCATCGACAGGTCGACATACTCATTGATTTCAAGCTGGGTTCAAACACAACTGTAGTTGATGCTAATGTCAGCGTACAGACCATCTCGCCACCTGCTAACATAGTAGGTGTCCCTGTGACTGTTACTATCACAGTTGACAACAGTGCCCTCATGTTAAACACTTCTCAAGCATTCACATACCTGGCTCCTCCTGTCATCACACGAATCTACCCAACTGCCGGCACTCAATCCGGTGGCACTCTCTTGACGGTCTACGGTGTTAACTTTGGTCCGTCTACAGCATATGGTGAAGGGCCTGAGGTGACTGTAGCTATTGGTGGAAGGACTTGTTCTAATGTGACTGTCCTCTCTAACTACACTCTGACTTGTATTACTCCAGCGCTGGACCCAGTCAGCCACAACATCACTGTCACTGTAGACGAAGTTCCAACCACTGAAGATGATTTCTTCACCTCTCTCACTCCTCCCACTGTCACCAGCATCACACCCACTTCTACCTACAAAGACACGCCTATACTAGTGACTATCACTGGTACACAGTTTGGTCCGAACACTACCTCCAATGACAGCCAACCTCTGACTGTCTACCTCACATCTCAGTTTCGTGTCACGCAATGCATTAATGTCACCGTGACTGTTGCTGACAGCACCCTCACATGTACAGTAGAGCCCAACTTGGGACCCTCTAACATCACTGTCGTACTAGATGGCATCACTTCAGTTCCTTCTCCTGTCACTTTCTTCCACTATGATGACGCTGGAAACTTCTCATTTGAGAGGGCGGATTTCTTTGTCTCAGAACGAGCGATGTTTGGAAATGTTACTGTTGTTCGTCACGATTTCCCTCCATTTGCAAGTCCGGCCAACATCTCCATTGTAGCATATGATGGATCAGCCATCAATGGTTCTCACTTCATTGCAGCTAATATCACCCAATGGCTTCCTTACCCTCAGAATGCTGCCGTCTTCCAATTAGCCATCACAGCTATTAACTATCAACCAGACAGAATTCGCAAAGGAGCATCTGATGATGTTTCAGTCAACCTGCGTCTCACTGCAGTCGATCCTCTTCACGGTCAAGCTGAAATCAAGCGCTCATCATCTTTGCTCACTATCAAAGCAATCTGTCAGTCAGTAACACACCTGTGTGTGGCTGATTGGGACCTGGATCGAATTGTCTACTATCGTATTGATGAGCTGCCCTAGATTACATGTTCTTTCTCTCATGGACAGTGGACATTGGTGATATGAACACAAATTACCATAATACTATTATAAATTAGTATACAGAACTCTTAGTAATAGTTTTGACACAGGTTTGTAATTTTCCACTTTAATAGAGTTTTGCTATAATAATTATTGTTATTACAAAAAAACTACAGAAAGCGATTAAGTGGGTTAGTGCGGAATCTTTGTGGTGATGAAATGACTTTTCTTGTGAATTCACGTATGGGTGCAGCCTAACTACAACGGGGGGGGGGGGGGGGGGAGGTATGGAAAAGAAGGAAACGGAAAATTGAAACGGACGGACGACGGGAAATGGGCGTGGTCTCGCACTCACGAACCCAAACCCAAGACCCTAAAAACCTTGGATCAATTGGAAAGAACGGCACCTCGTTAATTAGACCTTTTCGTTTAAGACGCAGAAGAATGCAATTATCAATAATTAATTTTTACGTCACATCCGTAGTAAAGCTGAAGCTGCTTTTACATTGCGATCAATGGAGAATAAGCTAGTTTTGAACTGCGCGGGCTTTGTAGCGCAATCGAATATTCCAGAATAAGAGCAGCAGAAGAGAACTTTCGTCTTCCTAGTGTCTGTTAGTTTTTGTTTAGTTGCTCTGCTTACTCAGTGCGTGTGCTGACTTCCAGCGGTCTATAGTAGCACACCTCAGAGAACTAATGGCAGCTACCAGTGCAGCCTAACACCGTTGTACTTACAGAAGACGATGTTCCTGGACCAAGCCTACATCCACCATACGACAAACACCCTACAACACAGCTTCGTCGGTGCTAGCTAGTAGCTAGGTAATATGTAGCGTCGAGGCTTGGTCATATGTTGCCTTACCTCAGAACTCGGCCCACACTGTAAGTAGAACGACGGAACAAATGCAAGCGCATACAGGAAAGATGAAAGTTTTATTCTATTGCTCTTATTTAGGAATATTCGGCGGCTTTGCAAAACCCGCGCAGTTTGAAAGTAGTTCATTTCTCTATTGACGTAATGTAAAATCACTGCAAACGAAGGCCCAGCCTTACTACGGATGTAAAATTTCAATTAATTATGACGCATCTATGACGCGCCAACATTCCATCGCCTTAAACGAAAAGGTCTCCCGACTTTGCACAGTTAGCGGCGAAGGTTTTTAGGGTCTTGGGTTTAGGTCCAGAGGAGGTTGGCCACGCGTCATCGATCATCATTTCTACGTATGCAATGCGTAGGCCGAGTTCATGAATAACTTAAATTAATAGACTTTTTGGAACCTTTTGGAACCTCATGAATTTATTCATATTATATGAATTTGCTGATTTGCTACTAGTTGGAGGCGCAGGACAGAGCGAAACTGTTTGCAAGCGTTCAAGAAGTTGTTAACCGACCAATAGAAGGTCGTATTTCAGGAGGCTTGGCTCGGCTTGGCCGTTTTGGTTGCCACACTGTGAAACATTGGGAAGAAGCAGAAGATGGTCTACGGTGACCATGAGCGCCGAAGGAACGCTGTGAGCATTTGAAACAGCATTGGAGCTTGCCAACATTATTGTAGGACCGCTTATAACAGTCGTACAGCATACTGAGCACAGCCTACCGCTAGTCAAGGCTACAGCATTCAATCACTGCTAGCAGCAGTTCTACATCACTCGTGGACAGCCTCGTGTACATTTGGTCTCCATTCGCACAGCACTGACTGTAGCTGGACAGCTTGGACTGCCAGCAGCTCTGCTGCAGCATCGGTGGGCGGGGCTCTTTGCTATTTCAATGTCATGTGATCGTGCGTGTAAGTATGACGCGTGGCCAACCTCCTCTGTTAGGCGAATACAGTTGTTTGCGAAGACCTTGCATAACGGAAGCGAAAGCGGAAGTGTGACGCTGACCAATGAAATTCACTTTTCGTCACGTGTACAGCTTCAGTTAGTCACGCCTACGTGCGTTTGATTGGCCAAAGTCATACTTCCGCTTTCGCTTCCGTTATGTAAGATCTTCGCAAACAACTGTACCTGGCGCCGTTAGGCGAATAGGCGCTGTTAGGCGAAGGGTCAGTCTACGTCTTGAGTGCGAGACCACGCCCATTTCCCGTCGTCCGTTTCCGCCGTCCGTTTCAGTTTTCCGTTTCCTTCTTTTCCATACACCCACTACAACGCACTATGTTTTTGTTATGCACAGGTCTGAAACAATATAATTGCCGTAAACAGATATTATGGACCTAAAACATTCACCGAGTCATTATAGAGTTAGAGCTTATAGAGTTAGAGCATGTAGAGTTAGAGCATGACAGAGTTAGAGCATGTAGAGTTAGAGCATGTAGAGTAAGAGCATGTAGAGTTAGAGCATGTAGAGTTAGAGCATGTAGAGTTAGAGCATGTAGAGTTAGAGCATGTAGAGTTAGAGCATGTAGAGTTAGAGCATGTAGAGTTAGAGCATGTAGAGTTAGAGCATGTAGAGTTAGAGCATGTAGAGTAAGAGCATGTAGAGTAAGAGCATGACAGAGTTAGAGCATGACAGAGCTAGAGCATGACAGAGTTAGAGCATGTAGAGTTAGAGCATGTAGAGTTAGAGCATGTAGAGTTAGAGCATGTGGAGTTAGAGCTTATAGAGTTAGAGCATGTAGAGTTAGAGCATGTGGAGTTAGAGCTTATAGAGTTAGAGCATGACAGAGTTAGAGCTTATAGAGTTAGAGCATGTAGAGTTAGAGCATGTAGAGTTAGAGCATGTAGAGTTAGAGCATGTAGAGTTAGAGCATGTAGAGTTAGAGCATGTAGAGTTAGAGCATGTGGAGTTAGAGCTTATAGAGTTAGAGCATGTAGAGTTAGAGCATGTGGAGTTAGAGCTTATAGAGTTAGAGCATGACAGAGTTAGAGCATGTAGAGTTATAGCATGTAGAGTTAGAGCATGTAGAGTTAGAGCATGTAGAGTTAGAGCATGTAGAGTTAGAGAATGTAGAGTTAGAGCATGTAGAGTTAGAGCATGACAGAGTTAGAGCATGTAGAGTTAGAGCATGTAGAGTTAGAGCATGTAGAGTTAGAGCATGTAGAGTTAGAGCATGTAGAGTTAGAGCATGTAGAGTTAGAGCATGACAGAGTTAGAGCATGTAGAGTTAGAGCATGTAGAGTTAGAGCATGTAGAGTTAGAGCATGTAGAGTTAGAGCATGTAGAGTTAGAGCTTGTAGAGTTAGAGCATGTAGAGTTAGAGCATGTAGAGTTAGAGCATGTAGAGTTAGAGCATGTAGAGTTAGAGCTTATAGAGTTAGAGCATGTAGAGTTAGAGCATGACAGAGTTAGAGCATGTAGAGTTAGAGCATGTAGAGTTAGAGCATGTAGAGTTAGAGCATGTAGAGTTAGAGCATGTAGAGTTAGAGCATGTAGAGTTAGAGCATGACAGAGTTAGAGCATGTAGAGTTAGAGCATGACAGAGTTAGAGCATGTAGAGTTAGAGCATGTAGAGTTAGAGCATGTAGAGTTAGAGCATGTAGAGTTAGAGCATGTAGAGTTAGAGCATGTAGAGTTAGAGCATGTATAGAGTTAGAGCATGTGGAGTTAGAGCATGTAGAGTTAGAGCATGTGGAGTTAGAGCATGTAGAGTTAGAGCATGTAGAGTTAGAGCATGTAGAGTTAGAGCATGTATAGAGTTAGAGCATGTAGAGTTAGAGCATGTAGAGTTAGAGCATGTAGAGTTAGAGCATGTGGAGTTAGAGCATGTAGAGTTAGAGCATGTGGAGTTAGAGCATGTAGAGTTAGAGCATGTAGAGTTAGAGCATGTGGAGTTAGAGCATGTAGAGTTAGAGCATGTGGAGTTAGAGCATGTAGAGTTAGAGCATGTATAGAGTTAGAGCATGTAGAGTTAGAGCATGTAGAGTTAGAGCATGTAGAGTTAGAGCATGTAGAGTTAGAGCATGTAGAGTTAGAGCATGTAGAGTTAGAGCATGTAGAGTTAGAGAATGTAGAGTTAGAGCTTCTAGAGTTAGAGCATGTATAGAGTTAGAGTATGTAGAGTTAGAGCATGTAGAGTTAGAGCATGTAGAGTTAGAGCATGTAGATTTAGAGCATGTAGAGTTAGAGCATATATAAGTTAGACGCCGAGGCCATGGGATCTATGCGGTATAGAAACCCGAGAGGAAGCCATATAGAACCCGAGCGAGTAGCGCGAGGGTTCTATGGCAACTCGAGGGTTTCTATGTAGAGTTAGAGCATGTAGAGTCATAGCATGTGGAGTTAGAGCATGTACAGGGATCCAGGATGGTATATTACAGTGGAACCCCTCACCATGGACACCCTCACTGTAGACACTCCATGTGGTCTCTAATCAATATGGATTACCCCTTCAATCAGAACACTATGTGTCCCTAATAGGTGCTGGGACAATCATTGGAATTCTCCTCTTCATTGTAATTCCAGTTTTAATTATTACGAATTATTGTATATTTTTACAAGAGACAAGGAATAACATAACAATATCTCTACATTTTTCCTCCTCGCCATTTAGTCATGATAAATCTTTGTTCTATATTATTATTGTTATTGTTTTTATCATCAACCAATTTTGACTCCAGAGTTGACAGCAACTCTTAACAGCCTCTTCTTCACTAAGACAGCTGATGGGCGAGCAGCAGCATCATGAGTCCAACAACCAGCCATCACTAAAGCCATGTTCTTGAAAAGCTGAGGAGAGACAGATAGACAAGTCATAGCATTAAACCAAAGAATCTTGTGACACTGGATTTTGCTAGACCCATCATTAATCACACTGAAATCAATAACCTGAAACTGTACCATAGCAGTGAAGTACGAAACATTTTATTCATTATATCATTGATAAAATTAGTACCTGCTAATAATAGTAATAGTGACTAACTCACTAAAATTTAGTGTTCAAAATTATCATGGTTAGAGAATGAGAACAACATAGGAATGATTTTGGCAGTCGCTGGAAGCTGCAACAGTACTGTTGTTGTAGTCATACATCAATGTTGTGATCACTAATTTTTGTGCACTAATCAAACACACAAGTTTCGAAAACTCTGCACCTTCTTGTCTACCTTTCCTGCTTTGCAGCATGCTGGCTGTTTGAGAAATGAAAATGCATGCATGTTTGCGAACTTAATTAACATGTATGAATAAAAAGAAATGCCAAACAAAATGGGTGTTTTTACACAAATTTGCTGCTTAAAGTTATGGAAAGTGATTAGCACTAAAATGGTCTATACTGGTAGTTCTGTTTGTGAATATTAATTTGTGTATGTTTTTATAACTTTTAGTTTCATGACTGGCTACACCGAGGCATCAGCACTTTGGTGCTTTCATTCCTTGTTGGTTTACATTGGCAGATTTCTTCACCCCTACATCCTTTTCATTTCGTTAGATATCTTTTTTAATTTTCTTATACATAGTTTCAAAAGTAGTTAGACCATACCACGTGACTTTCGACCAATCAGATTGCTCAAATAGTGTGCATTAAATAGCTTAATGCACATTTAAGCCAGGATTACCCGAACTATTCTTTCTTGCTGCCCTTTGCACAATATAATCTACAGTGTCCTGGCTATCTACAGTGTCCTGACGTGAATTCAGCTTGTGTACAGCCACTGATATAGGGATCTATGGTCTGTTAGCAAGTCGATCATGCTACCATTCCATGCTTGTTCCTTGTTAGTTTACTATGCATTGTGAACCAGTGGTAGATTTCACAACCCTACATTCTTTTGATTTCGATAGAAAATCTTTTTAATTTCTTGTTTGTGTCCCTTTTTAGTGCAGTGCAGTTCATCGCACATGCTGAGCCGTCTTTGTTTCCACCATTGGTTTAGTTTTCCTGTTGTTGATGGCTTTTCTTTATTATTAACAATTGTAAACTTGTAGCAAAAAATAATCGTTATGATATTATCAGCTCGCCTACGCATACATGCATGCAGGAATTGCACACGAGCCACGCCCACACTAGTTTGTCGACCTGTACGGCGGTTATAATCTGGCAAGCGCAGAATGATGATCCTATAGCTTGCCGCTCCTCGAAGACTCCAGACAGATATGTGTTCTCCGTGGTCCATACGGCGCGGAGGTACTCAAGCTAGTGCTTGGCAAATAACAAAAAAATACACTAAAATTATAAGTATACAGTAACACACAGCACAAAAATTAAGGTTTCGCACAGGTTTCGCACATTTTTTAAGGGTGGAATTCCCAAACATCAGGATTACGAATATTTTGGTTTCTACTGTTAGCTGAAGGCTTGCTCAGTCTCACTGATCACCCAAGAAAGTCGTCATTCGTCTTGTGGGCGTAGCAAGCCCCACCCAATGACGAAAAGTTGCGTTTCTTTCCTGAGCATGCAACACCCACACAAATTAATGTCAGACATAAACTTTGGTAAACAAGGAAGAAACGTATGTATGGGATTTTGCAAAAAGGTCTCTGTCTGTAAGTTACAGAGGGGCGAATATTTAATGAGAAGACACGATTTCGGCAAAAATTCCCTACCAGCAAGAGCGATGGAAGAAGATACATCTACTTTTGCCAGAGCGCCAAAAAATGCCACCTCTCGCCCTCCCACCCTCCCCATGACCCACCCACCCACCCCTATGTGGGTCTCTCGTGATTACTGAGTACGAAATAATTTTGTTTCAAATACGGCAAGTGCTATTTGAGTGTGGGTATACACCCATTTTCCATGTAAAACGGGCAAGTATTAGCCAGGACACTGTAGATTATATTGTGCAAAGGGCAGCAAGAAAGAATAGTTCGGGTATTCCTGGCTTAAAAGACGAAAAGTTAGATAAAGAAACAACATCATAACTTAAACTGTTCCAAAGTTTAGTTGAAGATCTGAGGGAAAGAAAGAAGCGGAGAATTGATTAGATAACTGGCGATACTTAGGAAATGGGGTGATCTAGTTGAATATGGACTAGAATCGAAATGTATGGGAGCATCAGGGAAGTCCACAAGGGAATGAACAATTTTGTAAAAAGTACAAATTTTTAAGTGGGACCTTCTATCCTGAAGAGATGGTACTTTTTTGAGAGAGAAGTAGGTCGTAAGATGCATCCCACCTTTTAGTACAGGCTATGGGAGCAAATTTTTGGACAGACTCTAAGGCAGCAATGTCTTTCTTGAGGTGCGGGTCCCATACCTGGCAGGCATACTCAAGATTGGGACTTATAAAAGCTTTGTATAAGAGTGTACAACTGTTGACATCCATTGCTGAAAAGAACTTATGATGAAACAAACCAACAAGCTTTTTAGTTTTGGAACAAATTGTATTAATGTGGAAAGACCAATTCAGATCTGAGGTGAGAAAAACCCCTAAGTATTTATAGGCATCAGCTTTTTGTAAGGGAACTCCATCAATAGACAAAGTATTTGGAAAAGCATCATTGCTACGTTTTCTTGAAAAAAACAACAACATAAATTTGCACTTTTGAGCATTGAATTGCATATGAATAGCAGATATCCAGCGGGAGATTGCATCAATATCTTTCTGGAGTAACTCATAGTCTAAAGGAGTATGAATTGGCCTATATAGAGCCATGTCATCTGCAAAAAGGATTGCAGAGGCCTTCTCCAGGATTACAGAGGAACACTTAGCTGACAATGGCCGGATCACGATCGAGAAATCGCGGAATTTATATCGCCGTTTCGCTAAAAACTAAGTTCAAAAGGCACATGCCAGGAGAATTTCATGACTTTTCGTGGGTGTTTTGGTCTCGGCACTGTTCACGTAAATATGCTAGGCGAGTGGAAGAAAGAAGAAAACGAAGATGGCGAACTTGAACTCGATTTTCGCCGACTTTAGCAACAATTTCAAGCAATCTTCTTGCTACTGTAAGATGGGGCAACGCTAGATAGCAGATTTAAGTGTCTTTGGACGTATAAATTCATCAACAGGCGAAATATCAGCGTTTGAACGCTAATACGTTGTATGTAGCCGCCATCTTGTTTTTCCGTTCCTCCCTAATAACATCACTGATGGGGTAAGTGGAAAAACCGGATACTACAGGAAACGAACGCGGACACGAACGCGAACTCGGAAACGAACTCAAATGTGATCACGTGCTCAACGTAACTGGCAAATCCAGGAAACCGCGCCCATAATTACTATAGGATCGTCGTTCCCGGCGTTTTAACACTAAGGATAGTCGTTCCTGGCGTTCTAACACTAACACTAAGGATCGTGAGGTGGCGAATATTTAGGTTGATCCCCATACTGGGCGCCGTTAGGCGAAGGTTTTAGGGTCTTGGGTTTGGTTTAGTAGTATAGTAATTATGGGCGCGGTTTCCTGTTACATTGAGCACGTGATCACATTTGAGTTCGTTTCCGAGTTCGCGTTCGTGTCCGCGTTCGTTTCCTGTTGTATCCGGTTTTTCCACTTGCCCTCACTGATGTAATGCGGTCAGTGCAGTACGGTGTTTGCAGTTCCTAGAATCAGCATAAATGTGGGCTACAACAGATGGGCACATGCCCGCGTTGTTAAGGATTCTTTTCAACAAACAAGGGTAACAGTTACTGTTGCAGAGGCATCATGATATACTTCGATAACAGGTCATGCCGTATTTCTCAGTTTTTTGTGTCGCTGCTATTCGTCTTGGCTATTTTGATGAACTATAGTACTGCGCAAACAGCCACGGTATCATTAGTGGAACGGGAAGGAAATAGCGTTACTTACCTTTGCGAAAGCATCTACGGCACACCGCTGATCGAGGTCCAATGGTATTTTAACGGATCTACCAGTCATTGCTGCCTCGAGAATGCTGAAAAGAGTCAAGCTAATCTTCAGATGAAAGTGTCTCCAGCCTGTGAAGGCAATATCCAGTGCGGCGGCCAAGATAGGGCCGAATTTGTATCATCTGATAAAATGCCTGTGTATGGTAAATAAAATAATTAGCAAGATATGCATGTAGTTTCTTGCATACTGAACTTACTATATTCTATCCACATGCAGCTTTTCCAGAATTATTTAAATTCCATCATTCAACAGTTCGTGCAATCACAGGGAGTAACGTAACCATTCATTGTGACGTAATACCATCAGCTTTTTCAAACTTTGAAATCGAGTGGCAATATATTATGGACAATGGAACACTTGATAATGAAACTGCTTATGAACTACAATTGATTGACGTAGACCAATCAGACAATGGAGAATACTACTGCTCAGCACATGCAAAGGGAAATTCCAACCTAGGATTCAATAGTCCCAATCATTATGTGAGGGGTAAAATTACTGAATTACTAGTTGGTAAGCAAAGTGCATGGTAAATAACTATAGATTCTATCAAACTAGTACCAACTTAACTCAGTCAGGCATGTAGCACATGGTTTTTTTGTGGTACCACAGAATTAGAGCCAGCTGTCCCAATAATATACTCCCAGCAATTGCTACCTATGCTACCAACTTGTGCTACGCAGGTATGTGATGTAATAGATAATGTGCAGTGGGAGATGGAGAGCTATACTACATACCTTAACATGGTTGACTTGACTTCCTTGGATTAAAACACTCTATTTATTACACACAATTGCATTTGCTTCAGTTGTGGTAAAAACATGTATGATGATCATTTTGCAGTAATAACATTTGAATGGCTTAATGGCATGCATGGGGCAAAGTAGACTCAGGACTTCACTGGCGTGTGGAAACTGCTAATAGTTGTTTTGGGCATACCGGCAAATAATTTGCAGCAGATTATGTATTATGATGCCGTTCACAACAGATGCTATATGCATGAGTGATCAGCTCATTTTGTGTTATAACGACACACAATTGTTTTTTAATGTGCACAACAATACAAATTATTATCATTCTACCGCAGTCATCTCTAATAACAATGGTGAATTCAAGTACGGCACCCAGTTTCTCCGTCACACTGGTAAAAACGTGCATGAATCATTTTGCATTTGAAAGTTAATGGCATGCATTAATCATAGTGCACTCAGGGCTTCACTGGTGTGTGGTTACTGCTAATAGTTTTTTTGGGCATACCGGCATGAGTGATGCTTACACACAATTGTTTTCTGCTGTGCACAACAATACATTCTATAGCAGTCATATCTAACAACAATGGTGAATTCAAGTACGGCACAACCAATAGTATTTTCATCTTTTCCTGACCATACAGTTACAGACATTGCAGGTAATAATTGTAACAATGAGCTATAGAGAAATAACACAGCTCTAGAAAGAGCTAAATGCATGTTCAAAATCATTGGTTGATTTGTATGACATGAAATGCATAATTGATTTATGTTTACTGTCCACATGCACAATAAACATTACAAAAATGCAATTTGACTCTATGTACCAATGACATAATAGTTCTATAGTGTAGAAAAGGGTAACTATGGTGCTGAATTTTAGCACATCTGCATGTGACATCCTTGTTAGACTGCATTCTTTTAACCATGTTCCACAGCAGTATTTTGATCCTCTCTGTATTCACAAAAGCAAATGATGCACTTTTTACAACATCAACTTATTATAAGGTTATTTTGGTCCCTCTCTGCTGGTGTAGGGTGTAAAATAGTACAACTAGTGTAATACAAAACTATTGGAGGTGTAAAAAAGTTGCCAGTCCCTTTCATACACTAATATTAATAATAATAATCTGATGCAGTTGAGAATGTACCATGATTTACTTACAGCTGGAACAAGTGCTGGAATTATTATCTTCTTCGGAATCTCAATTTTACTGTTCATTGTAATGCCAGCTGTGATATATTGGAAGCATTGGAAGAAGACAGTTAGTGAACAAGACCATATCTATGACTGCGTAGAACCCTCAGTTCCTCCTCAACTTCCACCACCACGACTGACTACTCATGACAATCCTGCTTATGAAAAATTTGAACTGAAGGATTGTGTGGCTTATTCAACTAAAGAGCTTGAAATGAAGAACTAGAATGGCAAAAGAATTGAGCTGTAGTCTGTTTAAAACAGTCTTTGCATCATGTCAGTGTATAATTATTAATTTATAATTCAGACAATGTAAATCTATCTCGGTTATGATTATTAAAATAAAATAAATTATATGCTCAGTTAGAGCTTGTAGATTTAGAGCTTGTAGATTTAGAGCTTGTAGAGCTAGAGCTTGTAGAGTTAGAGTATGTAGAGTTAGAGCATGTAGAGTTAGAGCACATGATGTAGAGTTAGAGCATGTAGAGTTAGAGCTTGTAGAGTTAGAGTATGTAGAGTTAGAGCATGTAGAGTTAGAGCACATGATGTAGAGTTAGAGCATGTAGAGTTAGAGCTTGTAGAGTTAGAGCACGTAGAGTTAGAGCATGTAGAGTTAGAGCATGTAGAGTTAGAGCATGTAGAGTTAGAGCTTGTAGAGTTAGATCATGTAGAGCTAGAGCATGTAGAGTTAGAGCATGTAGAGTTAGAGCACATGATGTAGAGTTAGAGCATGTAGAGTTAGAGCTTATAGAGTTAGAGCACGTAGAGTTAGAGCATGTAGAGTTAGAGCATGTAGAGTTAGAGCATGTAGAGTTAGAGCTTGTAGAGTTAGATCATGTAGAGCTAGAGCATGTAGAGTTAGAGCATGTAGAGTTAGAGCTTGTAGAGTTAGATCATGTAGAGCTAGAGCATGTAGAGTTAGAGCATGTAGAGTTAGAGCTTGTAGAGTTAGAGCTTGTAGAGTTAGATCATGTAGAGTTAGAGCATGTAGAGTTAGAGCATGTAGAGTTAGAGCTTGTAGAGTTAGAGCATGTAGAGTTAGAGCATGTAGAGTTAGAGCATGTAGAGTTAGAGCATGTAGAGTTAGAGCATGTAGAGTTAGAGCTTATAGAGTTAGAGCATGTAGAGTTAGAGCATGTAGAGTTAGAGCTTATAGAGTTAGAGCATGTATAGAGTTAGAGCACGTAGAGTTAGAGCATGTAGAGTTAGAGCTTGTAGAGTTAGAGCATGTAGAGTTAGAGCATGTAGAGTTAGAGCATGTAGAGTTAGAGCATGTGGAGTTAGAGCATGTAGAGTTAGAGCTTATAGAGTTAGAGCATGTAGAGTTAGAGCATGTAGAGTTAGAGCTTGTAGAGTTAGAGCACGTAGAGTTAGAGCATGCACTGCAAATATAGCTAGCAACTGCTTTAACGGGTCATTTGTTACTAGAGATTTTTAGTGAGTAAAATAAATCAGCCATGTAGCATAATTTATTATTGTGCTTTTATGTGATGCATGAGCGTATTATGGCTATGTGCAATCATGTGGAAGCAAAACTAACTGAGCTGAGCTAGCATATACTCAAAATATGATATAAAAATTCCATGCAACAAATGACTTTTTAAAAACACATAACAATTTTTGCAGTGTGTAGGGTTAGAGCATGTAGAGTTGAGGATTTAGACAGATGCTGGCTTGTGTTCCAGGATAGTGGATAGTGCACGTTTATTCTTGGTGAAGTCTGCATAATGTCAGTAAAGTCAGTGGAGTCTGTCATCAAGTTGGTGGAGTCAGTAAAGGTGAAAAGCGTCGCAACTAACATGAAATGATCATGATCACCAGTAACATGACCAGTAACATGACCCCGTAACATGATCTACCACAATAGAACACTCTTTTGATGTACTGTGCGTGTACATATCCTTCTAGATGATTGGTGTGTTGTTGTGTCTCATCTTCCTTCTTTCAATCAATTTAACTATTTTACCAGATACATAGTGACCATCACTGGTACACAGTTTGGTCTGAACACAATGACAACCGTCTTCTGACTGTCTACCACACATCTCAGTACCACTGTACAGTGACCTACACCTTCTTATGTACAGTGGAGCTCAACTTGAGAATGCTGCTGTCTTCTAGATGCCATCACAGCTATAAACTACCGACCAGGCAGAATTCACAGAGATGCACCTAAAGATGTTTCAATCAACCTGTGTCTCACTGCAGTTGATCCTCTTTATGGTCAAGCTGAGATTAAGCGCTCATCATCAAAGCAATCATGTGTGACTCATTCAGTTGGACAATTGTTTACTATCGTATTAATGAGCTATCCTAGATTACTCATTCTCTCTCATGGACAATGGAATTTGTTGTATAATGAACATGAGTTGCCATCAATAATAAACAGACTGAGTTATTATTTATTAATTTTTATTAGTGTTAGAAGTTTGCTCAACATAATTTATTTAAAATTGTGCAACGCTCTGTTGTTGCTATGTACAGATCATTACAGTGTGCAAAGATGTTGGTCTTAAAGTTGCAGTAAGTTTGTTAAGACTCCATATCGCATCATCGGGCTTCAGTTCCTGTTGTAACTGATCCTCCACAGGCTCTCGTGCTTGTGTTGGTAGCTCAACTAACCATCCATCCGAACGTTATCTACGAACCAAGTTAGTTAAAGAAAAAATGTATACTTGTTTGACAAAATACATGCCGGCTTACATGCAGATCAACCCGTGTGCGTGACGTTGGACCTGGACATGCACACACAGGTTCAGGTACGCGAGGAAACATCGATAAAAATAAACTGCTCCTTCGTCAGGAGCAATTTTATTGCTCAAAACAGCATCACTGATTAATCAAGAGTCTCTATAAGTAGCGATGTCAGAGAAAATTTTATTTTCACTAGAACTAATCTAACACTACGTACGTGTGAAAGATCTAGTTCAAAGCTTTAAAATGATAATATACGATGATGCATAGTTGCGTTACTGCAACATAGAATTAATCGCGCGAACAATGGCCTAGGAATCTCCGAAACTTCCTGTGTAAATCAACGTGACGTCATGGCACGCCCATTTAATTACGTACACTTATGGTCCATTTGTGGATGGCTATTGCTGCGCTAAGCATACGATCCAGGCTGCCAATTTTTTCTGCTGAGAGAGTATACCTGGCTGTAGAAAGTCTCCGATACAACCTGTTTATCGGGCGCGTTTCATAACTGTAGCCTATCGTTTACGATACAGATTGTATATCTGGTCCGATACGTTATCGCTCCGATACGAATATGTCTGCGCTTGGCTAGGCCGGCTGTGTAACAGAAGCGAAAGCGGAAGTGTGACGCTGGCCAATCAAATTCACTTTTCGTCACGTGTGCAGCTTCAGTTAGTCACGCTTACGTGCGTTTGATTGGCCAAAGTCATACTTCCGCTTTCGCTTCCGTTATGCAAAATCTTCGCAAACAACTGTAACTCGAATATAAAATAGTTTATAAGCAATTCGTAGGCTCCACCCCTAATTTTTAGCGTTTTTTCTGCAAAAAGGAAAGACTTGGCGCTTCTATATTTATCCGTACTATGTCCGTACCAAGCAACTCTACGCACTGAGTCGCCATCCCGCTGAATCTGTGACCGTCGATCTTTTCATCAGTTGCGGACCATAGTCAATGATAGCAACAATACATGTAGATGCTGCAACGCTTTGTGATTGCGCAATACGCACGCTCGAAAACGCACGTGATCAAGCACTAGAGTATCACTGTATGGAGAGCGCATATATTGGAGTCTGGAGTCTTCGAAGAACAGTTCAGTGAGTAAGGTCGTGTAGGATCACCATTCTGCGATTTCCGGCAAATAATTTAATCGCCGTACAAACAAGTGTGGGCGGGGCAATCTACAATTTGGCGATTGCAACGTAAACTATTGTCGCTACAGCAGCCTTAGACAAGCGCTCAATTCAATTCAATTCAATTCAATTTAGATTTTACAGACAGACAGAATCAATAAAAGGGGAGGAAGCAGAGTCAGGAGATAATAATTATTGATAAGATCTGTACTGATGGAATATCTATAAGAACTACAGTGTATAGATACCCAGAAAAAAAAATAATATTCAAATATCAGGTAAAATTTACATTAATAGGATTAAGGCTACACTTATTACAAGGACAGATAAGATGATAGGAACAAGGAATAGAAGGATTAAAATTTGATAGAAAAATAGACGGGAAGTACTGCTTGATTTGGGATTTTCTGCTTAAGAAGGACAATGACATGTCAATCGGAGGAAGACTGTTCCAGATACGAACCAATCTGCAAAAATAGGAGTGACGCGACAAGGAGGTGGAGCTGTATTTGTGTACTAGCTTAGCAGTAGAACCAGTCCTGGTAGGAAGAGACGAAAATGAGACATATTTGTCTACCACAAAGCTTGGGTCAGGATACTTCACAGACTTTACAAAAACAAAACGTCAAAAAGCTCATAGAGAAACATCAAGGGAAGTAGACCCAAAGAGATTAGTCTTGCTTTGTAGTCTGTGGAAAAGTCATTGAGAATGAACTTGGTCGCCCGCCTTTGAATTTTCTCGATTAGCAGGATATAAGGTGAGGTCTCCAGATTTGAGAGCAATAAGTTAATTGGGATCTAACCAAGGAGAGATAATTTAGCTCTCACAGAGACTGAGGTAGAGACGACTACATGAAAATATGTTATACGGATAAATAACTGTGTCCTTTCTTTGCTGGCAATGGGCTTTTCTTTGTGTGCTTTGTAGCTCATATGCTACATGCACAAAAGTACTACTGGCTTACGATCACCCACGCATGCATGCATGCTCTGTACACGAGCCACGCCCACCCTTAACTAGAAACTTCCTACCATGCACTGTTATAATTAATGGAGGGACTTCTGCTGTTCCAAGTGTAGTACCGTCCATTTTTCAAAGTGCATAGAAATGTCAAGATCGAAAGCTTTATTTGGTTGACCAATCAAACGCACGGCACACATAATACACGTGACCCAAAGTGAATTTGATTGGCCGACGTTTATTTCCGGTCTTGACATTTTTATGCCGCAAGAACGCGCGTTATTCATGTGCACCGTGCAGTTAGTTCTCGTGGATAATTTGTTTCTTTGCTGATGCACCCCGCTACCAGTTTGTAAGCTATCAAGTTCGTGCTCTCTCATAAGTGTACTAGGGATTCGATACTGGAAAACGCGCAACTGAATTCCAGGAAACTTCTGGACACTTTTGTAAGATGTGCCGATTTTCTACTTCAAATGAAAGATAATTCCTTGTTCGGAATTCATCAATGCAGGTCATTGGCTACAAATCAGATTCAGACATGTCATCAAAAGCTATTTTCCTGTCACTTGCAACACTGTGGTGTACTTGCAGAGCAAATATGTGTGAAGGTTAGGACATCAACTATGCACTAGTGTTGTAGGCCGGAGTGGGATCCGAATTAAAATTGCACTGAAAAATTTGGCTGATAAATTGCAATTTAGAATTTCCTTGCAGTGCCTATAAAGCCGACATGACTGCAGCTGGTGCCTGCCGTGCTAGATTTTGTTTCACTATATCCAGTGCAATGGCGGATCTAGGGTGGATCCAGAGATGCGCGCGAACCCCCTTTGCGCTCAATAATGATATTAACAAGCTAAATTACCTTATGAGGAATTTAGTTTACACAATCATAACTAGGGTTTGTCCCACATTCACTACGTGCAAGACCGGCTAAACTAACAAGGATTCAACCCTCTGCAGAGACCGCAGATTCAACGCAAAAGTAGGCTAAATTTTGACCGAAAGTGGGCGTGGTTTTCAAAAATTCGCTCCGCGCAAGCGCCCCATTCAACTAAGAACCCCCTTTCTCCAATCCTAGATCCGCCACTGCTCAGTGAAACAGTAATAGCTACATTAACTGCAGCCATATAACATTATAGCAAGGTGGAAGTCAACTGACCCTATACCCTTGAAGCGACCAGCTACCATAATATTTTATAATCTCTTCCATGACTTTAATTATTGTTGACAATCACATGCATCATGGTTGCATGTCAGTATGCTATGTTGTATAATAGCTGGGCATCTTCGGCAGTCTATGCTATCATGGCCCTTGTGGTAATCACTTAATAATTATTAGAAACAGTAATACAGAAATCTCAGTACAGCAATCAAAACAGAACTGAATAACAGACGGAATGACACACACACACACACACAAACGAACTACTGTATGCCTCGTGGCTCCGCCCACCGAGGCATAATGAGAACTCTAGTACAGTGATGATAAAACTACTATAAATTTTATGAGAAGCTGTGACAAACAAGATAAGACAGACTGACTATGCTTAGAATAATTTGAGAATACAGAAAACATTGTCCAGATTGTCACAGCCCTATTTTGCTTCTGTAATAACTATAAACATGGAGTAAGTATCTGATGATGTGGGCTGTTGTCTGCACAGACTGCACTATAGATGTACATTCCCAACTGAGGCCTGTTATACTATCAAGTTACTATTCCTGCATGAACAAAACAAACTGATAAGGATAAACTTAATTAATACATGTAATTGGGAAGCAAGAATAATGTACATGTATCATGACAACCAACTATAATGTTCCAAACATAATCCTATTATAACAATTTGTAACCTAATACTGTTTCCGAGATCCTTTCTTGTTGGTTTCAAGGTTGACATGGCTGCAAATTATTCAGTTTATCAATACTACTGTAAGTGTATTGGAGCAAATTAGTAGCTATAGCTATGCATCACTTATTCATGTGTCCTGGCTCGCAGGGGATGAGGCTATTTATTATCTCAACATTTCAGATAGGCAGTTAAGATCTAAAGATTGTGCAAATAACTGTTTACCAAACTCGAAGCATTTAAGGGCTCAGTGGCGTATCCAGGATTTGGAGTAGGAGGGTGCTTAATTATAATATATTCATATAAACCACACTCATTATTTTTTGACCACGCCCAAAATATATTATTTATTATTATTACAGTATGAAATGCTATGCATAATGCAGGTGTTCTCTGAGCTAGTATAGTAACACGTGTGTTCCTATGGCTAGCAAGCTACTAATCACCTTATTAAATATGGCAAGCATTAATTATTATTTCTGCTAAGCATTGTTAATTATATCTTATGCCTTATTAAACTAGCCACCGAAGGTGCAGATGCCTTGGCTCGGTGGAATATTTGACATACAGAGTAAACTGCAGCTATTATACTTTCTGCACAGCAATCATAGTTATGCAATTAGAAGCCAAACAGTGTTGACCACAACTGTAGTGAAATTCTAACCTAGGTAGTCAACTGTGGATATCTTTGCCTTTGAAGAACTCCAGATAGCCAGCAACATTCCAACAGCAATGATCAATTGCGAGTTAGCAAATTGCGCCATAACTCACAAACTAAGCTTCGTATAAAGTTTCACAAGATCTAAAGCGAGATAATACCGTGTTATACCTGCATTGCTAGTTTCAGAGCTAACTTTCAGCGCACGCTACAAAACCAAACCAGGTGACGCAGTAACTCACAAACAGAGCCTTATAACCAAAATCCTTACAATTCACTTTTCAAGCAAACATAAACTTTAGCTTGTGTTGCACATTTCAGCGCTTAGTTTTCAGCAAGCGACGAGAAAACCTGCCGACAGACACAGACAGACAGACACAGACAGACAGACAGACAGACAGACAGACAGACAGACAGACAGACAGACAGACAGACAGACAGACAGACAGACAGACAGACAGACAGACAGACAGACACACTACTACTGTATGCCTCTTGGCTCCGCCCACCGAGGCATAAAAAATTTCTGGTTCTTAGGAGGCACTGAAATCACCCTTGTAAAAACGCCTCTGTAATTAAGGTGCACGTGGCGGGATACCAGAATTAATGATATTCATGACTATAGCAAGTAGCATTATTTCTAGTCATGGGTATTTGTACAGACTTACAGAGTGCAGTTTGCTTGTCTATTGATAGTCTTCGACCATAACAAGTTTCAGCCGTGCAGCGTTAGCCATAGGGTGTCACTAAATTTACAACATTTGAAGTACACCGCGTAAAAATCGAGAGTCTAATTTAAGCGCGCGTACAGAAATTGCATTTTAAAGGCTTGCTTGTAGCATGATAAGGTCAGTTAATAGGACTATTCTGACCAATCAGATTGCGCTATTTCAGGGATATAACTGGTCTAGTTCCTGGTGGCTCAGCTGTTTGGTACGGTGGCTTGTAATGCAGACGTTCGCGGTTCGTTTCTCACTGTATGCATGTGTTTATTATTTTTTTGCAGAGAACTAAAAAGTTTTTCAGCTAGTTGTGACACTCTCGACGATCGTTAGTGAGGGCCAGAGGTAGCGATGTGCACTAAAAAGTTTAAACTGTCTGGATCAATTAATAGTTGTTCTAGGTGGCTTCTGCTAACCTTTAGCAGCACAGAAATCTAAATTTCGTTAGAATCGGTGCTAAAATGGCTGAGTTACAATGGGTTTTGTGGCAGTTACTGTGTGATTTTGTTCTCCACTACATTACCAAGCCGGCTTCCTGTTTACAGCGGCGTTGCTGCGCACTTCGTAGCATAGGTGCAAAACTAGTAATCTTGAGTATGACACGATAGTCTGGGCTACGCTGACCTGTTCGGCATACTTATTGAAGCAAACTACGACTATTCAGATCCACAACAATGGCTAAAACAGTAGCACACAAGAGAGAACAGATTGAGGGAGAAGGAAAACACAAAATTCAATACAATTACAATGCTCTACTCTTAAACAATGCTCAATAATGCTCTTCAATGCTCATAAATGCTCAATAATGCTCGACAATGCTCATAAATGCTCGTCTATGCTCAATAATGCTCGTCGATGCTCAAATTCTCAGTAATGCTTGTCGATGCTCATAAAAAAACCCAACCATTTACTCACTTGTTCCATGTATTCTTCTAGCTTGTGTGTGCCTGCCACAAATTTATCTTTGACTCGCTTGATGGAAGCATCCTTGCCCCTATAAAATCTACTTCGCCTTCGGACTGCTCCACCAGCTGCCAAATGTTGCAGTGTTACCTCTGTCATGGCCTGCTCTGCCTGGAACACTTCAATGATTTCAAACACATTTGGATGTGTCTTTCTAGCAGCTACATACCCTTTCGCATTAATTATTCATGAAAATGGGCTAGAACGACGACGACAGTGGTGGTTCTAGAGAGAAATGTTTGGAGGGGCCACTGAATGCGCGCGCGATTTTGGGAAACAGCTAATTAATATTCATTAGAATAAGTCATTTTAAACTGCCCGTGTACCTGTTGGAGAGCAAGAAAGACCGCGAAACAGCTGAGTCAGGCAAGACAAGCAAGGTACATACGTTCATAAACGTTTTGGTTGGAAGAGGCAAGTGAAAGTTTTACAGAGGGCAATTTTTTGGGGGGCCATGGCCCCCCCAGGCCCCCCCCCTAGAACCGCTACTGGACGACGAACGCCGGGAACGACGATCCTTAATGTTAGAACGCCGGGAACGACGATCCTTAGTGTTAAAACGCCGGGAACGACGATCCTGAGTGTTAAAACGCCCGTTAGCGAATACTAGGCGAAGGTTTTTAGGGTCTTGGGTTTAGACATCCCCGCTCGTTTTTTTTTTTTTTTTTTTTTTTTTTTTTAATAACAATTTAGCAAGTTGCATGGATACACACAATAGCAATTTAAATATGCTAATACAAAGGCGTGCACCCAAAAGAGGGAATAGGAAAAAAAAGAAAAAAATTATTTAGGTTTAGGTTTAGTTAAGTTCTTAAATGACGAAAAGGTAGAAACACTTACAACATCATAATTAAGATTATTCCAGGCTTTACAAGTAGAAGGAAAAAAGGATGCAGAAAAAGAATTAGTCTTAGACTGATGATCAAGAAGGGTGAGAGGATGCAGGTGTCTTGAAGAATAAGGGATCGTCCTTAACTCAACAGGTGCATTGGGGAAGTTAATAAGAGTGTTTACAATCTTGTACATAGTACATAACTTCATGTGTACTCTTCTGTCTAAAAGAGATGGCACTCTATTTTCAGCCAATGTCATATGGCGCATCCCATTTTTTACAACAAGCCCTAAGTGCAAATCTTTGAACTGCCTCTAGAGCCTCAATATCTTTTTTTATGTGAGGGTCCCAGACTTGACAGGCATACTCTAAATGAGGTCTGATGTATGATTTATACAGAAGTCTGCAACTTTCAGAATCCATACTTGAGAAGAATCTGCGGTGGAACATACCGACAAGCTTTTTTGATTTAGCACAGATTTTGTCAATGTGAACAGACCAGCATAGATCTGATGTAAGATAAACCCCAAGATACTTGTAAACATCAACCTTTTCAAGGGGAAGATCATCAATAGACAAGCCACAGAGAGAAGGTACAATACTGCGTTTCCTTGAGAAGACCATGTATTTGCATTTTTGAACATTGAACTGCATACACAGGTCAGATATCCACCTAGAGATTGCATTGATATCTCTTTGCAGCAATTCGTAGTCATGTGGAGTATATATTGGTCTGTAAAGAGTCATGTCATCAGCATAGAGGATCGCAGAGGCATTGTCAGAAATTACTGAGCTAACACCATCCACATATATAATAAAAAGGAGTGGGCCAAGTACTGAGCCCTGCGGGACCCCAGACAGAACAGGAAGATTGGAGGATTCATCACCATTGACAACAACCCTCTGATCCCTCTCAGTAAGGTAGCTTGTAATCCAATTTAACAAGAATTTGTCGATTCCTAAGTTCTCAAGTTTGTGTAGTAATGGACGGTGAGGGACAGAATCGAAAGCCTTACGTAGGTCAAAGAATACTGCACAAACATCAGACTTAGCCTCAAGGTGAAGGTGCCAATCATGTACCACAGACAACAATGCAGTAGTAGTGGACTTCCCTGCTAGAAAACCCCATTGACTATTCTCTAACAAATGATTGTCATTAATATAATCAATAAGAATGGAGGAAACATGACGCTCAAGGATTTTAGAACAGACTGAGAGCAAGGAAATGGGTCGATAGTTGGACAGTTCAGTAGCAGCTTTACCTTTTGGAATAGGAACCACAGTAGAGGTTTTCCATGCAGAAGGTACAACACCAGTTTGAATTGAGAGATTAAACAACTTTGTTATCACAGGAGCAATACTGACAGCCGTGTGCTTTAGCATTTTACCAGATATTCCATCTGGGCCACTGGCTTTGGAAGTATCTATCGACAGTAACAATTCAAGAACTTCATCCTCAGTACACAGCAGATCATCAGGGCATTCAGATGGAGAAAGATCTAAAGATTCTTGTATCTCACCTCGTGGGCGTATCAAAGGCACCGCCAGGGCAATATATTCCATACTGCCCCAACTGCAGGGCAATATGGAATATATTGCTGCCCTAGGGCAATATGGAATATATTGCCCGGGGCCACGATATATTGCCCCGGGTGCAGATATTGTCTGAAGGAACAGACAATATCTGTGGAAAGGGCAAGTGCCCAAAAAATTTTTAACGGGGTACAGTGTTGACCACGTGGTAGAAAAAAATAGTGGTAGGGCAAGCCCTACCGGAAGGTACAGAGCACTATCTTGAGCTTCCTTATGCTAGTGGGTTCCATTGTGGTCTTTACTATAGCACGTGTGATACTAAAAATAGCACAAGCGATACTAAAAACAGTACAATGCAGTGGGATACGCCCACGAGGTGCGATACAAACACGTTAAACAACGGTCCCTCGGGCAGTATGGAATATCCACTCGTGCAATCCAATTAGACCCCTCGGGCTGCGCCCTCAGGCTCTAATTGGATTGCCCTCGTGTATATTCCATACTGCCCTCGGACCGTTGTTTAACTAGTACATGGACACTAAGAGGTGAACAGGATTGATTGAAACAGGATGCAAAAAAGACATTTAGAGCATTAGCTTTAGCAGCAGGAGCCATTGCTACATCACCATTTGGAAGGGTAAGGCTGGGAATTGTAATAGAATTCTTGTTCAGAAACTTAACAGATTTCCAGAAATCAGAACTACTGGCACCACACAAACTACGGAAATACTTGTTTTTGGCAGATCTTAACATAGCAACAACTCTATTTCGAGACTTCAAATAGGCCTTGGAGAGATAGTCATTATTTGAACGCTTAAGTTTTTTATAAAGATTATTTCTCTTCCTCATAGCCTGGATGATGTCTTTACTAAGCCAGGGGATATTGTGTTTTTCACGAATATTACTTCTAGGAATAGTTAAAGACATTATGTGTAGGAAATGAGTTTGAAACATTTCAACAGCTGCATTTACATTAGAACAATTTGCAAATATATCATCCCAATTTATTTGTTCAAGTAGATTGCAGGCTTCAGTAAAGTCAGCATATTTATACCTCCAAATCAATCTACTTTTAGTAATAAGTTTTTTGGATGAAACATTCCATTTGACAGAAACTGATATACCTTGGTGGTCTGAATTGCCAAGTGGTGGAATCGTACAACACTTCAAAAGATTTTCAGGGTTTGACAAAAAGAAAAGATCAATGGTAGAGGCACCATGGCAACTTATGCGAGTTGGTTGGCAAACAACCTGAGTTAGAGAAAAAACTTTAGAAAAAGAAAGAAGTTTAGAAAATAATGGGTGGGTAGGGTTACAAAAATCTATGTTGAAATCACCTAAAAAAATAAAGTTAGAAAATAAATCTGGATCTATAGATTGATCCAGATTTAATTATTAATTATATCTGGATCAATCAATCAGATATAATTATTAATTATATCTGGATCGCCACCTCATTAATTATTCATTTTCATGAATAATTAATGAGGTGGCGAATATTACGGTTGATCCACGCCCCACCAAGTCAAGGAGGTGCCCCACCATTTGTGGGCACCTCTTGCATACAGTACTCGTTAGACTATAAACGCCAAGTCACTTCTTGTTCAATAGTACACTGATTTTATCGGCTGATTTACAATATCTGTGACTCCACTATGAACCAGATTGTTCAACAACGTGGCTCAAGCACTCCAAAATACACGAATTTTTCCCAAAATGGGCGTGGTTTTCAAAATTTCGCGGGGGCGCAAGCGCGCCCATTTCTGTGCCCCGCCTAACTGTAAGTCCTGGCTACGCCACTGCTTGGACCTTCTGTGCAGTGGCGGATCTACAGGGGGGCCAGGGGGGGCCAGGCCCCCCCTAAAATTTTAGAAATATAAGCCACACAATGGAATGTAAACAAGCCTTGTACAAAGTTATAATACGAATAAATTATGGCCCCCCCAAGCACCTCAGGCTAGATCCGCCACTGCTTCTGTGGCAGGCATAGTGATTCCAAGAAGTAATAGGAAAGCTACCTTTCAGCCAAGTATCCTCGAAGTGTAAGGGATACACCATCAATTGTGGCTGGTGATGAATCAGTGATGAATCTAACGAATAGAGAGTTGGAACGACAGCAACAGCTGCTGATGCTGCTGGGTGTTGTGCCATGGCAACCATAGTATCGTTGTAAATGGATTGCATTGGTGTTGCCTCACTGCTTGCCCGATCTTCTCCGAGGCAGCAACAGTACAATTACAAGTAATAAAAACATTTTAAACAAAAATGCGATAGATTTAGGGTTGGTACATGTATCGAAAAAAGTATGGAAACAACATTGTGAAAAGTAAACAAGATTTGAAATAAAAAGGATAATATTGTAGCAATAGCAGTGTAATGCTACCTCCCTATTAAATTAACTACAACTATCGAAGGCAGTTAATTTAGGGAGGTAGCATTACACTTGTTGAACAGACTTGTTGTATAGTTGAATCAAGTAATTATGTACAAAATGCGAACTAATTCTGTACAATTTTTCTTTAGTTGTGTGAAACGTACGAAGCTAAAACTGCTCATGCAAGCTCATCTACTATCTGTGGAGGAGCCTGCGTATGGATTTCGCCGAGCAATGCTCGCACGCGATACTACAACTGCGTACTCTGTACTGTCTGGCAGTACGTAGCTGCAGTATCGCGTACGAGCATTGCTCGGCGAAATCGATACGCAGGCTCCTCCACGAATGGAAGATGAGCTTGCAAGAGCAGTTTTAGCTTCGTACTTTTCACACAACTAAAGAAAAATTGTAAAAACTCGATCGTGTTTAGTCTTCATAGGCTAGCTCGTCGTTCCGTGATGGCGAACACTACGTGGCTGAAACTTGCTATTATCGATGCCTATCTATAGACAAACAAAGCGCACACTGCAACTCCGTCTGCACAGACAGACGTGGCTTAAAAAGAAATAGCCCCTTGCAAAGTCATGAATCTCATTAAACGGTATACCCGTTTTTATGAATATTAATGAGCGACTTTCTTTTATCTGCAGCTCGTGACAGAGCAACGCTAGCAGCGTGAAACTCGCTCTGATGCATCAATGAGTGTCTCTCAATGTATAATGCAGCTTGAAATGTTGCACAATATTCTACACCAAGGAATAATGTAGGAACAATCAACATCGTACGGATACGCATTTTTCACGCCAAAAATCTCTCCTGACTAACCGTGCAGCAAAGGTTACCAGCTGAAATTCGACTCTTATAAACCATTTCTAGGTGCTGACGAAGAGTTTTCTGCATTTACTTTTTCTGATTTTAAGAAAAACACTTTTTCATTCTAAATCATGGCTGATTTTGCAGTGACGTCCATGTTTGTCGATGCATAGAACAGCTACGTTCAGCGTGGGTCAACAAAACTCTTCGTCAGCACCTAGAAATGGTTTATAAGAGTCGAATTTCAGCTAGTAACCTTTGCTGCACGGTTAGGCAGGAGAGATTTTTGGCGTGAAAAATGCGTATCCGTACGATGTTGATTGTTCCTACATTATTCCTTGGTGTAGAATATTGTGCAACGTTTCAAGGTGCATTATACATTGAGACACACTCATTGATGCATCAGAGCGAGTTTCACGCTGCTAGCGTTGCTCTGTCACGAGCTGCAGATAAAAGAAAGTCGCTCATTGATATTCATAAAAACGGGTATACCGCCACCTTAACAGTGTTCAGCAGGTGCTCAGCAAGTAATAATTATACTTAATAATTATACTTAATAAGAAATTGTCAAGTTATCACATAAACTTTATTAAACAGAACTTGAACTGACATGCATACACAAAAAAAGAAGCTGGCGCTCAGTTAGCTATACTTGCTCTACTAGCAGCGCACAAGGACACAACTGTTGTGGGACTAGAGCTGAGAAATCAAGAGTTTTTAAAGCTGGAAATTTGAAAAATCGAAGTCAAGAGGTAGAGGAACTGCTGCAGCCTTGGGAAAGTAGCTGACCAGGCGTTGCATCTTGTTTGCTGTAATGGCTTGCCGCAACTTAAGTATGTGGTATTGCGTGAATATAATTAACACCATGAATAATCAAGCGCTGATTATGAATATCATTATAATGATGCAAAATGACGTAGTGGGTGGTGGGTAACGGGGCAAACTGAAAAATCGGCTTCGGGTCAGAAATTTCAGACCCTGGAACCCCCGAATCATGCATTATTATTTTTCGTTATTATTTTAAAAAAAACAATGACACGTAGCAGTTCTGTTCGTACTGTACTTCGTAGCAGCAGTTTACTTAGCAGCGGTCGAATGAATTGCTCGTGATTCGCTTTCGTTGTATATATCGACTGTGTTACCAACATATAGACATAGAGATATACAACTGCGCATGAACTGAGCAGATGGTTATGACTCATTTCACCCGGTTTGAAACGACTACGTCACGGGTACGTCACGTGCACAAGCCCCCTTCGGGGGCTTATTTCATCTACATGCGCGCGCGTACTGTATCACTATAAAGCCTAGTTTGTAGCAACGGTTGGTCAGCAGGTTCCGGTGGCTCAGAGGTTTACTGCGGTGGTTTGTGATGTAAACTTTCACGGTTCGATCCTCACCGTGTCCATTGATTTTTTTGTTTTTTTTTTCACAAAAAAACTTGAGTTTTCTAGCTAGTAGTAACATTCTCGACGATCCTTAGTTTAGAACGACCCTCCCACGATCCTTAGCTAGGGCCGAAGGCCCTGTTTAGGACGCCCCTCCCGACGATCTTTAGCTAGGGCCGAAGGCCCTGTTTAGGACGCCCCTCCCGACGATCCTTAGGCTTACCAAGGGCCGAAGGCCCGGGTTAGGATACCCCTCCCGACTCTGCGCAGTTAGGAGAAGGTTTTTAGGGTTTTGGGTTTATAGTTGACAGTATTCGTCCATAGTTATCACGTGATTGCCATGGCAACGGTTTCAAACCGGGTGAATTGAGTCATTCCCCTGAGCAGATGCTGCGTTAGCATTTTGATCTGCCACGCCCACCTTACACGGCCAACTTTTTATTCCGTCATTCCGCTATTCCGTGTTCCACGTTTTACAAGCACCTCAAAAAATTGTAAAATGTCAAATTTACCAAGCGTCTAAGATAGCTTCTCAAAAATTTTCACACGACTTAATTTGATTTAATTTTCACATGATACAATTTGCTTAATTTGTTTTTGAACAGTGACATTTATTCAGAATCCAGAAAATCAGACAGTAGAGTTGGGGCAAGAAGGAGTTAACATTTCCTGTGCATTAAATGTAAGCAATGTGTTTTGGCGATGGCTTCATACGCTAAACAGCCAAAGACTGAGTGACCGGTAAGCAAATACCGTACTGTCACATTATTAGGTTTTAAGCATGCTGCGCCGAACAATGTGCCAGTATGTAAAATCATGCATGCATGTTTAATGTTGCAGTTTTGTTTAAAACAATTTTTCCTATCATTATTATATAGTCTCTTTAGCGTCACAAATCAAGGTGTTTTGTATTTTGAATCTCCTGTGACAATCAGAAATCATGGTACATATCAATGTGATGTTCCTGGATGCACTAAGAGCTACATAGGACATCTTAATGTTGCTGGTAAAATTATTATTAATAAATTATAACTCCACTCATTTTTATCTTATAATGACACTAGGGGTACCTTTGTTGGAATTTTCCCCTGTATCTAACAATATTGAAGCAATGGCTGACAGTGACGTTGAGCGCACTATTTTTACATTTGGTTATCCAACACCAACCCTTACTCTCAGAAAGAAGACTGGATGCTGTTATACCACTGTTGAATCTTCTAGTATCACTCTGAACACTGAAATATTTATGCTGAATGATGTGCAACAATCAGACAGTGGAGACTACCAAATTATTGCTAATAATACATATGGCAGTTATATGCTCAACTTCACACTAAATGTTACAGGTTTGTTGTTTGTCACACTGTGGTGAACCTGGCTACAATGTAACACTAACTGTTATATTGTGTTACGGTACTACGATATTACCGTAGCACCTTATAAGGAAAGTGTATTTTAATTAACACTCCAAAGGGTGCTTCTATAGCACTTCATTTTGAACAGTGATATGCGGCAGGTGACGTGGTAAGTACTTTTGTGAGTGGATAATTAACCGTTCAAAAAGGCTCAATAGCGCAATGTAATTGTGCATCTTCTTCATCATTATTTAGCCATTTGAGGTGTGAGTGTGCATGTAAAATACATCGATTTTAGTGTCAAACCAGTGGTGCCAAAACTTCAAAATAAACTGTTAATGCCTCTGACAATTTAGACAAAGATTTCGTTGTATCACTATTACAAGCACATTAAGTAATTATCACCCACAAAAATTAATTGGAAAAGCTATTAACCGTTCATTTCACAACTTTTTGGCATTTCACAATAATATTGAAAAAATAATTATTACATGTTTTATGCTCAGCAACATGCCCTTTAAGAGTAAGCTCTAGCTAGCATCATACAAACATTGCTGTTTTATGACACCGGCTGCTGGCTAAATAGAACAAGTCGACCATCAGCTTTTGTATGTATAAATGCAGGTACGGCAGACATGAGCCTTGTCACAAGCCATGGAACACAGTATACTACTACTGCTGCTACTACTACTACTACTACTACTACTACTACTACTACTACTACTACTTCTACTACTACTACTACTACTACTACTACTACTGCTGCTGCTACTACTGCTACTGATGTGAATGTCAGTGCAACACTAGGTAAATAGCGGATATTTTATGCATGGCATGCACATATTTATCACTCCGTTTCAATGCTGTAATCTTCAATAAAAGCTGCATAATAATATACAAGAACAGCAATTTCATTCATCTGTTGCCTTGCATGTGACCTAATGTTAAAACTCATGTATGTATACAACTTTTACTCATAACTAGATACAGTTACAGGCATAAGCCTCAGTGTCACAAGCCATGGAACACAGAACAGTACAGCTGGGAGTATCAGTGCAACACTAGGAGTGTCAGGTAAACTAGACTATTATACTATTTTTGTAAGTATATACCGTGAGTGTATCACTGATACAGGAGTGATGAACACACAAGTTTTAGCTACAGATACACCAACCTTCAGTACTGCTTTTGATGGTCTTATAACTGGTTAGTCAAAGTGGGTTAGCAATACACTGTGTTTGATAAATGTACAGTACGAGGCCATTAACTTTGGCACCACAATTAATTTTGGGAGAGTGTGTCAAAAGATTGCTGCAACCAGCATCCTGAACCAAAATTTGGCTGAAAGGTTCTGTCCTTTTGAACAGTCACTTCAGTTAAGAGAGATAATTATATTATACCTTAATTCATGCTCCCGTGTGTACGTTCTAGGGAATCTATATTATAGGCATCACTATAGGACTTAGCAGAAATTCTTGTGCAGAATAGTCTGATTTGTTTCACGATGCCAATGAGAGGGTGCACAGCACTTTAATATTCCTTCTAGTCTCGTCCCCAGACCCCACCCCTTCCGCTTTGCTTGGTAGAGGGTCTGGTAAAATGAAGGCGAATTCCTGGTTCCGTGACGTTTCATTCTCAGAATCGTGAAATACCAATCAGATTGCAGTATTTCAAAAAAATTCACATGACCTGCACGCGACGACGACTTGCATTGATCATGGCTAATCATGGCTAATGATGGCTTACCCAAGGAATGCTATCATGGAATCGATATCGAAGAGCGCCGAATAGCTTGGATAGTCGTGTTTACTATCGGCTGCTAAGCAGCAAGAAGTTGTGGTCAATTTCGTAGCGGGGCGAGATGTGTTTATTGCTCCACCCACAGGCGCTGGGAAGTCTCTTTGCTACCTAGTCCTACCAAGTATCTTCAACTTGCTTCGTAACAGTAAATCTAGCATAATTATAGACCCCTTGGGCGCTAACAGCTGACCGCAATAATTTCTAAAAAACGTCATCGTGCCACGCCTTTGTCCGCCATTTTCAAGGCCTAGAACGTAGTGAATATCGAACAAACAGGAGCAATTCGCCGATACTCTTGGGTGTTACTCAACTCTTGGGGGCTCTCTATCATAGACAAACGTAGATATATGGAAAAAGGTTGAAAAAGATGGTTCTAAACGCTCCAGGGCCATAGCAAATATCTGGTAGTAAAGTGTATTCGACACTTCTAGGATCTTTGGAGTGATTTCAGACTGAGAAACAGATGGATCGACGTTTTATCGAAGGTAATGTGCTACATTTCGCTGTTTCTGAGGCTTACCGTTGATAAAACGGGCGCTGGAAGTCACAAGTGTGAGTTTTGACTCCAATCAAGTTGCGCTTGTCAGTGCTTTTCCGAGCTTGTCTCCGCTTGGCATCACAAAAGAACTCATAATAATTGTGTTCCACGCTTTTCTTGACGGTCTTTGTAGCAAAAGTGTACTAGTAGGACTCAAAATGGCTATTATGAAATTTTTTTCCATAGAATTATTGCGGTCAAGTATTAGCGCCCAACCGGTCTATAGTGGTGTGTCTTTTGATGGAGACCAGGTAGCTACCCTCGTCCCCAGGCGCTGAGCCTGGGGACGAGGCTATCCAGGTAGCTAATTATTATGCACATGATTTCGCGCGTGACAATTACGTCATTGAACCAAGAATTTGCCTTCATTTTACAGTTGTTTGCGAAGATCTTGCATAACGGAAGCAAAAGCGGAAGTATGACGTTGGCCAATCAAACGCACGTAGGCGTGACTAACTGAACTGTACACGTGACGAAAAGTGAATCTGATTGGCCAGCGTCACACTTCCGGTTTCGCTTCCGTTATGCAAGATCTTCGCAAACAACTGTACCAGACCCTCTTCCAAGCTAAGCACAGCGGAAGGGGAGTGGTCTGGGGACGAGACTATATTCCTTCAGGCTTCTGTGTTCAATCTATGTATTACCTGCAGCTGTAACAGTCATTGGAATTATTCTATTCATCGTCATATCAGTTCTTCTCTTCATTGTATTGCTGGTTATTATATTATTTCGGAAGCACTGGAGGATAATTATCAGACCAGAAGAACCTGACGGTGACAAGAATAACAATATCTATGTTTCAGTTCCTCCTCAACTTCCTCCACCACGACTAACTACTCAGGAAAATCCTGCTTATGAGAAAGTTGTACTAAATGACTGTGTAGCTCATTCGAGCGAGCAGTCTCAAGAAATAGAGATCAAGGATATATAGCTAGAAGCTTTAGCCTGTTTGGATCAGTCTACCATGAATGTGCTCAGTGTTCATTGTAGTTAATTAATCTGTTTGTAGCCACGTGTTCCTCATTGTCTATCTAGAACATCATTCCTAGTTAGTACGTGTTTAGTTCATTACAAATAGAACTCTTTTTGGTATGTTCTATTCTGTACAATCCTCAGCTATTATAATCTTGAGTTAATCAGAAACTGTTTCAAAACGGTGTGTGTACTGTTTGTCACTGCTAACAATCAGTTATTTACAGATTCTCATGAGCTCTTTTTACACGCCAAATTTTATAATAGTGACACTGAAACTATACAGCTCAATATAGTAAGGTGCCGATATGTTTGGGTGTTAAAGCCTTCCTCTATTCACTGATTGAAGTCTGCATTAGCTTCCTCATTGTAGCGGAATTAGCATTAGCTTGCGTTAGCTTCCATTAGCTTGCTGTAGCGGCATTAGCATTAGCTTGTTGTAGCGGCATGATGCATTGGCTTGCTGTAGCGGCATTAGCATTAGCTTGTTGTAGCCGCATGATGCATTAGCTTGCTTCCTGTACGTATAGTGTTGTAGCAGCAGAGGTTGTGTCTGATTCAATGTACAAGCATGATCAGAACATGTGCACTTACTCTCTAACTCAAATTTCAACCCTCAGTTGGGTTAGCCTAATAGAGCTAAATTAATTGCAGTGGAACCCCTCTAAACCGGATAGCCTAGAACCCACAAATAGCGACCTGATTATTAGGATGGTGTTCTGATTGAAGGGGTAATACGTATTGATTAGGGACCACATAGAGTGTCCATAGTAAGGGTGACCATGGTGAGGGGTCCACTGTAATATACCATTTCACAAGCACTCAATGTTTTAATCATTGCCAAATTGCTTAATAATACTGTAATAACTGCAAATCTGAATTCAGTTGGATAAGTATAAATGAAATTGATTAATCATGTATAAAAGATTGTTCCGAGGTCATGAGGTGGTTTGAGACAAGCCAATTTTGACTCCTGAGTTGACAGCAACTCTTAACAGCCTCTTCTTCACTAAGACAGCTGTTGGGCGAGCAGCAGCATCATGAGTTCAACAACCAGCCATCACTATAGCCAGGTTCTTGAGAAGCTGAGGAGAGACAGATAGACAAGTGATAATAAATCCATTAGACACACATATCGCATTAGAAGAGCTTCCATAATGTGCTCCAAGTGTATTTTGCTAGACCCATCATTAATCACAAAAATTTGGGGTGACAATCGATAAATTTATAAGCAGCTTGCATGCCAACTGTAAGTACGCAACATTTTTAATATGTTAGAATAAAGCTTCTTCCTAAACCCATAATTTGCATCTACTATTTTTAGCAATTATGTCATTGCTAAAATTAGTACCTGCTAATAATAGAAACTGTAATAGTGGAGTAATATGGTTAGAGAATGAGAACAACAGGAATGAGCAGGAAAGGAATGATCTGTTGACATGTACTGTTCTTATAGTCATACATTAATCTTTGTTGTGATCACTAATTTTTGTGCACTAATCAAGTCTTGAAACTCAGCAGCTTCTTGTCTACCATCCTGCTTTGCAGCATGCTGGCTGTTTTGAGTAATACAAAATTAATGCATGTTTGCGAACTTAATATTAACTTGTGCGAACAAAAGCTAACACTTTAGACAAATTTGAGGGAGGGAGGGAGGGAGAGAAAGAAAGAAGAAGATGAACAAACGGGTGACCACGTGTACTCTTGTTTACCACCTTAGACCTGGTTTCTTTTGCTTCTGAAGGTCTCTTTGTAATCGCACAAATTGTGCAAAGACCTTCAGAACGTTAGATTAGCTTAAAATGCCCGTGCGGCGAAGATATGGCAGTGCCGTACTTAGTGCCTCCAGGCGAGACGCCATCTTGTCATGCCCACAGCAACTGGCTTTAAAGTCTTTATTAGTAGACTCATTGAAAGCGCTTACCTCTTAGGATAGCCCCTAGGTACTTAAAATACCCCTGATGTCGTCAACAGCCAAGATATATATATACGTGAATTATTGCGTTTAGCCTAGGTCAGTGTAGCCGCCATCTTATTTTCCGCCCAACCCTAAATACGCCACGTCTACCGCGTGGCATAATTATTATTAGACCACAGCTAAGCGATATTGACCAATCTGGTTGCGTAGCTGCGGGTCTATAAATCTCATAATGGAATCCCGCCACTGCCGTGACTTCATAATGGAATCCCACCACACGGCGCAGATTACGGTTCTGTGCGCGGAGTTCTACTGAATAATTTTAACAGCGCTCGCGTGTCCTTGCTCGTCGTTCGCGTCGTTTCTGTTTGCTGTTGCTATGGTCTAAATCAGTTAGACAGCCCATCCAATCGGATCTACGCGATATAGAAGCCCTCGCGCCGTTACCATAGCGCCCTCGCTACGCTCGGACGCTATATAGCAACGGCTCTTGGGCTTCTAAATCGCGTAGATCCTCGGATGCGTTGTCTAACCATTATTTAGACCACAGCTAAGCGATGTTGACCAATCAGGTTGCGTAGCTGCGGGTCCATAAATCTCATAATGGAATCCCGCCACTGCCGCGACTTCATAATGGCATCCCACCACACGGCGCAGATTACGGTTCTGTGCGCGGAGTTCTACTGAATAATTTTAACAGCGCTCGCGTGTCCTTCCTCGTCGTTCGCGTCGTTTCTGTTTGCTGTTGCTATGGTCTAAATCAGTTAGACAGCCCATCCAATCGGATCTACGCGATGTAGAAGCCCTCGCGCCGTTACCATAGCGCCCTCGCTACGCTCGGACGCTATATAGCAACGGCTCTCGGGCTTCTAAATCGCGTAGATCCTCGGATGCGCTCTCTAACTATTATTTATTATTGTGAAACACACCACGTAAGGTGTAGAGTTGAAATAAATTAAGGTATGCCGTAGCAATTGTTCTTAACATCGAATCAATCGGAGAGGAGCCATGTACTACATCAGAATCAATGCTCGAGAGAATAAACGATCGCAATACACCTGCACACTCTTGATCATCTGAGGAGTAATTTTTCTTATAACTTGAACCGAAGAAAATGTTGTGTCCAGCAAAGGTGTACGCCAGAATGTCATTGAACACTGCCTTCACCAAAGAATTGTTAGAACGCCCAGCACGTTGAATGAAATTATGGGATCTTGAAAAAACGGTATTATAGATACTCTGAAATCCGGCACAACAGTGGAGAATACCAGTGTGCGTTCTTGGGGGAAGACCCCAGATACGTCGTAAACATTTATTAAATGTTACCTCAATAGCTTTAAGACCAGGTGAGGATAGTTTCCAGAGTTCACAACCATAGAGAGCTAAGCAGTAGGAGGAAAAGAGATAGGACAGAGGAATTGGTCCGACCTTTTGAAAGGTAGAGAATAAACTGTTAGCAGCTCTCGAAAGATAGCAGGACTTTAATAATAATATGTCTTGATCATCGCAAAGATCATATGATAATTTATTTCCTAGGTGTAGGACTGTGGGGGAAAATTGAAGAGTTGAACCACAGAAAGAGAAGATAGAATTAGAACCAGAGACACCCAAGCGGAAATTAATAAGTTGAGTCTTGAGGGGATTGAACTGTAATCCAAGGCGGCTGCCATGTGATTCACAACTAGCAAGGAGAATACGCAAGGCAGAGGCACTTGGCGCCAATAGAACGATGTCATCAGCATATGCAAGGGCGCCAGCAAAATGGTTATTCCGAAAGCAACCAACACCAAGAGACTCAAGCTTCATAAGTAGCTCATCCAGGTAAATAGAAAATAAAACAGGATAAAACACCACCCTGACGAACACCATTAGATACTGTAAAAGGGGTAGAAGAAGCACGTCCCCATCGAACAGACAGATTTTGGGTAGAATACCAAGAACTCAGTAAGCGGACTACTGGTGAAGGAAAACCACGGGAAAAGTACACGCAGTAGCGTATAGTACACCGTCACGTGAACTAAAGGACTGAATATATATGATTGGCCGACGTTTATTTCCGGTCTTAACATTTTTACTGATGCCGCAAGAACGCTTTGGCATGCGCGTTATACATGTACGCCATACAGTTAGTTCTCGCGAATAGAATTTCTGTTTGCTGATGCACCCCGCTGCCTGTTTATATGCTATCAAGTTCGTGCTCTCTATACTAGGGATTCAATACTGAAAAACGCGCGACTGAATTCCAGCGGCCAAACCCGCGGCCACGTTTGTAAGATGTGATTTTCAATTTAAATGAAAGATAATTCCTTGTTCGGAATTCATCAATGCAGGTCAGTGGCTACAAATCAGATTCAGACATGTCATCAAAAGCTATTTTCCTGTTACTTGCAACACTGTGGTTTACTTGCAGAGCAAATATTTGTGGAGGTTAGTATACATCAACTATACACTATGGTAGGCCAGAGTTTGATCAGAATTAAAATTTGCAAAAAAATTGATGATGAGTTTGAATTTAGGACTATTCCTTGCAGTGCCTGTAAAGCCGGCATGACTGCAGCTGGTGCCTGCTATGCTAGATTTGTTTCACTATTTTGTTTCAATCAGTAATGCATTAACTGCAGCCATATATAGCATGGTGGAAGTCAACTGGCACTATACCCCCTACAGTGACTAGCTATAGAAATAAGAATAATCTATGCCTTTATTGTTGACTATCACACAGTTGCATGTATACTGTGTTGCCGGTACTGGTACTATAAAGCTTATTATAGCTAGGCATCTTCAGTCTATGCTATCGTGCATTGGCCCTTGTGGTAATCACCTATTAGAAACAGTACAGAAATCACAGTACAGCAATCAACTAAATGAGAATTCTAGCACAGTCATGATACAACTACTATTTATAAGATGCTGTGACAAA